>CAZAPO010000001.1:0-3454 GCA_964487005.1 uncultured Flavobacteriaceae bacterium
GTATTTGGAGAAGAAAGAATGGGAAGAGGTAGTTTTGTCTATATGGTAGACAACACCATGTTTAGAAGTTTTTGGGAAAACGGAAAACTGTTTCTAGTGAATGCCATTTTCTTCGTTAACTAATAATTGAATAATTTAGAGTTAATAAATAAACCACCTTATATGAAATCTGTATCAATCAAAGCCTTACTAATAAGTTTACTGTTTATTGTAACGGCTTGTCAGAATGACAACACACAAACAAAAGAATTCAATATTGAATTTGAACAATTCACACTTGATAATGGTTTGAATGTAATTTTTCATATCGATAGATCAGATCCCGTTGTGGCCGTGGCTTTAACAGCGCATGTAGGGTCGGCACGTGAGAAAGAAGGACGTACCGGTTTTGCTCATTTATTTGAACATCTCTTATTCTTAGAATCTGAAAATCTTGGTAAAGGTGGCCTAGATAAAATGAGTGCTCGAATAGGTGGTTCGGGTGCTAATGGTTCAACAAGTAGGGATCGTACCAATTACTTTCAAACCGTACCAAAGGATGCACTCGAAAAAATGATTTGGGCAGAAGCCGATAAATTAGGATTTTTTATAAATACAGTTACCGAGCCAGTATTAGCGAAAGAAAAGCAGGTAGTGAAAAATGAAAAAAGACAAGGGGTTGACAATCGTCCATACGGACACAACTTTTATGTCATCGATAAAAACCTGTATCCAAAAGAACATCCCTATAGTTGGCAAGTAATTGGATCTTTAGAAGATCTCCAAAATGCTACCTTACAAGATGTAAAAGATTTCTATAACCGTTGGTATACACCAAATAATGTAACCTTAACTATAGCTGGTGATTTTGACACTGAACAAGCAAAACAGTGGGTAGAAAAGTATTTCAATGAAATTAAACGAGGAGAGGAAATTCCAAAAATGGAAAAGCAGCCTGTAACACTCGCAGCTTCTAAAAAGTTATATTATGAAGATAATTTTGCACGATTACCTCAGCTTACTTTAACGTGGCCTTCCGTATATCAATATCATGAAGATTCATATGCATTAAACGTATTATCGAGTTATCTCGCAGAAGGTAAAAATGCACCTTTGTACAAAAGCTTAGTGGAAGAACATCAGTTAACTGATGGTGTAAGTATGTTTCAATATAGTTCGGAAATTGCTGGGCAGTTTATGCTCATGGTAACGGCATTTGATGACACAAATTTAGATAATGTACAAAGTGCAATCAATGAAGCTTTTTCAAATTTTGAAGCTGAAGGAATCCCTCAAAAGGATTTAGATCGAATAAAAGCCACCCAGGAAACCGATTTCTATAATGGCTTATCAAGTGTTCTTGGTAAAGGTTTTCAATTAGCGCAATATCAAATTTTTGCAAATGATCCTGCATATATTAATGAAGATGTCAAGAAAATACTTGCGGTAACCGCAGATGATGTAATGCGTGTTTTTAAGGCCTATGTAAAAGACCAAAACTACATTGCTACAAGCTTTGTCCCAAAAGGACAAGCAGATTTAGCCTTGGCAAACTCTGAACTCGCGCAAGTAGTAGAAGAACAAATTATTGAAGGGGCCGAAGAATCTTTTGACGCCAGCATTGCAGCCACCTATGAAAAAACACCTTCTACATTTGATCGATCTGTAGAACCACCTTATGGTGAAAGTCCAGACGTTAAGGTTCCTGAAGTTTGGAAAGAATCTCTATCCTCTGGTATGCAACTGTTTGGAATAGAAAATAATGAGGTTCCATTAGTTCAATTCAATATGCAAATTAAAGGTGGCATGCTATTAGAGGACATCAATAAAATTGGTGTATCAAACCTAATGGCAGATTTACTCACAAAAGGCACAACCAACAAAACACCAGCAGAATTAGAAAATGCGATAGCCAGTTTAGGGGCCTCCATAAATGCCTACGCCACAAACGAAAATATTGTTATCACCGGAAACTCACTAGCTAAGAATTACGACGCCGTTATGAAGCTAGTCGAAGAAATTCTGCTAGAGCCTCGATGGGATACAGATGAATTTGCACTTATTAAGCAAAGTACATTAAGTCAATTACAAAGGCAAAAAGGAAATCCAAATAGCATCGCCGCATTAGAATTTGATAAATTGACCTACGGGCAGGATCATATATTATCAAAGAATAATATTGGAGATGAAGCTTCTGTAAATGCAATCACCATTGAAGATCTGCAAAACTATTACACCAATAATCTTTCTCCTACTGTAACAAGTTTTCATGTAGTAGGAGATGTATCAAAAGAAACGGTAATTGCTTCGTTAGATAACTTAAATAATAATTGGGAAGCAAAAGAAGTAACAATTCCTGTGGTATCAGTACCAACGGCTCCAGAAAATTCGAAAGTTTACTTTTATGATGTACCAAATGCAAAACAATCGGTAATTAGGTTTGGTTATCCGGCATTAGCAGCCACCGATGATGATTACTACTCGGCAAGTGTATTGAACTATCGTTTAGGTGGTGGTGGATTTGCTTCACAATTAACACAGCAACTTAGAGAAGGAAAGGGATATACTTACGGTATTCGTTCAAACTTTTCAGGGAGTACTATTAGGGGAGCATTTACTATTTCTAGTGGTGTACGCTCTAACGTTACCTTTGAATCGGCTGCTTTAGTTAAACAAATTGTTGAAAATTATGGTAAGAACTATAATGAGAATGATCTTGAAGTTACCAAAGGCTTTATGGTAAAAAGTAATGCCAGAGCATTTGAAACCATGGGATCAAAACTAAATATGTTAAGTAATATTAGCAATTATCAGCTACCAGATGATTATGCAAAACAACGTGAGAAGGTGGTAAAGGGTATGTCTGTTGAAGATGTAAAGCTATTGGCTGAAAAATATCTTAATGTAGATAAAATGAACTATTTGGTGGTTGGTGATGCCGCTACCCAAATGGATAAATTAGAGGCTCTTGGTTTTGGCAAACCTATCTTGCTTAATGAAGTAGAAGATAAATCAAATATAGATCAATAATTTATTGTGAAACTTTTTAATGATAGTATAGACCCATCATTAAATTTATTACCAAGAGATGGCATTGTTAATTATTATGGAAGCATTTTTCCGAAAGAATTAGCAGATGCCATTTTTATTTCATTGCAACAGCAACTTGATTGGAAAAATGACGAAGCCATTGTTTTTGGTAAACATCATGTAACCAAAAGAAAAGTTGCCTGGTACGGTGAAGAAAATTTTCAATACAAATATTCTGGCATTTTAAAACAAGCCTTACCTTTTACAAAAGAACTTTTAAAGTTAAAAGAGTTTGTAGAGCACAAAACTGAAGAAACCTTCAACACCTGCCTCTGTAATTTGTATCATGATGGTGAAGAAGCCATGGGATGGCATAGCGATAATGAAAAAGAGCTGAAAAAACACGGAGCCATAGCTTCCTTAAGCTTTGGTGCCGAAAGAACAT
>CAZAPO010000002.1:0-8586 GCA_964487005.1 uncultured Flavobacteriaceae bacterium
ATCACCGTCACCTCCAAAATCACTACTCGAGAAAGAATAGTTCATCGTAAAATTAGCACTTGTTAATCTAAACAAACTACCACCATTTTTATAGTTCCAGGTGTCAATTTTATTATTGTTATTATCTAGTGCATATGGGTCTAGTGTAGCACCAAAGTTGATATTCATTTTCTTAAATAATTGGGTACCACCAGACATGCGTATGGGGCTTAAACGTAAAGAATCGGCAGCTAAGTTATAGGCCGTACTAAAGTTTAAACTGTTTAAAATCTTAATTTTCTTTGGCTCTGTAGCAGTACTGTCTCGGTCTCTAACCTTAGCTTCAATGGTATTTGAAATTGTCAACCCTAAATTACTCGAATAGTTGTTACCAGGTCTACCAAAAATAGATTCTTCAAAACGTGTATATTCTACTTCTTCAATAGTCTGACCATTGGCATCAATAACTTCGTAGGTATCATAATACTGATCAAACGAAGGTGATATACTATAACTCAACGATGGTCTAACAACATGTCGTATAGCTTGAATTTTTTTATCATCACCAAACTCAAACATACCATACAATGTAGTACCAATGCTCGTGCTAAAATTATAAGTTCTAAACGCATCAAAACCGCGTACTTCAGTAGTGGTCTCTTGTTGCAAATCAACATCCCAACTTTTTTGAACAGTATTAAGCGTCCAAACTTCTTCAAAATTTGTGCTGGCACTTAAACTAAAATAATTAAATAGCTTAAAGTTAGTGGTGATAGGTATAGAATGTTGCATACCTGTTTTAGCATCGTCCCACATTTCTTTTTTAAAGAATAAAGAATCGGTGGTTTGAATACGGTTTTCGGCGCGAGCGTTATACTGCAAGTTTATATTCTGTATAATGCCTTTTTTACTTCCCACTTTTGGAGCAAATGGAAAGACTCTGCCCACACTTCCTTGAAAGGTTGGAAGTGTCATGCTTATGCTTTCAGATTGTGTGTTTTGCGAGTGTGTTGCTGTTAAGCTTATATTTACCTCAGGTTCACCACCAAAAGTCTTAGAATAAGAAACCGATGACGCAAGTGTATTATTTAAGAAGTTTGATCCATTTAGCTGATTAATAGATTGTTGGTAATACCTACTACTACCTAAATTCACAGATGCAGAAAAACGTGAGGTTGGATTTGACTTAGCATCTTGACTATGTGACCATCTAATATTATAGATGTTCGTTTTTGAGTAATCGGGGAACCCTCTTTCACTGGTTATCAAATTCTCGAAGCGTACACTCATATTACCTCTAAATCTATATCTAAGGGCATAGTTGCTTTCAAAGCGCATCCCATAACTACCATTGGTATAATAATCACCAAGAACTGCCAAATCTAAGTAATCACTTATCGCAAAATAATATCCACCGTTTTGTAAAAAATACCCTCTATCATTTTGTTCACCAAAAGAAGGGAAAATTACACCAGAGGTTCTTTTTTGTGTTAATGGAAAATAGGCAAAAGGTAAACCTATAGGTGTTGGAACATCGGCAATAAACATATTGGTTAAACCGGTTACAACCTTTTTATTTGGCACTACCTTGGCATTTCGCATTAAAAAGTAATACTCGGGATCTTCTAAATTATCTGAAGTTGTAAATTTTCCACGCCTTATAAAATACACCGAATCATTTTCCTTTTTTGTGAGATCTGCATGAATGGTAGCCCCCATTTGCTCGGTTTTAGAATTAAAGATGAGTGCCTTTTGTGTATCAAAATTAAACCTAATAGAATCGGGTTCAATAATGTCATCACCTTGCTTAAATACTGGAGCCTGACTATAGTTACCCAAAGAATCTTTTAGCCTACCAGCATACACTTCATTCTTTTTATAATCTATAACAATGATTCCAGAGGTAATTTCGTAATCCTCATAATTAATCTTTGCGTTGTTTCTGAGATAGATTTTTTTTGTGCGTTGATTCACCGAAACATAGTCTGTAGCCGTATATTTAACAATGTCCTTTAAGAACTTTTCCTTTTGAATGCTGTCAATAACAGTGGTGTCTTGAACAATCTCAAAAGGAGCTTTGTCCGTTACTTTTAAAGTATCAATAGCAGTGGTTAAGGTATCCTTTGCAACAACAGGTTTTATTTTTTCCTTTGTAGGAGGTATATCTTGAGCAGAGCTAAAAGTGTTTATAAACACTGTAAAACTTAGAGCAAAAAGTATTTTAAGGGTGTTTGTTTGCAACGCTTTTAGGTGTATTTTTGTAAAATTATGGCTCGGTTTTTGAAATGCCAAATGTACATATATTTTTTTGTGAATATTTTAATATCTACAAAAAGATATTATATAAAATAAACCCAATTTAAAAGTCGTTTTAGTCAATATGAAAACGAAGTTAAGCTGCCTTTTAGTATGTGTACTTGCAATAGCTTGGCAACCTTTATTTAGTCAAGCTGAGAGTAGTAAATTTGTTGTAGTTATAGATCCAGGCCATGGCGGAAAAGATGGTGGTACGCCAGGAACAGGTAGATATAGAACTACCGAAAAGGATGTTGCATTGGATGTCTCACTAGAACTAGGGAAACTGCTGGAAAAAGATAATAACATTGAAGTGGTATATACCAGAAAGAATGATAAGTTTCCTACCCTTTGGGAACGTGCCAAAGTAGCCAATAATCACGCCGCAGATTTATTTATTTCAATACATTGTAATGCACAACCAGGAAAAAGTGGAACAGCATATGGCTCAGAAACTTTTGTTTTAGGTTTGCATAAAGAGGCTACAAACTTAGAAGTGGTAAAGCGTGAAAACTCGGCTATTTTCTTAGAGGATAATTATGAGGAGAATTATCAGGGTTTTGATCCTAACAAACCAGAATCAATCATCGCTTATGCCTTAATGGCCGAAGATAATTTAGATCAAAGTATTGAATTAGCTCGAAAAATTGAAGACGAATTTATTGCTACTGCTAAACGTAAGAGCCGTGGGGTGAAGCAAGCAGGGTTTTTAGTGCTTGTGCAAACCTCTATGCCAAGTGTATTGGTAGAATTAGGTTTTTTAACACACAGAAAAGAAGAAGATTATCTTAATTCTAAGCGAGGTAAACAAACAATGGCTAAATCATTGTACAATGCAGTGATGGCTTACGTAAAAAACAACCATCTCACCTATACTACAGATGATGTTTTAATAGAACCAGGAGATGAAGATATAACCAATAAATCTGTAACATTTAAGGTACAAATAGCTGCTGGTGCTAGAAAACTAGAAACAAAACCTTATAATTTTAAAGGCTTGAGAGGGGTGAGTATGGAAAATTATGGTAATGGCTATAAATATTTTTACGGAGACACTTCCAATTACGATCAAGCAAAACAACATCAACAAGAAGCAAAAAGCAAAGGTTATTCAAGTTGTTTTATTGTGGCCTATTTAGATGGAGAAACTATTCCAGTAAGTGAAGCTTTAAAAATAATTGCTAATTAGAGCCTAATCTAAATTAATTGCTACTTTTGTTATTAACCAAAAATAATCACTTTTGAAGATTTCTAGAGAAGTAAAAACAAGCATCTTAGTTATATCGGGATTGCTACTCATAATTTACCTTTTTAACTACCTTAAAGGCGAAAATTTATTAGACTCCTCACGTACTTTTTATACTGTTTACGACAATGTCGAAGGTTTAGCCCCATCGGCACCAGTAACAATTAGCGGGAACATTGTTGGTAAGGTTCAGAGTATAACATTTACAGAAGATGGATCGGGTAAACTTAATGTCAAATTGCTTGTAGATAACGATTTTGTATTCTCAAAGAATAGCAAAGCCGAATTATATGAAGCAGGATTAATTGGTGGAAAAGCGGTAGCCATAATCCCAGCACTAGATGATGCTCCAGTTGCAGTTAGTGGCGACGTTTTAGAAGGATCAATTAAAGCAGGTCTTTCTGAGCTTGTAAACCAAAAACTAACGCCCTTGCAAGAAGATCTTGGGAAAGTATTAAAAAGCTCAGATGAGCTCTTACATAATATCAATGAGGTTTTTGATGAACAGACGAAAGCTAACTTAAAAGGAAGCATTGCCGAGCTTAATACCTTGGTCGCATCATTTAATGACACTTCAAAATCTATAAATAAGCTCCTGACTAATAATCAGGAAAAGCTAGATAGTACCATATCTAATTTTGAAACAACTTCAAAAAATTTGGCGACTATTACTGACGAGGTGGCCCGTGCTAATTTGAGCGGTACCATCAATGAGTTACAATCGACCATTACTAGTTTTAGCACTTTGTTAAAAGCATTAGAAAGGGGTGAAGGATCAATGGGTAAACTCATGAAGGATGATGCTTTATATAATAATTTAGAAGGAGCTACTAAAGAATTAGAAGCATTGCTTAGAGATATAAAACTTCATCCAAAACGTTATTTTAGGATACTTTCTAAAAAAGAAATACCGTATAGCGAAAATTAATAGCTAACCATTACGTATGAATTATCTACCTAACATATTATTTGCCATTGCTCTGGTAATTGGCATCGGCTATTTTGTAAGGAACATTAAAAAATTAACCAGAAATATTAAACTTGGTAAAGATGTAGATGTAAGCGACCAAAAAGGGCAGCGATGGAAAAATATGATGCGCATTGCCATGGGTCAAGGTAAAATGACCCGTAGACCAATTTCTGGACTCTTGCATATCATTGTTTATGTGGGATTTGTTATCATCAATATAGAAGTGTTAGAGATAATCATTGATGGACTTTTGGGTACACATCGCATATTTGCATCAATAGGGAGTCTTTACGGTGTGCTTATTGGAAGTTTTGAGGTATTGGCAGTGCTCGTATTGTTGGCAGTGATTGTTTTTTGGGCAAGACGTAATCTTATAAAAATAAAGCGTTTTTGGAATTCAGAAATGACGAGATGGCCCAAAAATGACGCCAATTACATTTTATATTTTGAAATGGTATTAATGTCCTTGTTTTTGGTTATGAATGCCACAGATGTACCATTTCAAGCGATGGATTCTGGTAATATAATAAGCCAATATATAGCCCCATGGTTTGACGGATTAAATGAAAACACAGTGCATATCATTGAAAGATCAGCTTGGTGGCTGCATATTTTAGGAATATTGGTATTCTTAAATTATTTGTACTATTCAAAGCACCTCCATATTCTGTTGGCCTTTCCTAACACCTATTATGCAAGTTTAAAACCAAAGGGGCAATTAGATAATTTAGATTCAGTAACAAAAGAAGTAATGCTTATGATGGATCCAAATGCTGATCCATTTGCAGCACCAGCGGAAGGTGATTCAGACGAAGAACCTGAAAAATTTGGCGCTAGTGAGGTAACTGATCTCAATTGGACACAACTGTTAAGTGCATATACCTGTACAGAATGTGGTCGCTGTACTTCTTCATGCCCGGCAAATCTTACAGGGAAAAAGCTTTCACCACGTAAAATTATGATGGACGTACGTGATAGATTAGAAGAGGTGGGCAAGAATATAGACGCAAATAATGGAACCTTCCAAGATGATGGAAAGCAATTACTAGATAACTATATCACTAGAGAAGAACTTTGGGCGTGTACCACCTGTAATGCATGTGTAGAAGAATGTCCGGTGAGCATAAGTCCGTTGTCTATTATTATGGATATGCGACGTTATTTGGTCATGGAACAGTCGGCAGCGCCTACAGAACTTAATAATATGATGACTAATATTGAGAATAATGGAGCTCCATGGCCTTATAGTCAAATGGATAGATTAAACTGGAAAAACGAGTAAGCAATGAAGCGTATAAAGAAATACCTAAACCTTAGACATGTGGTATGTTGTCTAATAATGCTATTTGGTTTTACGGTTCTCACGGCCCAAGAAAATCCGGGTGATACAAAAGCGTTGATCAATGACCTCGCCTTAGAAATGTTTGAAGACACCGTAAATAAAAATTTTGAGGCCATCATTAATAGAACGCATCCAAAAGTATTTGAATTTGCTCCTAAGGAAATGATGATTTCCCTTTTTGAAAGTATGTTTAATGGAGGTGAAGGTTTTAAAATAGACATTCCTAATGAGATTCCTGCTTACAAAATTTCCGATATCTATGAAGGAAAAGAAGGTAATCTTACGTTTGCCTTTGTTTCATATGATATGAAAATGAACATGACATTCATTGATGAATCATTTGATGACGAAGGAAAAGAAATGATGGTAGCCATGATGAATAGTCAAGGGCTGGATGTTGAGTTTATTTCAGATAACACGATGAAGGTCTTACAAAAAGATCAAATCACTGTGTTTTTAAAGGAGGAAGCAACGAACAATAAATGGGTATTAATAAATTACGATACAAGTTCACCTATTTATTCAAAGGTATTATCGGCAGAGCTTATAGAACAAGCAGAGGCCTACAAACAAAGCCTGACATTTCAGAGTAAAAAGAAAAGTAAGAACTAGTTATATAAATTGCAGCTATGACCGTAAAGACAATGGCAGAATATACGGCCGAAGGTAAACAACCAGAAATTTTGTTTTGGGTGGGATCGGCAGGTAGTTATGACGATCGTGCAAAAAAGATCACCAAGGCTTTTGTGAAGATTTTAAATGCCGTTGGGATTGAGTTTGGAGTATTAGGAACCGAAGAAAGTTGTACTGGAGATGCAGCAAAACGCGCAGGGAACGAATTTTTGTTTCAAATGCAGGCGGTTACCAATATAGAAATACTCAATGCTTACGAAGTAAAAAAAATTGTTACGGCTTGCCCGCATTCATTTAATACCTTGAAGAATGAATACCCTGCCTTAGGCGGAAACTATGAGGTGTTACACCATACTGAGTATTTACAGCAATTGATGAGTGATGGTAGGTTAAAGCTAAAGCAGGACAGCTTTAAGGGAAAACGTATCACCTTTCACGATCCATGTTATTTAGGTCGGGCCAATGAGGTATATGAAGCACCAAGAACCTTACTAAAGGAGCTAGGAGTAGATCTTGTAGAGATGAAGCGCAGTAGGCGTGATGCTCTATGCTGTGGAGCTGGTGGAGCCCAAATGTTTAAAGAGCCAGAAAAAGGAGATAAAGATGTGAATGTGCTACGAACCGAAGATGCACTAAAAACAAATCCGAGTGTCATTGCAACGGGATGCCCTTATTGCAATACTATGATGACCGATGGGGTGAAGTATAAAGAAAAAGAAAGCGATATTGATGTTTTAGATGTTGCCGAAATGTTAGCCCAAAATTTAGATTAAATATGCTTGTTGATTTTAATATATTACCAGAAACTTCAAGAGTATGGATTTACCAATGCAATAGATCATTAACAGAAGATGAGATTGTTGAGATTGGGAACAAGTTGAATGTATTTATTGAAAATTGGACAGCCCATGGTAGCGATTTGCATGCAGGCTATGAGATTAAATATAAGCGATTTATAGTAATTGGTTTAAATCAAAGCTTAAATAGTGCTACGGGATGTTCAATAGATGCATCGGTACATTTTATACAACAATTGGAGCAAGAATATCAGATCGATCTTATGGATAAAATGAATGTATCTTACAAACAGGGAGATTACATTGCTTACAAATCTTTGGTTGATTTTAAGAAAATGGCAAAAGAGCGCGCAGTTTCAAAAAATACGATTGTTTTTAATAATCTGGTTGCCAATAAAGCCGAATATTTAGAGAATTGGGAAGTTCCAGCGAGCGAAAGTTGGCATAATCGTTTCCTTAATTAAGCCCGCATGTAGTTAACTCTCTCGTTTGCGTAATTTAAAGGTCAATTATCTTCGATAGACTTTTTATTTATCAAATAGAATCGTGATTTTTACAGCTTCAAAAATTGATTGCGAATAATTATGGCAAAAGAGATCTTTTTGTTAAACATTTCTGGACAGGATAAGGCTGGCCTAACCTCTGCATTAACTACCGTTTTGGCAAAATACGGAGCAAAGGTTCTAGATATTGGTCAGGCCAACATACATGATACACTTTCATTAGGTATTATGTTTGAAATAGAATCGGGAAAAAAGCAATCGGCGGTGCTAAAAGATTTACTATTTAAATCGTATGAATTAGGAATAACCGCTAAATTTACACCAATAAGTCTCGATGATTATGAGCGTTGGGTAAACCTTCAAGGGAAAGATCGCTTTATAGTAACCATACTAGGCGAAAAACTAACTGCCCAGCAAATAACAGAAGTCACCAAAGTTATCTCAGATCAAGGGCTCAATATAGATGCTATAAAACGACTTACAGGACGCTTATCACTAGTTAAGGAGGATGAATATCCAAGGGCATCAATTCAATTATCAATAAGAGGGCAAATAGCAAATAAATCGGCTATCACTGCGAAGTTTATGCAAATTTCACATGATTTAGATGTGGATATTGCATTTCAAGAGGACAATATATACAGAAGAAACAGGCGCTTGGTTTGTTTTGATATGGACTCAACGCTTATTCAAGCCGAAGTTATAGATAAACTGGCAGAGCTGGCTGGAGTTGGTGATGAGGTAAAAGCTATTACTGAGGCAGCAATGCAAGGAGAAATAGACTTTAATGAGAGTTTTAAACGTCGTATGAAACTCCTAAA
>CAZAPO010000003.1:0-7429 GCA_964487005.1 uncultured Flavobacteriaceae bacterium
AGCGAGGTACCTTAGCTCAGTTGGTAGAGCAACGGACTGAAAATCCGTGTGTCCCTGGTTCGATTCCTGGAGGTACCACTTAACATACAAACCCACTCATTTGAGTGGGTTTTTTTGTAGAAACTGTGAAACCATTGTTTAAGGCGCCATTAAAAATGCAAAACCCATTCTAGCGAATGGGTTTTGATTTGTTGAAATCCTCGTTCTTACCTACTGTTTTTTTTTAATAACGTACTCGTGTTTTTGTACACGGACAATTACTGATGTCTCTTAAAAAATTAAGTCCAATAGTTACTACATGCGTTCCAGAATTATAGGTGAGTAAACCATTCGTTGTTATTTGATACGCATATCCAAAATATATGATCGATTTATTGATCCCAATCATTGGTCCTACATTTAAAGGTTTTAGTAATTGATCGTTTAAAAAACGATATGATATACCTCCCCAGATATAATCGCCATCACGACCATACTTTCTAACCTTAAAATTTAAATCGGTACTAGATCTACCATCACTACCAAAATATTGGAAGAATACAGATGGTTCATACTCAATACCATTTCTTTTTGTTTGGCCGTATGTTACTCCTGAATAAACTTGTAAATTCATAAGCATGTTTGGCTCAAAAACCCGAATATCTTCATCAAACTGTTTATTTAAGATGTTGTTTGCATTTACACTCAAAAAATACCCTCTATATCTGTATAGAAATCCTACATCAAAATTATGATTGGTGGTAGACCTGTCGTCTGTAACGTACGGATCTATTACTGGCACCTCATAGGTAGGGGTAAAGTTGGCAATATCAATTCTAAATGTATTAAGGTTATAAGATAGTCCTAAGGATAGGTATTGCTCTGTTTTTAAGTTTAAGATCAAGTGATGTGCAAAAGAGAACTTAGCTCCTTGTTGTATGGTATTACCATTACGGTCGTTATATAGTGAGAGTCCAAATCCAGATCGATCAGCCACACGCACGTCACCATAAAACGATTGGTTATCTGGTGCTCCTTTGATTCCTACCCATTGGGTTAATCCATTCGCTCTTAACTTCAAATTATCTCCAATCCCTGCAAACGACGGTGAAATAACAAAATTATTGTCGGCCAAATACTGTGTAAATACAGGCAAGTTCAATTCTTGACTATAGGTAGTTACATAGACCAATAAACAAATATATATAGCTAGTTTTCTCATTGTTCAAATTCCATTTATTTTGTTATCTGTACAGTGTAAAATGTCCTACAAATTCCCTGTTATCTACACTATCATTCAATCTCACTACGTACCAATAATCTCCTGTAGGGAGCTCATTGCCGTTATATTTTCCATCCCACTTCTCTCCTGCCGATAAGCGGGCAATTACTCTTCCATATCTATCAAATATGTCGAAAGTTAAATTTTGGTATTGTTCTGTACATCCTGGTCCCCACTCGTCTAGTACACCATCATTATTTGGTGTAAAGTAATTAGGAATACACACATCGATATACTCAAAATAAGCGGTAGCTGTGGCGAAACATCCATTGCTATCGGTTACAGTAACCGTATAATCTCCCGATTCATAAATAATGAACGTATTATTTGAACCTTGATCTATACCATTAAGAGTGTAGGTATATATACCTGTTCCACCATCGGCATTGGCTAGTATCTGGTTTAATCCACCATCTGCTAACACTAAGGTTACTGGATCAAATTGATCTATATTAAATAATGCTGTTCTCTGAATACATGTATTTGTATGTCTAACGTCTACATAATAATCGGTACCTGGGAGTAAATCTTCAAACACATTACTCGTTTGGTATGGTCCACCATTTAAAGAATAATCTAAATCGGCTGGATCAACACTTGCATCAACAAACACAGTTACGCTATTGGTTTGTGCATTGTTCACACAGGTATAATCTACCTCAACTACCGGATTTATGGTTACGGCTTCAGGCATAGAAATATTCCATTCGGTCTCACAATTCTGTGCATCTCGAACGTACACAATATGGTCACCACCACTTAAACCTGTAAAGTCAAAAATTGTTTGAGTTGGTCCTCCTGTGGTATACGGCCCATCATAGTTATCAAGGCTTACACTATACGGTAAGGTTCCTCCTGAAATATCAATTTGAAATTCGCCATCCATATCACCCGCACAAATCTCAGGGTACATAGAGTTTGGTACTATAGTTAGTTGCACTGGTACTGGTTCTGCTATGCTAAAATCAAATACTTCGTAACAACCAAGTTCGTCTTGAGCGATAAACTGATAATCACCTGGTGCTAAATTTTCAAAAATTGGCTCATCAAAGAATTGATTCATTTGAGGAGAAATAGCATATTTGATTTGTCCTGTTCCACCTGATGCAAAAATTTCTAAGACACCATCGTCATTACCATTACATAAAATATCTGTAACCGTAAAGTTGACAACTAATGGATCGTTAGAATCAATAATTGTAAATGGCTCGATAGTTTCACAATCACCACTTTCAACATGAATCTGATAATTTCCTGCTGCAAGGTCTGAGAATACTCCTGGACTATTTTGAATGGCTCCTACAATATCGTTTCCAGCAGTATCCTGCAAGGTATACACATAGTTTCCTAATCCACCCTGTGCTGTAGCTCGTATGGCTCCCGTACTTTCACCTGCACAGTTAATTGAGGTATTGCTAGTATCTAAATCAATTGTCAATGGAACTAGTGGTTCTACTGCTATTGAATTTGAAATAGCTGTAATACATCCATTAGCATCCCTTACATAATAGGCATAGTCTCCCGGCGTTACTGTAAAGGTTGTAGAGGTTGTAAAGCTTCCAATAATGGTAGCAAATGAACTATCTGTACTATACTCATAAGTACCTGTTCCTCCAGTTGCACTTAAGGTTAGGGATGCATCTATAAAACAGGTTTGATTTACAGATTTAACAAGATCGGCCTGTACTTCTGTAGGTTCATCAATCACAATGGTTGCCGAGGTATACAAGCAATTATAACTATCTGACACCTCAACCGTATAGGTTCCTGCTCCAAGATTACTAAATACATTTGACGATTGTGGTCCTGATGTACTAGTTATAGGTGCAGTTCTAAGTAATGTATATTGATAATTGGCTCCTTGACCGCCAGTTACATTGCTAACCGTAATAGTGGCATCTGTTGCTCCAAAACATGATAGCAAAGTGGTACTTGGTGTTACCAATGCATCTATTGGTGGTGGTATCTGAAGCGTTATACTACTTGATGCCAAACATCCTTCACTATCACGCACATTCACGGTATAACTTCCCGCTGATAAATTGGTAAACACACCATTTGATGAGAAGGCTACCGTGGCCGCTCCCGTTAATTCATATTCATAATTACCCCATCCTCCTGTTGCTGTCGCAGTAATAATACCACCATCATCATCACATGTTACATCTGCGGTAAGGCTAGTTGTAAGATCTAATGGTGCTGCTGGTGATAAAACTGTAATCACGTTTGTAGTTTCAGAACAGAATGGGAAAGCCGTTTCTGTTACTACAACCGTATATGTTCCTGCTACTAATCCTGTTATAATTTGTGGATTGGTAGTTGTATTTCCTGTTAATAAGCCTGTTACTGAATTGTTTGCACTATCAAAGACTTCATAGTCATATACTCCTGAATAACCTGCTATTGATACTTCAATGGTTCCATCATTATCTCCGAAACACGTTACTGGTGTTGCCAAAGTGGATAAGGTTAATGGGGTTGCTTCTGGCACAACAATTTGTGCATCTATTGTACAGGTTGTAACAGTGTCTGTTATTGTGACCGTATATGTTCCTGATGGTACACCCGAAAATACATTTCCGGTTAGTACGACCGATCCTGGACTCGGACTAATACTATACGTATATGTACCTGATCCTCCAGAACCTACAACTGTTATTTCACCATCATCGTCATTACACGAAGCTAGTGCTGTAACATCTGGAATTATGGTTAATGGCGCTTCTATGGTAACACTTACAAGGTTCCCACAACCGTTAAGATCCTGAATTTCTATAGTATGTACTCCCGACGATAGATTTGTTAAAGTAAACGGTGCTGTTCGCTGTTGAAATGCACCTCCATTAATACTATAACTATATGGTGCCATCCCTGGAGTCGTTAAGGCTACATCTATCTCAAAATCACCTTCTACTGCGGTACATTGGTTAGTTACCGCTGCGGTAATCACTGGTTCTGGATCTGCTGGTAATATGATAGCTGGAGTTGTTCTAATACAATCGTACGCATCCTTTACATGTACGTAATAGGTATTTGCATCTACGTTAAATGTATTAGCCGTTCCCCAAGAAGGATCACCTACTGCTGGTGCTGCTGCCGTTGTTGTTATTTGATATACATATGGCGCTGTACCATCTTGCGCTACCGCACTAATAAGCCCTGAACTAGGGTTACAGTTGGCATTTCTATCGATTGTTGCTGTTAGATTTAGATCTAAAGCAGATTCTGTGATATTAAACGGAATGGTTACCACACCACAACCTGCATTTGGCCCTGAGGTCTCGGTAACCGATACAAAATAATTTCCTGTAACGAGTGGTCCTAAATTAGTCACCGTAAGGGTTCCAGCAGCTGGTACTGTTCCAGTTCCCGTAATTCCTGTTGTTACTAAAGAAAGTGAATTAAATATCTCATAGGTCACGTCGACAGTTCCTGCATAGATACTATTAATATTGAAAGTTACATTACCGTCGGCACTTCCAACACAGGTAATATTACTTGATGTTAAAGCCGATGTTGTTAATGTCGAGTTTGTTGGAATAGATGATGTTGCTGTCTCAAAATAACTACAACCTGTTGAACTATCGTAAACAATAAATGTATAGGTTATTCCCGGTGTTAACCCTGTGAAGGTAGCCGATTGACTTCCTGGCGCATCTTCTGCCACCCAGGTTCCTCCTGGAGGTGGTGGTGGGATAAACCCTCTGTAAATATCGAAGTAAAATGGCCCCGCACTTACCAAGGTCGTACCTATACTTACCACAGCTTCCCCCCCTGTAACACAATCAACAATAGTGTTGATATTGATATCAAGATCTGTTGGAGGTGATGCTACTAACACATCTTGCACAAGGACAGAACACCCATTACTGTCAACTACATTAATTTGATATAAGCCAAAATCTACTACATCAAAGGTTGTTGATGTTGTTCCTGTTGCATTTAGTTCTGAAGCCGAATATCCATTGGTTCCAGTAACATAATAGTTGTAAGGAGCAGTTCCACCTGTAACGCTATCAATAATTACGGAACCTTGAGATACACCTCCTGCGGTACATGTAATATCAACCGAATGATATGCCACAACAATGGCATCTGGTTCTGTTATTACAATAGTTTCTACATCTGTACATGATTTCGCATCGGTTAAGGTAATGGTATAAGTGCCTGCTGGTAATCCTGAGGTTTGCGACCCATAATCGGTTGCTGTAGTATCGTTATATACATTTATAGTAAATGGTGCTGTACCTACCAATGTATTGATAGTAACATTAATAGCTGCAGTACTATCACCATTACAAAGTATATCTTGTGTCTGTACAACTGAGGCAATTTCAGGTAATGAAATAGCATTTAGAGTCATCACTGCCGATTGAATTGTACATCCTAGTGAATCTGTAATTAAGAATTCGTAAGTACCATCATTTGGAGTTGAATAGGTAAATGTTGTTCCTGCAACTGGTACGTTTGCTCCAAACGCCCCGCCATTATATGAAACAGCATAGCTATATGGTGCTGTTCCTCCTCCAATCGTAGCTGTAATATCTGCATCTGGTGTAGCCGTACAATCTAAATCTTTGGTTAATACCACATCCAAGGTTAATGGTGGTAGTGGTGGTACTGTATATGATTCTGTATATACACAGTCATTGGCATCTCGAACATTGAAGGTATAGGTTCCTGGGGATAAACCTGCAAATGTATTTGCCGATTGATAGGCAGTCGCCGCAGCTGCTGGTGCAATAATTTGATATTCTAATGGTGCCACCCCTCCTGTTGCTGTTAAGGTTATGGTGGTTGTATTTGATGGACAACTTAGCATTGTATGACTAAAGTCCAGGTCGGTTACCGGATCTAATGGATCTATGGTTACCGGCGCCGTTATAAAGGTACAGTTACTGGCATCCCTAATGGTAACCGTATAGATACCGTCTGTTAGTCCTGTAAAAGTTTGTCCGCTCTGGAAATTAACTCCATCGATACTATACATATATGGTGCCGTTCCTCCTGTAACTCCTGATACTGTAATTTCTCCCGTTGAGATACATGTGTATGGAGCAGTAACTGTAGCTGTACCATCTATTGGTGCCACCGCTCCAATGGTTACTGATTGTGGTGCGGTAATGCATACGTCTGGCCCATAGGTATATTCTACAACAACATCATAAGTACCTTGGGTTAATCCTGTAAAAATATTTGAATTGAAAAATGTAACTCCATTATCAATGCTGTATCTTAATGTATTCCCATTTGTGTTGGTTACATTAAAGGTAATTACACCACTATCTGGTGCATCTGCACAAAGAATGTCTGAAGGTACCACAGTATATTCTGGAGGGTCAATAGCATCTATCGCTATTGACACTAATGTTGAACAGTTGTTGCTATCAACAACAAGAATATCGTAGGTTCCTGCTGTAGCTACATCTATAATTGGTACACTCTGGAATACTGTTGATCCATTCACAAAATAATAATATGGTGCTGTTCCGCCTTGCGGATATACTGTTATTTCACCATTGGTACATGTTAGTGGTTTAGTAATGGCCGCTGTTGCAGTTAATAATGGTGGTTCTATAATTTCAATATCTTCTGTATAATCACAACCGTCGTCTGTAGTAATATTAACCGTGTAATTACCAGGGTTTAAATTTTCAAAAGTATAGGTGTTATCTGTAGTTGGACCAACAGTATTAACCACTGTTGCTCCTTGTGAAATGGTGAAAAAATATTGAGGTCTAGCCCCGTTTGCAGAAAGCACCACGCTTCCTAATTCACCATTACAGAGTGGTTGCACAACAGTTGCCGAACCTGAAAAATCGGCATCTAATATTTGTACATTGGGAACTGTGAATATACATGGGTTTGTAGCAACGCCAACCTGTCTTATATAAACTGTATAATTTCCTGCTACATTAACTGTAAAAGTGTTACTAGTCTGGTAGTTTACACCATCAATACTAAACTCATATCCGTTAGGAACATTTTCAACTACTATTTCTCCTGGTGTTGTACAAATTATATCTTGAGACGTTACTGTTGGTTCTAGTAAATTTTCATAAACATTGAAGTAGAACAAGTTAAAACATCCCCCTGGATAGTTTAATGTTAATCTGTATTGTCCTGCGGTATCAACTAAATAATCTGGTCCCGTAGCTACTTCATTCC
>CAZAPO010000004.1:0-3478 GCA_964487005.1 uncultured Flavobacteriaceae bacterium
ATTGGAGCCATTCATTCTGTGGTGTTTGCAGGATTTTCGGCAACCGCATTAGCAACAAGGATTAACGATAGTGAATGTAAAATGGTCATAACTTCTGATGGTTCTTATCGTGGGCCAAAAACTATAGACCTAAAAGGAATAGTAGACGAAGCGTTAAATACTTGTGATTGTGTAGCATCGGTTTTGGTAGCTAAACGTATACATAGTGAAATCCATATGGAAGCAAACCGCGATTTATGGTTGCAACCCTTGTTAGATGAAGCATCTAGCGATTGTGAGGCGGTTACTATGAATGCTGAAGATCCATTATTTATTTTATACACATCGGGGTCGACCGGACAACCAAAAGGGATGGTGCATACAACAGCAGGATATATGGTATATACAGCCTATACCTTTAAAAATGTATTTCAGTATCGGGAGAAAGATATTTATTGGTGCACCGCAGATATTGGATGGATTACTGGGCATAGCTATATAGTTTATGGTCCGCTCGCTAATGGCGCCACCTCAGTCATGTTTGAAGGGGTGCCTACCTATCCTGATTGGGGCCGATTTTGGGAAGTTGTAGAGAAACATAAAGTGAATCAGTTTTACACAGCACCAACAGCGATTAGAGCATTAGCAAAAGAAAATTTAGATTATGTAGAAAAATACGATCTAAGTTCACTTAAAGTATTGGGTACCGTTGGAGAGCCAATAAATGAAGAAGCATGGCATTGGTACAACGATAATATTGGTAAGAAAAAAGCACCAATCGTAGATACATGGTGGCAAACTGAAACTGGAGGTATTTTAATAACACCAATACCATATGCTACACCAACAAAACCAACTTATGCGACGCTACCCTTTATTGGAGTTCAGCCAGCATTAATGGATGAGGAAGGAAACGAAATTAGAGGAAATCAGGTAGAAGGTCGTTTGTGTATTAAATATCCTTGGCCATCAATGGCAAGAACCATTTGGGGTAACCATCAACGCTATAGAGACACTTATTTTTCGGCTTTTGAAAACAAATATTTTACTGGAGATGGTGCTTTGAGAGATGAAGTTGGATATTATAGAATTACGGGACGTGTCGATGATGTTATTATTGTTTCAGGACACAACCTTGGTACGGCACCAATAGAAGATGCCGTAAATGAACATCCTGCTGTTGCAGAAAGTGCGATTGTAGGATTCCCGCACGATATTAAAGGTAATGCCCTCTACGGATATGTAATTTTAAAGGAAGTAGGTGAATCAAGAGATCATGATAATTTGCGTAAGGAGATCAATCAAATAATTACTGAACATATTGGTCCTATAGCTAAACTAGATAAGATTCAGTTTACTTCAGGATTACCAAAAACTAGAAGTGGGAAGATAATGCGTAGAATTTTGCGAAAGATTGCCTCTAAAGATACAAGTAACCTCGGTGATACGAGTACATTGCTTAATCCTGAGGTTGTACAAAGTATTATGGACAATGCCCTGTGATTGATTATTTAAAAAAATTAAAACAATTCTCAAAACAAAGAACGAATGAGATCACCAATAATTTTATTGTTTTTTGCCCTTATCATTTCGACTACTACAGTTGCTCAAAATGAAATTTATGAGCTGCGAGTCTATGAGATGAATTTACTCAAGCCCAATGAAATTGTACATCAATATCTAGAAAAAGCACTGATACCAGCCTTAAACAGACAGGGCATCGCAAAAATTGGTGCATTTGGAGAAATAGGAGACGCCTTACCCCGAAAAGTATATTTGCTAATCTCATACCCTAGCATGTCAGCTTATCAAGAAGTTACAGATGCAATTAGAAATGATGAAGTATATAAAGAAGCTTCTCAAACATATAATAATACCTCACCTGATGTTTTTCCATATCATCGGGTAGAATCATCATTTATTAGATCTGTTTCTGGATTTCCAAATATGGTGAATCCACCTGGAGGGTCTTCATTATTTGAATTGCGTATTTATGAAAGTTATAATGAAGATGCATTGAGACGTAAAGTAAAAATGTTTAACGATAGCGAGTTTGAAATATTTGATCAAGTTGGATTGCATACGGTGTTCTTTGGTGAAAATATTTCGGGTAAGAACCTTCCATGTCTTACCTATTTGCTTGGTTTTCAAGACATGACAGAGCGCGATGCAAATTGGGAGAAGTTTTTGGAGCATCCAGAATGGTTACGAATTTTGAATTTAGAAGAATATGCGAATACAGTTTCAAATATTATTCGAATTTATTTGAAACCACTTTCCTATTCGCAATTATAAAAAAAATCAAATTTCTTCGCTCTAACAGAGGTCGTAGGTTGATTTATGTATTTAACTGATAAACAGGTATTTAAGTAACATAAATTACTGTTGAACATCATAACTTTTGTTGACAAAAAAAGGAAGTTTTAAGCTTCCAACGTATTTTCGCGTGCGTAATAATTACAATGAAAACTTTAGTTTTCATGACAATATAAAAATTAAAAATGAGCACATTATTTGATAAGGTTTGGGATTCACATGTCGTACGACAAATTGAGGACGGACCAGATGTTTTCTTTATAGATCGGCATTTTATTCATGAGGTTACCAGTCCGGTAGCCTTTGTGGGTTTAAAAAGCCGCGAGATTGGTGTAATGTATCCAGAGCGTACTTTTGCTACCGCCGATCATAATACACCAACAATAAATCAACACTTACCAGTAGAAGACCCGTTATCGGCCAATCAATTAGAAGCTTTAGAGCGTAATGCTACTGAGTACGGAATCTTGCATTGGGGACTGGGAAATGAAAATAATGGAATAGTTCATATTGTAGGTCCAGAAAATGGTATAACCTTGCCAGGAGCCACCATAGTTTGTGGAGATTCGCACACATCAACTCATGGTGCATTTGGTGCAATTGCATTTGGTATTGGAACATCGGAAGTTGAAATGGTGTTGTCTTCACAATGTATTATGCAACCTAAGCCAAAAAAGATGCGAATTAATGTAAATGGAAAACTTGGAGCAGGTGTAACGCCTAAAGATGTGGCATTATACATTATTTCTAAACAAACAACCTCGGGTGCAACGGGCTACTTTGTTGAATACGCAGGAGAGGTTTTTGAAGATATGAGCATGGAAGGAAGAATGACCGTGTGCAACTTATCAATAGAAATGGGAGCTCGTGGTGGAATGATTGCTCCAGACCAAAAAACTTATGACTACATAAAGGGACGTCGTTTTGCACCACAAGGAGCAGAATGGGACAAAGCATTAGCATATTGGAAAACACTTAAGACAGATGACGATGCGGTATTTGATGCAGAGTTTACCTATGATGCAGCAGCCATTGAACCAATGATTACTTATGGAACCAATCCAGGAATGGGAATTGGAGTTACCAAATCAATCCCTTGCGCTAGCGATGTAGAAGGTGGAGAAGCAACCTATAAAAAGTCATTAGGCTATATGCAGTTTAATGAAGGTGATGATATGATAGG
>CAZAPO010000005.1:0-9957 GCA_964487005.1 uncultured Flavobacteriaceae bacterium
GTCTTAATATTTAATATGTTTACCCCACTTATCTTTTTTGTTTTCAGATTTAACTTCCTTAAACGTAAACTGTCTACTCATGAAGAATAAACTAAAAGTACAACGTGCCATTCATGACATGACGCAAGCAGATCTCGCCGAAAAGATTGGAGTGAGTAGGCAATCAATAAATGCCATAGAAAAGAATAAATACGTTCCATCAACGGTACTAGCGCTTAAAATTGCTAAACTATTTAAGGTAGCTGTTGAAGATATTTTTATACTTGAAGGAAATGAATAAAAAAAACGCGCAATTTACATTGCGCGTTTCAATATTATAAACAATAAATCTTATTGCATCCACTCTTTGATAGAGTCTTTATTCATTTTTATATAATCTCCATTACCAGCCTTCTCAGCATCAGCTAAAGATTTTTTGGCAATTTCAATAGCACCTTTCTTATCACCAGCGGCCGCATAAATTAATGATTGTTGTCTAAGCTGCCAGAAACGAGGAGAATCTGTCATAGTCATAGCTTTGTCAATCCATTTCTTCGCCTTAGCAATATCTTTACCTTCAGATAAATAATATGTAGCAGCAGCATAATAGTCGTTAAATCCAGGGCCACTCATAACACGCTCAATATTAGAAGCTACCTTAGTATCAGTAGGAACCTCAAACTTAACACCTACATAAGCATTCTCCCAAAGAATACCAATTACCGCCGAGTTGCTGGTTACATCATCAAATGAAATTGTAAATGACTGTATGGTCATTGGTAACGGTTGCACCGCAACAGACGTTCGTGCGGCAACCTTACTCTCATCTAATGTCGCTGGCGCTCCTCCACCTTGATGTTCAGTATAAAAAATAACATCCCAGCTATCAGCTTGCGGAATGGTAAATATCGCGTAAGATCCAGCTTTTAATTCGGTACCTCCAACCGTTACATTATCGCTAAAAGTTACCTTTGTTCTTGCATTGGCTCCTGTTCTCCATACCTTTCCAAACGGAACCAGATCTCCAAATATGACTCTACCTCTCATTGCTGGTCTAGAATATTCTATAGCAACATCGGTTAAACCAACAACTTGCTTAATTTTTGCAGCAGGACTTGGTGCTGGAGTTTCTATTTGGGCATTTACAGCAAATGACATTGCAATAGCCATTGCAGATACTAATAATTTTTTCATTGTAGTGTACTTTTTGATGATTATTTTAATAACTATAAAATTACATAATCGATTTCCGTTATCTGTTAACAAATACTTAAATTAAGGATTGTATATTTATCGAAATATTCTAATTCAATGAAACAATATATTGCTGAAAGTATTGGAACATTTGCCATGATATTCTGTGGCTGTGGAGCCATAGCAATTAACGAAGTAACAGGCGGGGCTGTTACGCATCCTGGAGTGGCCATTACATGGGGATTAATTGTCATGGCCATGATATATGCTTTTGGTGATATTTCGGGCGCACATTTCAATCCGGCTGTGACTATTGGTTTCGCCTATGCTAAAAAATTTCCGTGGAAAGAAGTACCCAAATACTTTCTGGCGCAGTTTATTGGAGGCTTAATAGCCTGTCTTATTTTGTGGGTGTTATTTCCTACTAGTGAAACATTGGGTAGTTCTTTACCTGCCGAAGGATTTGAAGCCTATAAGGCATTTATTCTTGAACTTATTTTAACCTTTTTCTTAATGGTTGTAATCATTAATGTCTCAACCGGAAGCAAGGAAATTGGGACCATGGCAGCTGTGGCTGTGGGTGGTGTCATTTTATTAGAAGCTATGTTTGCTGGTCCAATGACCAAAGCATCAATGAATCCGGTTAGGTCATTAGCTCCTGCCCTGGTTTCAGGAAATTTACAACATCTTTGGTTATACCTTACAGCTCCTGTTATTGGTGCGCTATTAGCTATAAAAACTTGTAAATTAGTTAAGGATGATAATTGCTGCGACACCGATTGTTAAAAACACCTTTTTCTTCCATTCTTGGTTACTCTAAAAAATGTATCTTTAAGAGATTATAAAACCAACCAGTATGAAATTAAAATTCAGTTTAATAGTTACATTATGCGTAACTGTTAGTTTTTCTTATGCTCAGAAAAAGAAAAAAATTAGTAAAAGTAAACAAGCGGTAATTGCTTCAATTGAAAAACACAAAGAAAACCTTATTAAAATTAGCGATGATATTTGGGAGCTCGCCGAAACAGCTTTCGAAGAACATGAATCGTCAAAGATTCTTGCCGACTATGCAGAGAGTCAGGGAATGACTGTAGAACGCGGAGTAGCGGGAATGCCAACAGCTTTTGTAGCTACCTACGGTTCGGGAAGACCAATAATTAGCGTTTTGGGAGAATTTGATGCACTCCCTGGATTATCTCAAAATACAACACCAGACAAGAATCCTTTAGTAGAAGGTGGTGCTGGTCATGGTTGTGGGCACAATATGTTTGGCGCGGCAAGTTTAGGAGCCGCAATCGCCATTAAAGAACAAATTGAGGCGGGTAACATAAAGGGTACCGTAAAATTTATGGGTACACCAAGTGAGGAGAAATATTTTGGGAAAATCTGGATGGTGAGAGATGGAATTTGGGATGATGTAGACGTGAATGTAAGCTGGCACCCATCGGCATCAATAGAAGCAGATGTACAGAGTACATTATCGTTAATAGATTTCAAAATAGAATTTTTTGGTCAGGCAGCACATGCCTCCGGAGATCCTTGGAATGGACGCTCAGCATCAGATGCGTTAGAGCTATATACGGCTGGAGTAAATTATTATCGTGAGCATGTTAAGCCTACTGTAAGAATGCATTACCATATTCAAGATGGTGGACAAGTGGTAAATGTCGTACCTGATTACTCACGTCTTTGGATGCGCGTAAGAGACACGAAACGCTCGGGTATGATGCCTGTTTATGAGCGCGTAAAGGAAATGGCAGAAGGGGCAGCAATATTGGCAAATGTTGATTATAAAGTATCACTTATTTCGGGGATTTATGAGGTATTAGTTAATCGTGAAGGTGGAAAAATTATGCAAAATAATTTAGAACTTTTAGGACCAATTGAATATACCGACGAAGAAATTGCTTTTGGAAAAGGTATACAACAAGCCACTGGAAAACCTCAGGTTGGTTTTGATAGCACCATTAAACCATTAGAAGCTACCCAAGAACATCCAGGAGGTGGCTCAACAGATGTTGGTGATGTTAGTTGGAATGTTGCCAATATTAATTTAGGAGTAACAGTTGCTCCAAAAGATACACCGTGGCACTCTTGGGCGGTTGTTGCCTGTGGAGGAATGAGTATTGGACATAAAGGAATGATATATGCATCTAAAGCAATGTCAATGACCATGCTGGATCTTTTTGAAAACCCAGACTTGGTTGAAAAAGTAAAAGCCGAATACGTTGAGCGCAAAGGTGATGAAGTTTGGGAAGCAATGATTCCTGAAGGCCCACCACCAATCAACGCAAAAGGAAATTAATGGATTCAATCTATAACACATTTGTTCCAAAGGGTTTTAGTACTGTAAATGCCTATATATTTGCAGAAAACCCTTTGGAACTTATCAATTTCTACAAAGCCGCATTTTTTGCAACAGAAATTGGTAGAACAGAAAGGGATGGAATTATTCTCAATTGCATTTTACAAATTGGCGAATCTTGCTTTATGGTGAGTCAGGCCAGAGATGAATTTCTTGGCATGCGATCATCATTTTATTTGTTTACCAAAGATGTTGATCAACTTCACACAAATGCCATGAAACATGGGGCACAACTTGTTATGAACCCTGCTGATATGGACTATAACGACAGACAATCTGGAGTTATTGATCCAAGCGGTAATTATTGGTGGATCTCCAAACGCCTAATAAAAGAAGATTACTAAATGTGATCTTAAAATATCTTAAAATTACCCCTCAAAATTAACTGTTAGAATTATTGTATCTTTATGGTATCCAGGTCATTGTAATATTGAAAACATTAAAACTTTCATAAATGAAGAACCAACTGTTAATTTTTGTTCTTGCCCTATTGACCTTTACTGCTTGCAAGCAAGCTGAGACTAATCAAGAAAATACTACGGTAGAAGAAGAAGTAGTTGTTGAAGACCATACAGCAACATTTAATGACAGGTTAGCTATTTTGAAAGCGTATCTCCAGGCACATTGTGATGAAGATATAGAAGCTCAAAAGGCCATTTTATCTGACACTTTAAAGTGGAGCCCTCCAAATCATACTGAAGGAGACTGGTTAGGTAAAGAAGATTTAGTAAATGTACTTCAAGGTTACCACTCAGATTTCCAAGACATTAGTTACACCGCAGGTATTGTATTGCCAAATAATACAGGTAGTGGTTTCTTTTCAGGAAATCAATATTCCGCGGATGGTACTGTAAATACAGGAGCCAACGCCTTTAGATCTTATGGAACTTGGCAAGCAACTCATGTTGAGACAGGAAAAACCATTAAAGTAAAGTGGTTTAATGTTTCATCTTTTAATGATGACAACAAAATTGTAATGTCAACAGACTATTGGGATGTTGGAGGTATGGTGGCTCAATTAGCTGAAGATTAACCGTATTAACGTAAATAAAAATGGAGGCTGATAGCCTCCATTTTTATTTTATATTATTACTTAAACTAAGCATCCACACGCTCAATTTTAGCTCCAATGGCTCTTAAGCGTTCATCAATACGCTCATACCCACGATCGATTTGCTCAATATTATGAATGGTAGAAGTACCTCTTGCCGAAAGTGCGGCTATTAACAACGAAATTCCTGCCCTAATATCTGGCGATGTCATTGTTGTGGCCTTTAATTGACTTTTAAAATCTAGTCCAATTACATTAGCTCTATGTGGATCGCATAAAATAATTTTCGCTCCCATATCAATAAGCTTATCTACAAAGAACAGGCGGCTTTCAAACATCTTTTGATGAACAAGTACACTTCCTCTGGCTTGTGTAGCCACAACCAACACAATACTTAATAAATCTGGCGTAAATCCTGGCCACGGTGCATCGGCTACCGTGAGAATCGATCCGTCTATGTAGCTGCTAATTTCGTAACCATCTTTATGTGAAGGTATATGGATATCATCACCCTTACGTTCGACAGTAATTCCCAGTTTTCTAAAAACTTCTGGGATTTGACCTAAATCATCCCAACTTACGTTTTTAATGGTTAACTCACTTTTGGTCATAGCAGCTAATCCAATCCAACTACCAATTTCAATCATGTCTGGTAGCATTGTATGTTCTGTTCCTCCTAAAGCTTCAACTCCTTCAATGGTCAATAAATTAGAACCAACCCCTCCTATCTTCGCTCCCATTCTATTCAACATCTTACATAATTGTTGTAAATAAGGTTCACAAGCAGCATTATATATTGTGGTAGTTCCTTTGGCAAGTACCGCAGCCATAACAATATTGGCAGTACCAGTTACTGAAGCTTCATCAAGGAGCATATAAGTTCCTTTTAACGTTTCTGCTTCAACTCCATAAAAGTGATCTTCTCTATTGTATCTAAAGGTCGCGCCTAACTTAATAAATCCTTCAAAATGTGTATCTAAACGTCTACGACCTATTTTATCTCCACCTGGCTTAGGAATATATCCCTTTCCAAACCTTGCTAGTAACGGACCAACAATCATAATAGAACCTCGAAGTCCACCACCATCAATTTTAAACTGCTCAGATTCAAGGTAATCGAGATCAATAGCATCAGATTGAAAACTATATGAACCATGTTTCAATTTCTCAACCTTCACACCTAATTTACCTAAAAGTTTAATTAGTTTGTTTACATCAACAATATCAGGAATATTGTGAATGGTAATCTTCTCAGATGATAGTAATACAGCACAAAGAATTTGTAAGGCTTCATTTTTAGCACCTTGAGGCTGAATTTCTCCTTTTAATTGATGCCCACCTTCAATTTTGAATGTCTTCATTAAAAATCTTAATAACGTTTTCTGTTACGGCCTCCTTTTTTATTCTTCTTACCAGAATATTTTTTCTTACTACGCATTAAACTTGTAGAATCACTTAAGTCCTCTTCACTTCCTATTAGATTAATCTTACCGCCTGAAAGCTCAAATAAATGGTCAAAAATCACAGAATCTTCAACGGTGTCTTTGTTCCAGTTTAGGAAACACTTTTTCATATGGTTGGCGATTGTATAAACCAAAGCCTCTTTCATCTCACCTTCCTCCCAGGTATTAGCAACATCAATCATGATTTTAATATTATTTCCGTAGAAACGATATTTTGGGTGATTTTGCGGATAATTAAGTGGATCTGGACGTGAAGCTAATACCTCCTTCGATGGTTTTTCAAAAGGAGAATCTGCATCAAGTTTAAAATCTGACATTATAAATAACTGGTCCCACAACTTATGCTGAAAATCAGGTACATCACGTAGGTGAGGTTGCAAATTTCCCATCACCGAAATTATAGCCTTTGCTAGTTTGTTTCTTTCTTCTTTAGTTTCTCTGGTTGTAGCGTAGTTCACCATTTTCTGAATATGGCGTCCATATTCGGGGATAATTAAATGTTCTCGCTCAGAATTGTATTCTAAATTTTCTATCAAAATAAAAGGTTTCTGTAGAATTAATATTAAATGAGGTTCGCATCGCCAAAGTACAAAACTTACCCAAGGTTTGCAATCCTTTTTGGGGTTGTATTGAAAAGTTAATGTTCTACGGTTCTATAAAGCAATAACTCCTTCTACCGCCCCCGTTACTTCTATATACTTGCTAATAACGGCATCTGGATCTTTCATTATTACATTTATAGAAACGCTGGTATATTTTCCAGTTTTAGAAGGGATGGTATTTATCACCGCTCCAGTGTTATTAAATAAGGATTCTATTTGGTTAACTTTAGTTGCATCAGATTTAACAATAAACTTGTATAAATACTCTGAAGGCCAACTAGTAGTTTCCAATAATTGCTCCTTTAATTTTTTATAAAACTCTTCTGGGTTTGGTGAACTCATAATTGCAATTTAAAGCCCTGCAAAAGTACATGATTTTTTTAAAATTTGGTTTAAATTTCATTTAAGAAATATGCCATTTAATTATTTTTTATTTCTGTATTTAATTCCGATTTTTACGTATTAAACAGCAACGATTGGACACGAAGAGAATTGTCATTACGGGTGGACCCGGAACCGGTAAAACCACTATTATAAATGAGCTAATAAAAAGAAAATATGTTTGCCTAGAAGAAATTTCAAGGCAAGTAACCTTAGAAGCTCAAGAACGAGGTATTGATCAATTGTTTTTAACCGAACCCCTACTATTTAGTGATATGCTGCTAGAAGGAAGAATTCAACAATTCTTTGAAGCAGAAAAGTTCGATTCAGATTTTATTTTTTTTGATCGTGGTGTACCTGATGTCGTTGCATACATGGATTATCTAAATACAAGTTATCCACATAGATTTAATGAAGCTTGCCTTAACAATAAATATGATCACATTTTTATCTTGGCACCATGGCAAGAAATTTATGTGAGTGATAATGAGCGTTACGAAAATTATGAGCAGGCTGTTGAAATTCATCATCATTTACTAGGGGCATATGCTCGTTATGGCTATGCACTGCACGATGTGCCGTTTGGTGCTGTTGAAGACCGGGCAGATTATATTATTAATCTTGCAAAAAAACTATAATGTCCCTTCCTATTGACATATTAGAACGATACTGGGGTTTTACTTCATTTAGACCGTTTCAAGAAGAAATTATCAATTCAGTTCTTGATGGAGAAGATGTATTAGCATTGCTTCCAACAGGTGGTGGTAAGTCTCTTTGTTTTCAAATTCCAGCCTTAATAAAAGATGGTATTTGTATTGTAATATCACCACTAGTTGCCTTAATGAAAGATCAGGTGAATACACTTAAAAAAAAAGATATCAAAGCAATTGCTTTAACAAGTGGTGTAAGGTATAATGAATTAAATGATTTGCTTGATAATTGTATTTATGGAAATTATAAATTTTTATACCTATCACCCGAACGATTACAGCAAGAAATAGTTCAAACCAGAATAAAACAAATGAATGTGAATTTAATTGCTGTAGATGAAGCCCATTGCATTAGTCAATGGGGAAACGATTTTAGACCAGCATTTAAGCACATTAGTAAGTTAAGAGAATTACAGCCGTCAGCAAATATTTTAGCGCTCACAGCATCAGCGACACCAGTTGTTGTGAAAGACATTATACAGGAACTAGACTATATAAACCCACATATAGTTAGACAGAGCTTTAAGCGAGCTAATATTGCTTATTTAGTTATAGAAACAGAGGATAAACATCATAAACTTCTTCAAATTTTAACCAAATACAAGCAAGCTTCAATAATATACGCTAGAAGTAGAAAGCAAACTGTCGAATTAGCCGGTTATCTGGAAAGCAAAGGTATTTCAAGTATCTATTATCATGGCGGACTGTCAAATGATGAAAAGGAAAAAAATTTGAATGCTTGGCAAAGCAATCAAAAACTAGTTATGGTTGCCACAAATGCTTTTGGAATGGGAATTGACAAGTCTGATGTAAAAACTGTCATACACATCAACCTTCCAGAAAGTATAGAAAGTTATTTTCAGGAAGCAGGTAGAGCCGGAAGAAACAATGAAAAAGCCTTTGCTATTATTTTAAAAAATAAGGGTGACGAGCAGCGTGTAATAAATCAGTTTATTAATGTATTACCAACTATAGATTTTATTAAGCAAGTATACCGAAAACTGTCGAGCTATTTTCAAATACCCTATGGGGAAGGTGAATTTGAAACCTTTAGTTTTAATTTTAATCATTTTTGTAAAACATATAATTTCAATCCGCTACTTACCTACAATGCCTTACAAGTTCTCGATAGAAATAGTATTATCACTTTATCGAGACAATATCAGAACAACGCAGAGCTCATTTTTTTAGTAACAAGCAATGCACTATTTAGTTATTTGGAATTGAATAAGTCCCTTGCACCGATTATAAAAATTATTTTGAGAACCTACGGTGGGGTTTTTGACCATCTAACAAAAATAAATAGTACACTTATTGCTCACAAGGCCAATACAAGCGAACAAACTATTATTGAGACACTTAGGTTGCTAGAAAAAGATGAGATTATTTCTTTTAAATACAATAAAACTGATGCAGAAATCACCTTTTTAATACCCCGTGAGGATGATAAGACAATTAATCCTATCGCGAAGACCATTACACAACAATATGCGTTGAAAAAAAATCAGGTCGCTGCAATGATAAATTATATTAATAGTGATAGTTGTAAAAGCGCATATTTGTTGTCATATTTTGGAGAAGATGTTACCGAAAACTGTGGTATATGTAGTTTTTGTACATCTTTAAAAGAAGATAAAATTGAATTAGCCGAAGATGGTATCGCAAAAATAATTTCGATCTTAAAAGAAAAACCATTATCATCGCGACAAATTGTTTCAAAAATTGATATAGACGAAAATTTAATTCAGTCGCTATTAAAGACAATGTTAGAAGAAAAAATAATTGAAGTAACATCTTCAAACACTTATACCTTGATTAATAATGAGTAGAGAATTGCGCATCATATTTATGGGTACTCCAGATTTTGCTGTTACGGTTTTAAAAAAGCTTGTTACATGTGAATATAATATTGTAGGTGTTATCACTGCACCCGATAAACCGGCAGGAAGAGGGAGAAAACTAAATGAATCAGCTGTCAAAAAATATGCAAATGCCGTTGGACTGAATGTTTTGCAACCAGCAAATCTAAAGAGTGAAGAATTTATTCAAGATTTAAGTAACCTTAAAGCTAACTTGCAAGTGGTGGTAGCTTTTAGAATGTTACCTAAAATAGTTTGGCAAATGCCCGAATATGGTACCTTTAATTTACATGCATCTTTATTACCAAATTACAGAGGCGCTGCTCCAATTAATTGGGCCATTATTAATGGTG
>CAZAPO010000006.1:0-3688 GCA_964487005.1 uncultured Flavobacteriaceae bacterium
TCTTTTTTGTTATCTATACTATCAAGACATATAACTGCAAAGGTTTCACCCAATCCCATCATTACATTGGTATGATAGATTGGTGTGCGCTGCCCATCTACTGTTTGATTAGCTGTAAAAACAACTGGCGTATACTCAAAATCTTCGCAAAACTCAATAAACAAACCTTCATCTGCACGTTGCGATAAGGCGCAATATGCCTTTCTATTAACACGGTCTAAAATTAGGCTACCAGTTCCCTCTAAAAACACATTTTCCTCCTCTGCACCCGAATAGTCTACAATATTTTCTATTTGGAAACCTTCATTTTCTAATTGAGTCAATACCTCTTCACGTCGTTCTGATCGGCGATTTTCAGCAAACATAGGATACAATCCAACGGTTCCATTTTCGTGAAACGAAATCCAGTTATTTGGAAAATGTGAATCAGGTGTATCTAAACCATCTTTTGCATTAAACACAACAACATTAACCCCAATACCCCTTAGGTTCTCAACAAATGCATCAAACTCAGCCTGGGCCAAAACTTGCAATTCTTCTTGAGGAATTGAAGACATATCCTTTTGATAATGATTGTTTACGGCCGTTTGCTCATTAGCCCTGAAACTTATTGGGCGCACCATTAAAATTGCATTGGTTATCTGTTGCATTCTTAGATGATTTTAGGGCATAAATTTACATTTTTTTATGATCTAATAAACCTTAAAATGTAATTCAAATTACTTCTCATTAATTAACCTGTAAATCAGTATCGCTGTACGCTTTGTTAGCGCTTCAATGGTATTTAGATTCACTGTTTCTTCTGGTGTGTGTGCCCTATTTCCCATGGTTCCTAAACCATCTAGGCAATCAACATATTGGGCTACAAAAGATACATCGGCCGCCCCTCTACGTCCTGGATCGTAAGGTTCAACAACGCCTTGCCCTAAATCTAAACTCACTTGATTTAATTTACCTAGTAATGCCATATTACCCTCGGTAGGTTGCATGGCAGGATAGCTATCTACAAATGAAACTTTTGCAGATGTATGTGGTAAATTATTACTTGCTATTTCCCTCATTTTAGCTCTAGCGCGTTCTTTTTGCTCTTCCGATATAAATCTTAACCCACCTTCTACGACAGCCGTTTGTGCTACTACGTTAGTTTTACCAAATACATCGCCTTTTGTTAATTCACTATCGTAATTTAATTCGGTGCCTCCAAGTATAATACCAGGGTTAAAAGTTAGATATTCTTCTCCTTTAACTTCATTATAAAACCCATTTAATATTCTCGACATTTCAAAAACCGCTCCTGCTCCCACACTTTCTCTAAATATACCAGAAGAATGAGCTCTTCTGGCCGCCACCTCAACCTTCCATCCTGACGAGCCTCTCCTGGCCACGGTGGCATAATTAAATCCCGTTGAAGTTTCAAAACCAAGTGCTATATCACTACGTTTAGCTGCATTGATAAGATCTCGTCTACTTATAGAAATTGGTTTTCCTGATGCTTCTTCATCACCTGTGTACGCCGCAATAATTTGTGCATCGTCTAATAGCCCATTTTCATATAAGGCCTTTAATGCAAAAAGGATAATCACATTTCCTCCTTTCATGTCATTCCCTCCAGGTGCATGTGCTATACTATCATTCACCATTTTAAACTCTTGAAAAGGACTATCGGCCTCAAAGACTGTATCTAAATGTCCAATGAGCAGTAATTTTTTTCCTTTATTCCCAGATGTTTCCGCAAATAAATGTCCTGAACGATTCACTTCAGACATGTCATACCATGTACTTTTAAAACCAATTTCATCAAAGGCCTTTCCAAAAACATCACCTACTTTCTTTACACCTTCATGGTTCATGGTTCCGCTATTGATATTTACAACATCAATCAAAAATTGAATTGCTTTGGCATTGTTAGCCTCTACAGTCTCCAATATTTTTTTCTCTTTTCTGTTAAGTTTCTGAGCATTAATAGAGGGGCAAAGACCATAAGTCATAAATAATACAAAAAATGCTATAATTATTCTATTCATGATAAATCGTTTAATCCCAAAATTAGAGATAATTTCTCTGTTTATTTTGAGCAATAATAAAAAAAGCCGCAATTTCTTGCGGCCTTTTATTTAAAAAATAATTATTAATCCTTTATTTGAATTTGCTCAACGAAATTGCGGTATTGCGAATTGATCATTAAGAAGTATGTTCCTCTCGGGTATTTAATAACGTCAATTGCATTATTATTGTCAAAAGCACTCAATTTACCTGATTCCAAAGTGCGACCATTCAAGTCCTTAAGTGTATACGTGAACTTCTCATTATCAAAAGCTTCTATTTTAATATTAATTCTAGAAACTGCTGGATTAGGATATACTCTTGATCCCTTTTTCCTTGAATTCATGTAATCTTCAAAGTCCTCATTACTTTTAAACTTCTTTACAAAGTCGGTAATTAACATTTCATTCATCTCTTCTCTATTTGAGAATGAAAATCTCGCGTCACAAAACCATTCTGGAAGAACAACAAAAACTGCCCCTTGAACATCTAATGCACCACAAATATCACCTCCACCCTGTTCTAATAAGCTATTTACATCAAAGCCAGTTGTAATTCCAGGAGTTACAATACTTAAATCTAAAGTTTGAGGATTATAGATTAAAGTATGTATTCTATAAAACCCACTCGAGTTAACATCAAAATATGGTGTTTCTGAAACATTAAGTATGGTTAAAGTAAAGGCATCTGTCAATACAAATAGCTGCTGATATCCATTTGGGATAATTGGATCATTCCTGAAATATGCTCCTATTGATGCAACTCCATCATCCATACATTCAAAGAACGATTTAGATTTTAATTTACCAGCATCTGCTGTACATTCAGGTTCTACAACCTCTATAGGTGCTCCTGGTACATCAAGTGAAGCACATAAGGCTCCGCCTCCCTCGGTTATCAAACCAAGTACATCTACTCCTGTTGTCTCGCCTACTGTAACTACACTAAATGGATCAAAATCACTCGGGAATACAAAGGTGTGGATCGTATATAATCCAGCTTCTGTTACCTCAAACTCAGGTGAACCTCCTGCGTTTACAATCGTTAGACTCTCTCCTTGTGTTAAAACATAAACATATGAATATCCTGATGGAACTTGAATATCTCCATTTGGCGTCGCGGATAGCTTGGCAATGCCACCTTCTAAAACTACTGGTGTCTGATCTGCCGTTAATGTACCAGCATCTGGATCGGATACCGTTATAGATGCTCCTGAAACATCCAAGGACGCACATAATTCTCCTCCGCCTTGTAATAATAAACTATTTACATCAAAACCTGTCGTAACGCCTAACTCTACTATACTTAAATCTAAGCCCTCTGGATATATAAAGGTGTGAATCGTATAATCTCCCCCTTCATTTACCGTAAAACTCGAAGTAGCTCCTACATCTACTATAACTAATTCTGATCCCTTGGTCAATACATATAACGTCGCATAACCCGAAGGTACATGAGCATTCCCATCTGGAATCGCAGATATCTCACTACCACTCTCATCATCTAAACATACAGTCGATTCACTCGCCTTTAAACTACCAGCATCTGCTGTACATTCAGGTTCTACAACCTCTATAGGTGCTCCTGGTACATCAAGTGAAGCACATAAGGCTCCGCCTCCCTCGGTTATCAAACCAAGTACATC
>CAZAPO010000007.1:0-4089 GCA_964487005.1 uncultured Flavobacteriaceae bacterium
ATAAAAGAGTCAAATATCTTGGCAAAGCTTGACTATTCGGTGATTCCAAACTTTTTGAATTCGGTTTTTAGTGGCCTCGGTAGTTTTAGTATTGGCCTCTTCTCGGTATTGTTTATTGCCTTTTTCTTACTAAAAGACAGTAGATTACTCGAGCAGGGAATTTTAGTCTTTGTGCCAGATAATAAGGAGGAGCGCTCCATTAAATCATTTGAAAAAATTAAATTGTTATTGTCGCGCTATTTTGTGGGGCTCATTTTTCAAATACTCATCCTGTTTGTTATTTATGCAGCTGGACTCATGATATTTGGAGTGAAGAATGCCATTATTATTGCATTTTTATGCGCCTTACTTAATTTAATACCATATATAGGACCTTTAATTAGTGCTGCCTTAATGATTACCTTGACCATGACCAGTTTTCTAGGAGAAAGTTTTAGTGAGGTCATATTACCTAAAACATGGAAAGTAATGCTATTCTTTATTGTTGGCCAATTAATTGATAACTTTTTTAGTCAACCAAAAATATTCTCTACTGCCACAAGAGCCCATCCACTTGAGATCTTTTTAGTCATCTTAATTGCGGGTATATTATTTGGTGTGGTTGGACTTATTGTTGCTGTTCCTGCATACACCGCAATAAAAGTAATTTTAAAAGAATTTCTTTCTGAGAATAAGATCGTAAAACAACTTACTAAAGATCTATAGTGTTACTTTGAATAACAATATTTTAAATACTGTAATTCAAGATTTTATAAATAATAATATTTCAATAGATGTAACTACGTTATTATTTAAAAATTATTCATTTGAGGGCACTACTATCAAAGAAATCGTTGAACAAATTGAGTCTAAAAAAAGATGTAAAACAAAGCTACCAACCTGGTTTAATACTCCTAAAATTTATTACCCAAATAAACTTAATATTGAGCAAACATCATCTGAATTAACAGCCGCCTATAAATCGAAAATTATTTCTGGAAATAGTCTTATTGATCTTACGGGAGGCTTAGGTGTAGATTGCTATTATTTCTCGAAATCATTTCAAGAAGGTGTCCATTGTGAACTAAATACCAATTTATCTGAAATTGCAAAGCATAACTTCAATATACTTGCTACTGAAAACATTAATTGTGTTAATATTGATGGACTAGTTTATCTCAAATCTTTGAGCAAAACATTTGATTGGATTTATATTGACCCCTCTAGAAGGAACGATACAAAAGGTAAAGTATTCTATTTAAAAGATTGCATCCCAAATGTTCCAGCTAATCTTGATGCGCTTTTTAAATATACCGACCAACTGCTCATTAAAACGTCTCCAATGTTAGATTTAAAGGTGGGAATAAACGAACTACAACATGTTTATGAAATTCATGTTGTAGCCGTAAATAATGAGGTGAAGGAGGTTCTTTATCTTTTACACAAAAACAGCCATGAGCAAATAGAGGTTAAAACTATAAACCTTACTGCATCGAGCAAAGAACAGTGTTTCAATTTTAAATTAGAGGATGAACAGCATACTACTGCTGCTATAGGTGAGGTTTCAAATTATTTATATGTCCCAAATGCGGCCATATTAAAAGCTGGTGCTTTTAAAATTGTTTCGGCACATTTCAACGTAAATAAACTACATCAAAATTCGCATTTATATACTTCTAAAACCTTAGTTGATTTTCCTGGGAGATCTTTTAAAGTTTTGCAGCTTGTACCCTATCAAAAGCGAGACCTTAAGCCATTGCTAGAAAAGCGAAAATTGAATGTAGCTATCCGTAATTTTCCAGAAACTGTAGCACAGCTTAAAAAGAAATTCAAGTTTAAGGATGGTGGAAATGATTATGTTTTCTTTACCACTACTTCAAATAATGACAAAGTGGTCATACTTTGTAAAAAGCTCTAACTACCTATCTATTTTAAAGTTCTTAAGATTAATATCATCAAGTCCCTTATCGTCAAATGGATACTCCATATGATCCTGAATGTTATACAACGAAATCAATATAAATTCACTTAAAATAACCACGAAATAGGTAATCCAAATTGTGGTTTCTAACCCTATTCTATTTATAATGGTTGGCGTGTAAATAAATGGAAATATATAAATAAAGATCAAGCAATACGCTTTTAAACTTATGGGTGTTCTATGAATATGTATTGCATGTAAATTCTCAATAGCTTCATGCAAATCGTTCATAAACCTTATTACCTTATCCCTTAATGCCCTTGGAATCATTTCCTCATTTTCTATAATGAACAAATAGACCTTGTTGACTACATCATCTAAGTTATTAGGACTGCTTTCAACCTTGTTAAGGTGAGATATAGTTACCTCACTTATTTCTAGTAATACCTTTGATATCTCAGATTTTTTCTCATCTGTTAAGGTTGGTGCACTCATGAAAAAATAATCAACAGTTTTAATAGCTGCCCTAAACTGACTTAAGTGTTCTAGTGCTTTTTCCCTACGTCTAAACGAACTTCTAATCGTGAAAACCAGCGGAAATACAATGGCAATACTGATTAGCGTGAGGTCGATGTTGTAATTTATGTTGAACTTATAAGCGAAGAAAAGGGTAACAATTGCAATTACCATTGCTATGACCGTTCGCTTATTAAAAACCGTAATATATTGATTCATAGATGGCTAATAAAGCTGTATATTTGTTAAAGTCGATACAATATAATGAAAAAACACCTTTTATTCTTTTTCCTGTTTTTTAGCCTAGCTGGTTTTATTCGTACGTATTCACAAGAAGCATCCACACAACTAGAAAAAGAACCCCTAACTAAACTATTTAAAAGTAGTGAGCTGTTAACCCTTAACATGCAATACTCTAACCGAGATTTAAAGAATAAAACGAACGATAGCACGTACATTAAAACATTGTTAACGTACTTAAATAAAGATAAGCATTGGGATTCACTAAAACTTGAAATACGCTCGAGAGGAAATTTTAGAAAAAACAATTGTTATTATACGCCAGTAAAGTTAAGTATAAAGAAAAAGGATGCTAAAAGCACCTTGTTTAAAGGCAATAAGAAACTAAAACTTGTAATGCCCTGTAAGACTGATAAGTTTGCCCATGATTATATTCTTAAAGAATATCTGGCTTATAAGTTTTATGAAATTATTTCACCTTACAGTTTTAGCACGCGATTGGTAGACTTAAATTTTGATGAAATAAGAGGTAAAAAAATACGTAACCATCAAATACGTGCGTTTTTAGTGGAAGACGATAAAAACGTTGCTAAGCGTGCAGGAGGAAAAATACTTGAATCTAAAGTACACCCCTTAGAGCAAGATGCACAAAATTGTGTGCGTCATGATTTTTTTCAGTATATGATTGGCAACATAGACTTCTCCTCTACCTTTCAGCACAATGCTGAACTCTTGTATGTTGAGGGCAAGATTTTTCCTGTTCCTTATGACTTTGATATGTCTGGTTTGGTAAACACCAACTATTCTGACATGTTAGCTCCTCAATTAGCAAAAATGAATATGAAATCTGTGACAACTCGAAATTATAGAGGGTTTGTACATCATATCGATATATTTAAATCTGTACGAGAAGAATATCTTAGTAAAAAACAAGAAATTTTAAATAGTATAGATGCTGTTGCTCCATATTTTAAGAGTAAAAATCAAGTTGATGAGGTTGAAGCCTATATTCGGTCATTTTACAAAATTTTAGAAAATGATTCCGAATTTATTGATCGAATAGTGACGAAGGCGAGAACCAACTAATATTAGTACAAAAAAAAATCCACCTACGAATAGGTGGATTTTATATTTATTTATGTCTTTACATTTAATTTCCTTCGCTTAATGAAAAACTTCCGTCGCCATCAAAATTGGTTAATGTAATTGTAACCGACCAAACTCCTGGCGTACCACTTGAAGTTACACCATCAATTGAATCAGGTTCTGAAGCACCATTTAATGTTCTATCTAAAACAACGTTACTATCTGCATCTCTAACTACAATGTTAAAAACACCACCAGCTGAAGCAGTAATGTCTGCATTATAATCTGCAGTACTTAAGGAGTTTTGCCACATAAAGGTTCTTGCATCACTACCTCCATTTCCTGTA
>CAZAPO010000008.1:0-7432 GCA_964487005.1 uncultured Flavobacteriaceae bacterium
AAATTATCACCAAAAAATTGAACTAAACGAAATTGCGCAATTGAGTAATATGACCAAAGAGGCTTTTTGCCGATACTTTAAGAAAGCCACCAATTATACATTTATTGAATTTTTAAACAGATACCGCATTAGTCACTCAAAGCGCTTTCTTATGGCGGGTAAAAGTGTTAGTGAAGCTTGCTTTAGCTGCGGATTTGAAAGTTTGTCATATTTTAACCGTACGTTTAAAAAAATCACAAACGAGAATCCAAGTGCGTTTAGAAAAAGGTATCTGTAATAAGATATAAACCTTCGTAATTATTCACTTTTACTCAGCCTAATTGATTATTTTTATAGTACCTAAAATTTACGGTTTTAAGAGCATTCTATGAAGAATACTATTTCAGTAAAAAAAGCTTTCTTGATAATTGGTTTACCGGTACTATTAATAGCTTTATTGGTCTTGATCTCAAAACTTGGAGCGTATAATTCGAGTTCAAATTACTTATTTATAGGTGTAACTTTTGATCTTTTAGTGACCGTACCCTTGGTTTATTTGTTATTAATTAGAAAAACATCCATTTCTAAATTAACACTTGTTCCTGTTTTAATTGCGGCTATGATTATAGGTACTTTAATTATCCCATCAGCCCATCAAGAATATCTCAATTTTTATAAAACGTGGATATTTCCTTTAGTTGAATTATTTATTATATCATATGTAATTTATCATTTAAGTAAGGTGGTAAAAAAGTTAAAAGCCAAGAAAGAAGGAGTGCGGTGCGACTTTTACTCAAGCTTGCAAAAAACCTGTTCTGATCTCTTACCTAAAAAAGCTGTTATGCCTGTGGTTATGGAAATTAGTGTCTTTTATTATGGATTTATTAATTGGAAAAAACCAATCTTACGGTCGAATGATTTTACGTATCATAAAAATAGTGGCACCATAGCATTATTAGGTGCAATACTATTGGTTGTTGCCATTGAGACCGTAGCATTTCACGCATTACTTTCAGACTGGAACATTATAGTAGCATGGGTATTTACTGGATTAAGCATTTATACAGGATTGCAAATGTTTGGATTTATGAGGTCGATGCCAAAAAGACCTATCTCGGTAGAAAACAATAGGCTCTATTTAAGATATGGGATTATGGCTGAATCTACCATTGATATAGGTGATATTGAATGCATTGAAATTACATCTAAAGACATTGAAGTTACTAAAGAAACCAGAAAATTATCTTTTTTAGGACAACTGGAAAGTCATAATACCATAATTAAACTCAAAAAAGAACATACCATAATTGGATTGTATGGCATTAAAAGAACGTATAAGAATATTGCCCTTTTTATTGACAATCCATCTTCCTTCAAGAGCTATATCAATAATCTTAACCAACCTTAATTTTTGTTTTTCGGTATATTCAACTTTTAATCATGCTTAAAAAATTAATCATACTATTAGGTTTCTTAGGAGCTTTAACAACATGTAAAAGCAAAGAGCAGGTCGCGGATAGCCCTCCAAATGTAATTATCATTTTTACAGATGATCAGGGATATGAAGATGTAGGGCGCTATGGTTCTCCCAATATTAAAACTCCGCATTTAGATAAAATGGCTGATGAAGGTATTTTACTTACAAATTTTTATGCCGCACAAGCCGTTTGTTCTGCGTCACGTGCCGCCTTATTAACTGGGTGTTACCCAAATCGTTTAGGAATTCATGGTGCCTATATGCCAAATAGCAAAAAAGGATTACATCCTTCCGAAATTACGCTAGCAGAAATGCTCAAGGAAATTAAATACAGCACAGCCATTTATGGCAAGTGGCACCTAGGTGATCACCCTAATTTTATGCCAAACAAACAAGGGTTTGACGATTTTTTTGGAATTCCGTATTCTAACGACATGTGGCCATTGCACCCTCAACAAGGCCCAATTTTTGATTTTGGTCCGCTTCCCTTATATGAAAATGAAACCGTTATTGACACCTTAACCGATCAAACTTTGCTGACAACTCAAATCACTGAAAGAAGCATTGATTTCATTAAAAAAAATAAAGACAACCCTTTCTTTTTATACATCGCCCACCCGCAGCCACATGTACCGCTATATGTATCAGATAAGTTCAAAGGGAAATCTGAAAGAGGACTGTATGGAGATGTGATTATGGAAATTGATTGGTCTGTGGGTCAAGTATTAGCTACGCTTAAAGAGCATAATATAGACGATAATACAATTGTGATTTTTACATCAGACAATGGCCCTTGGTTAAGCTATGGTGAACATGCAGGAAGTGCATATCCTTTAAGGGAAGGGAAGGGAACGGCTCTTGAAGGCGGTCAAAGAGAACCATGCATTATTAGATATCCCAATAAAATAGCTAAAGGGCGTTCCATTGACGTACCTATGATGACTATCGATATTTTACCTACCATTGCTCATTTAACTGGCGCTCATTTACCTGATAATAAGATAGACGGAAAAAATATCTGGAATGTTTGGACGGGGAAATCCAAAACTTCACCTCATGAAGCCTATTATTTCTACTATCATGTTAATGAGCTTCATGGGATTCGATACGGGAAATGGAAAATGTACTTTCCTCATAGATACAGAACACTCAACGGTAGAGAAGGCGGCAAAAATGGGCAACCTGCCGACTATGAATATCTCACTTTTGATCAAATTGAACTCTATGATCTAGAAAATGACATTAGTGAGACCATCAATGTAGCAAGCAAACATCCTGAAATTGTCGCAAAAATAAAATTACTTGCCAATGATGCTAGAACCGAACTTGGTGATGCACTCACCAATACTATTGGACAAGGTGCAAGACCCGTTGGCACAATTAATTAATAAGGACTATTTCCTTATTTCTTGCTCCCAGTTCCAGGCAGAGAGCAAAGCATCTTCAATAGAATAAATAGCCTTCCACCCTAGAATTTTATTTGCCTTGGTAGTATCAGCATAAGCCGCTATGACATCACCTTCTCTTCTACCCACTATTTTATAGTTGAGTTGTTGCTCAGCAACTTTTTCAAAGGCGTTTATTACCTCTAATACCGAGGACCCTTTTCCTGTACCTATATTAAATACTTCAAAATTGTTGGTGTTTTTACCAGCTATTAATCTTTGTAATGCCGCCACATGTGCTTTTGCTAAATCTACGACATGAATATAATCTCTAATACAAGTGCCATCCTTTGTTGGGTAGTCATCCCCAAAAACCGATAACTGTGCTCTCAGTCCTACCGCAGTTTGCGTAATAAATGGCACTAAATTTTGAGGTATACCTAAGGGTAATTCTCCTATTTTGGCCGATTTGTGTGCGCCAATGGGATTAAAATAACGGAGGGCAATTGCATTTAAATTTGAACTAACCTTGCAGACATCCTTAATAATTTCTTCCCCAATTTGCTTGGTATTTCCATAAGGTGACTCAGCCGGTTTTACTGGAGCATCCTCTGTGATAGGTAAGCTATCTGCTTGCCCATAAACAGTGCACGAAGAACTAAAAATAAAGTGCGCTTCAGAATTTTGTTGTAACTGTTGTAGCAAATACACTAAGGTGTTTATATTATTCTCATAATACAATAATGGCTCAGCAACGCTTTCACCAACTGCCTTTGATGCCGCAAAATGAATAACGCCTGCTACGTTAGGATGTTTATCAAAAAAATTATGCACCACCTCTTTTTCTCTTAGATCCAGTTTTTCGAAATCAGGCCGTATATTGGTAATAGCCTCAATACCATCCAATACATCAACTGTAGTGTTTGATAGATTATCTACAATTACAACTTCAAACCCTTCATTTATTAACTCAACAACTACGTGAGAGCCAATATATCCTAAACCTCCAGTTACTAGTATTTTCATTTGTGATTTAAATTTTTGTAAAGGTAAAAATTGTTTGGTTCAAATATAGCGCTCCTGGTTTTAATAATGTTGAGGGGAAATGTGCATTATGTGGTGCATCTGGGAACTTCTGTGTTTCAAAACAAATGGCTGGAAATTCATTATAGGTTGCTCCGTCACTAAATGTTAAATGATTTAAATTTGGAGGTGTATAGATAACTACCGCGGGCTGATTAGTTTGCATTTGCATTTTTATCCCAGATTTTTCTGAACTAATTTCGGCTTGTGCCAGCCCATCTTCAAAGACGAAGGTATCATCTAGTCCTGAAAATTGATGCTCACCAATAGGTCTTAACTGCAAAAAATCAAATTTTGTGCTCGCAACATCTTTTAATTTACCTGTTGGAATTAACTGCGCATCAACCTCAATATACTTTTGACAATTTAATTGAAGACTATGATTTAATATAGAACCCTCACCATCTAAATTATAATAATTGTGATTGGTTAAATTAACATGTGTTGCTTGATCTGTTTGCGCCTCATACGAAATTATAAACTCATCATTGCTCGTTAATTGATAGGTTACTTTAACTTCTAAATTCCCCGGATATCCTTCTTCCATATGGCGACTTACATAAGACAAAACAGCTTTTGGAGCATCTCCTTCTTCAATAAGTACAATATTCCATAGTTTCTTATCAAACCCTTGTTCTCCGCCATGTAAGCTAACTCCGTTCCTACTATGAATGTTATAACTAACTCCATCAATTTCAACATATCCTTTTGAAATTCGTCCAGCATATCGCCCAATTGAACTACCTAAATAAATACAATTATTTACATACGTGGCTGTTTCATAATCATTCACCGATGGTAATCCCAATACTATATTAGTAAGTTCATTATTTCTATTAGGAACTCTTAATGCCATAATACTAGCTCCTAACGAACTTACTTGAAGTTGCAATCCATTTTTATTGGTAAGTGTAACTACTGTTGCTTTCTTCTCCATATTTAAGCTAATTGATACATTTAATACACAAATAAACCAGGATTAATTACAAATCTTCTTCTTGATGATTCTAACTTTATTTATGGGTAACTACAGACGTACCGTTGCTTATACCAACGGCGATGGGTGTTAACGCAATATTGAATGTTTCATTATAGACCTTAGACATTTTTTCTATAAACATTTCTATAAAATCTTTATGTACCAAATTAATGGTGCAGCCTCCAAAACCACCACCCATCATTCTAGAACCAACTACAAATGGCAAATCTTTTGTGTAATCAACCAAGAAATCTAGTTCTTGGCAGCTTACTTCATAATTCTTACTAAGGTCCTCATGAGCTTTATACATTAAGGCACCAACTTCTAAAATATCTTCCTCTTTTAATGCTTGTACAGCAGCTAGTGTTCGTTGATTTTCTGAAATTACATACCTAGCACGTTTATAAATTACGGCAGGCAGTTTTGTTATAAACTCTTCAAGTGTTGACAGTGGCACCTGAGCCAGTAAGCTAAACTCAGAATATTCTTTTTGAATGATTTCCAATGCTAAACGACACTCTTCCCGTCTTAAATTATATTCACTATTTGCCAGATTATGTGACACATTTGTATTTAATAGAATGAGCTCATAGTCTTTAAAGTTTGCTGGTACAAGTTCGGCCACTAAAGTTTCACAATTCAATAATAACAACTGATTTTTTTGACCTTTCATGACGGCAAACTGATCCATGATTCCGCATTTCGTACCAACAAATGTATGTTCGGCATCTCTTGAAAGTTTTATCATCTCAATATCTGTAAGACCTATCTCAAATAATTCATTTAACCCTTTGGCTAAGCCACATTCTAAGGCAGCCGATGAGCTCAGCCCAGAACCAAGTGGCAAATCACTTTCTATGCTACAATCAAATCCTTTGATTGAATTTGGTTTTAACTTTTGTATATGATAGATAACACCTAATAAATAATTTTGCCACTGCTCTTTACTAGGAGTTACATTGTTTAAAGGGTTTTGAAAACTTAAATCAAAATTCTTGGAGTAAATGAAACAACTGTTAGTACCATTCTCTTTGAATTTTAAGGTTATCTTTTTATCGATGGCTGCAGGTAGTACAAAGCCTCCATTGTAATCTATATGTTCACCAATCAAATTTATTCTTCCTGGTGATGCTATTATTACATTAAATGGTTGATTGCTCATTATGTCAACTAATTTTTAGAATGACGTATACTACGTAAAACTATGACACAAAAGTGAATTTTTAAGATTAATTGACAAAAATTTTAGTGGTAGTTTTTATGGCATGCCATTCAAAAATTCTTATCAATTTTAGGAATAAAAAAATCCCGATGCAAGTGCATCAGGATTTTGATTGATGTGGGCGCGAAGGGATTCGAACCCCTGACCCCTTGGGTGTAAACCAAGTGCTCTGAACCAACTGAGCTACGCGCCCTTCAATTGGACTGCAAATATAAGTCAGTTTTTTATTCCTGCAAACATTTTTAAATAATTTTCTATATAATTTCAGCTACCACAAATGTACTTCCCCCAACATAAATTAGATCATTTTTTTGAGCATTATCCTTTGCTTTTTTTAAAGCATTGGCAACAGATTGATATGCCTTTCCATTAAGGCCATTTTCGTGAAATTTGCTTTTTAACAAGTTTGCATCTAGTCCTCTTTGAATATCTGGTTTACAGAAATAATACCTTGCATTTTTAGGAAACAGTTCAATAATCTTATCTATGTTTTTATCATTCACCATTCCTATTACTAGATGTAGCTGATCAAACGATTCTTGCAACAATTGTTGCATCGTGCTAGTTAATCCTTCCTTATTATGAGCCGTATCACAAATTATTTTTGGGTTGTCTCCCAAAATTTGCCATCGTCCTAGTAAGGTGGTATTTGCAACAACCTTTTGCAAGCCTTTACTAATCTGACGCTCTGAAGTATTAAACCCTAAACGTTGCAAGATTGTAAATGTTTGAACCGCAGTTTTAACATTGCTCTTTTGATAATGACCTAATAAATCTGTTTTATATGATTTCTTAATCGTCTGATCGGCGTAATAAATGGGTGATTCGTTTTGTAATGCTATTTCATTAAAAACACGCTCGGTTTCTTTTTGAGTCTCTCCTATTACCACTGGTATGTTTTGCTTAATAATTCCAGCTTTTTCTTTAGCGATTGCTGCTAAAGTATTCCCCAAAAACTGGGTGTGATCTAAACCAATGTTGGTAATTACCGAAACTAGCGGGGTGACAATATTCGTGGAATCGAGTCTTCCTCCTAATCCTACCTCTATTATGGCAATATCAACCTTTTTCTTAGCAAAATATTCGAAAGCTAATCCAACAGTCATTTCAAAAAAAGACAAGCTATGTTTTTCAAAGAATGATTTATTTCTTCTAATAAATTGAATAACAAACTGCTTACTTATTTCTTTCCCGTTAATTTTTATACGTTCTCTAAAATCTTTTAAATGTGGTGAAGTATACAAACCTACATTATACCCTGCTTCCTGTAACACCGAAGCAATCATATGGCTAGTAGAACCTTTACC
>CAZAPO010000009.1:0-10285 GCA_964487005.1 uncultured Flavobacteriaceae bacterium
TTTGCAACAGAATCTTCTAATGCTTTGGGTGTTTGGGTAGGTCCAACAAGCTCGGCATGCGTGTCGGTAACATTCGCAAAGAAATTCATTGGTTCCATGGTGTTATGTGGTAGAAATGGTGAGCTGTAGGTACGCTCTATTACCTTTGCTGCATTTTTAAAAGCCGCATCTACATCTCCATCATTGCGCGATTCTTCAACGGTTCCAGAAACAAAGGCGTCTTCTAATTTCTTCGTATGCATTTCAGAATTTTCCAATTCACTTACTTGTTCCCAGTTTGCCTTTATTGCTTTTTTGGCCTTCATTAATTGCCAGGTTGAATCTCCAACTAGTGCAATAAGTTGAAGAAATCCTCTTTCATCAGACCAAGCTGGTTCATTTAAAGAAGTATCCACAATAAATGCGTCATTCACTCCAGGCATACCTTTTATTTCATCAACATTAAAGTCCTTAACCTTCATTCCAAATGCAGGTGGATGCTCAATCATTGCAATTTGCATTCCTTCTCTTTTATAATCTAGACCAAATAATGGTTTTCCTGTCACTATTTTTGGACCTTCAACATTTCTTTGTGAACTTCCAATTAACTCAAAATCTTTTGGATCTTTTAATTCAATTTCTTCAGGAACTTCAATTCCAACAGCCTTTGAAGCAATTTCTCCATACCCAATGGTGCGAGTTCCATTTACTTCACTTATTACACCATTGCTCACTGCGAGGTCTGCCACTTCAACTCCCCACTCCTTCGCAGCCGCTTCTAGAAGCATTCTTCTTCCTGTTGCTCCTGCAGTTCTTAATGGCGTCCAACCGAATCGTATAGAAAGGCTTCCTCCCGCAAACTGTGGGTTTTTAAACGCATCTGCATCCAAAGACCCTTGTTCTACCACCACATTGTTCCAATCAACATCCAATTCTTCGGCCACTATCATTGGCATAGAGGTCATTACATTTTGACCTATTTCAGGGTTTGGTGAATAGATAGTAACCAATCCCGTATCTCCAATTTTTATATATCCATTTATTTCATACCATTCGTTAGGAATCGCTATTTGTTCAACTTTTGAATCTGATACACATCCTGTAAACCAACTAAAGCCAATAAGCATACCACCACCTGCAGCGGCAGAAACCTTCAAAAACGATCGACGATTGTATTGTGTTTTAACCTTTGTCATAATTTCCTAGTTTATAGCTTTGAAGCTGTTTTTATTGCCTGTTTAATTCTCACGTATGTTCCACATCTACAAATATTACCGTCCATTGCGGCATCAATATCTTCATCAGTAGGGTTAGGTGTTTTCTCCAATAAAGCAGCGGCAGTCATCATCTGTCCAGACTGACAATATCCACACTGCGGCACATCATGTTCGAGCCATGCTTTTTGAACTGGATGGTCTCCATTTTCAGAGAGTCCCTCAATAGTAACAATATCCATTCCTTCCAGTTGAGATACTTGAAGACTACAGCTTCGTGCTGCGCCACCATCTACATGAACAGTGCAAGCTCCACATTGTCCAATTCCGCAACCAAACTTGGTCCCCACAAGATCAATTTTATCTCTTAATACCCATAATAAAGGAGTATCAGCATCTGCTTCAACGGTTTGTGATTTTCCGTTAATCTTTAATTTGTACGTTGGCATTTTTTTGAATTTAAATTAGTGTTTCCCAAAGCCAAAAAGGCGAGTGCTTCTAAGTTACTAAAATTTAATGCGCAATTTGGTGTTTTAACAAAGAATTTAGAAGTATTTGAATTGGTTTTAAATAACAGTGAATGAAGACCTAAGGACTGTTTTTGAAAGTGAATTGATTATATTGTACTGCCTTTTGGCAATTTAACCTAACCAACCAACCTTATGAAGCAAAAATTACAATTTGTTTTCACAGTAGTATTGCTGTTATTTTTTAATTCATTATTGTTTGCTCAAAACAATCCACCTGCCTTTACTGCAACGATGTTAAATACTGATCCCGTTGTAGATGGGAATGTTTTAGGCGAAGAGATATGGAATACCATAAAACCTTTAGAGCAATTTTCTCAATTACGCCCACAATTTGGAAGTCCATCAACTGAAAAAACCGAAGTTCGACTCGCTTTCACAAATAGCATGCTTTACGTTGCTGTTGTTTGCTATGATTCATCACCGCAAACCATTGTAGTTTCAGACGCAAGAAGAGATGCCGACCTTAGCAATGAAGACAGTTTTCTTTTTATCATTGACACCTACAACGATCGGCAAAATGGATTTTTATTTGGCACCAATTCTAGCGGTGTTGAATATGATGCACAAATAGATAATGAAGGACAGGGCAATTTTAACCAAAATCGCCAACAAGGGGGCGTTATTGGAGGAACCAATATTAATTGGGATGCATCGTGGATTGTAAAAACTGAAACTGGAGATTACGGATGGAGTGCAGAATTCGCCATTCCGTTTAGATCGTTACGATTTAGTTCTGGTGAAAATCAATCTTGGGGTATCAATTTTCAAAGAAATATTAGTAAAAATCGAGAAATTGCCTTTTGGGCAGAAATCCCTGTAGGTTTTGACATTAAAAGATTGTCGTTAGCGGGAAGAGTACATGGTTTAAACCTAAAAAACCCAGGCAACCTTAAACTAATCCCATATGTTCTTGGGCAGGCCATTAGAAATAAAGCTGTAGATCCTATAGAAAATGAATCAAACTTTGAAGCCGGCTTAGATGTCAAGTACAGTCTTACTCCTAGTTTAACCTTAGACCTAACCTATAACACAGATTTTGCTCAAGTAGAAGTAGATGACCAACAGGTAAATTTAGACAGATTTAATTTGTTTTTTCCTGAAAAACGGCCATTTTTTCTCGAAAATGCTGGCCAATTTACCGTAGGTAGTCCTGGAGAGGTTGACCTGTTTTTTAGTCGACGAATTGGTATTGGCGATGGTGGTTCGCTTGTGCCTATAATTGGTGGGGCAAGGTTATCTGGAAAAGTGGGCCAAACAAATGTTGGATTTTTAAGCATGTTTACCGAAGATGTGGAAGCCGCAGCTTTAGAACAAAATAATTTTACCGTTGCACGTGTGAATCATGATTTTGGAGCAACCAGATCATCACTCGGAGGAATTTTTATTAATCGTGCGGGTCTTGGCGATCTTGAAGATGATTATAACCGTGTTTTTGCGGTTGATGGAAAATGGGGACTAGGGCAAAAAGCCGATATTACCGGTTTTGTTGCTAAAAGTACCACCCCAGGAATTGATGCCAAAGATCATGCATTTAAATTGGCCGCCAATTATATTTGGGATGGTTGGCGACTTACTGCCGCGTATACCGAAGTAGGAGAAGGATTTAATCCAGAAGTTGGATTTCTTCAGCGCCCACATTTTAAAAAGCCGGAATTCTTAATCTTTAAAGCACACCGTCTCAATAATTGGGGGAGTATGCTAGAAATTAGACCACATGTCTCTTATAGAAGTTATTGGGATTTTGATGGTAATATGATTACCAGTTTTCTTCATGTAGACAATCACTGGGAATGGAAAAGTGGACTTGAAATCCATACTGGAATTAACTTCACTCAAGAGGGTGTTCAACAGGCGTTCCCTATTTCAGGGGTGACCGTAGATCCAGGGATTTACAAACATGAAGAGCTGCAATTGGTATACATGACCAATGCAAACAAACAACTTTCTTTTAGTGGAAGAAGTGTTATAGGTGGTTATTTTGGAGGGAAACGTTTTTCTCATGGCGGGACAATTAAACTTAGATTTGGTGATAAGTTCAATTCATCATTTACCTATAGCCATAATAATTTAAATCTGCCCAATGGAGACGTAACTGCTATTATCACTGGAGCTCGCTTGTCGTATTCATTTACTCCACGAATGTTTATTCAAAGTTTAATACAAAATAACAATGTTTCAAACATTACCTCTATTAATGCCAGGTTTGGATGGTTACAAAATGCCAATACAGGCTTGTTCGTTGTTCTAAACCTTATAAAAGATGACGATTACTTAGATGGTTTAAATAATCAAAGTATCACTGTAAAATATACTCATAGATTTGATCTAATGAGAAATTAAACTAAATAAAAAATCTTATGAAAACTAACTCAGCACTAAAACCTCTTTTTATTTTATTCCTGTTGATTAACCTATCGGTTTTTGGTCAGGATGATGCCAGCAAAAAAGCCGATTCTACAAAAAAAGCGACAAAGGAACTTCCTTTAGAACCTGAACGCAACATTTCATTTACCACCAATGAAGGAACGTGGTTATCACTTGATGTGCATCCAGATGGATCTACCATAATTTTTGACATGATGGGAGACCTCTATACCATCCCTATCACTGGAGGTAAAGCAACAAAAATAACTAAGGGCATGCCTTATGATGTACATCCAAGATACAGTCCTGATGGTACATCTATAGTCTTTATATCTGACAAGAGTGGGTCAGATAATATTTGGATCATGGATCTTGAAACCGAAGAACAACAACAACTCACTAAAGATAAGAATCAACATCACTTTTCAGCTGAGTGGAGTCCTGATGGTGATTATATTATTGGTGTTAAAGGAAGGAGAAATATTAAACCATATCTCTATCATAAAGATGGTGGCGGAGGTGCTCAACTTATAAAAGAGCCAAGAAACTTAAAGGTTATTGATCCTGCTTTTAGTGCAGATGGAAATCTAATTTACTTTTCTCGTCGTACAAACGCATGGAATTATAATGCACGATTACCACAATATCAAATTGCAACATTTGATCGGGAAGATGGTGATATTGAACTGTTGACCTCGAGATATGGCTCGGCCTTTACTCCAACTTTATCAAATGATGGTAATTGGCTAGTCTATGGAAGTCGTTTTGAAGATCAAACCGGACTTATTCTAAGAAATCTCAACAATGGCGACGAAAGCTGGCTAGCGTATCCAGTACAAAGAGATGAGCAAGAATCTATTGCTTCTCTAGGAGTTTTACCAGCAATGTCCTTTACTCCAGATAATTCTAAATTGATTGTATCGTATGGTGGTAAAATATATGCTATAACAATAGCAACAAATGAAGTAACCGAGATTCCGTTTGAAGTAGATGTTAACATTGAAATGGGGCCAATGGTTTCATTTAAATATCCAATTGATGATAATGAAGAAGGGTTAGTTACTCAAATAAGAGATGCGGTACCATCTCCAGATGGGTCAATGTTAGCATTTACCGCATTAAATAGGCTTTATGTAATGGATCTTCCAAATGGAGAACCTAGAAGAGTCACAAAAAATGATTTCACCGAAGCCCATCCTTCATGGTCTCCTAGTGGTACTGAACTTGTTTTTACAACCTGGAAGCATGGTGGTGGACATCTCTATAAGGCGACAGTTACTGGACGATCTAGAGTTTCACAATTGACAAATGAAACTGGCATTTACAGTAACCCTGCTTGGTCTTATCAATCAAACCGTATTGTTTTCTTAAAGGGTGCAACACAAACCTACAATGATGCGATTGGACCAAGAGCTTCGAGGTCACAAAACGAATTGGCCTGGATCTCTACCAATGGTGGCGCCATTACTGTAATAGATAAATCTAAAGGGCGTGGAAATCCACATTTTACTCGAATCAATGACAGAATTTACCTGAATCATGGTGCTAAAGGATTGATCTCAATTCGTTGGGATGGTACCGATGAAAAATCACATTTAAAACTTACTGGAATTAAAACGTATGGATCTTCGGATGTGTTTAATGATGACCATCATATTTTACCAAATACTGAAGAAGGATGGCGAGAAAACAATACAGCATCTCGACCTTCTGAAATAAGAATATCTCCTAACGGCAAACATGCTTTGGCAAAGATTAATAATGATATCTATACCGTATTAATCCCAAAAATTGGAAAAACTCCTTCTATTTCCTTGGCTAAGGCAGAAAGAGCCACTTTTCCTGCCAATAAATTAACCATTATGGGTGGTGAATTTCCAAGTTGGTCATACAATAGTCGAAAGGTGCATTGGTCTTTGGGTGCCAGTCATTTTTCTTACGATCTAACGCAAAAGAAAGCTTTTGACGATAGTCTAAAGCTTGCTAAAAAGCGCGAAAAAGAACTTAAAGAAACTGAAAAGAAGAGTGATAGTGCTAAAGCCGAAGAAAAAAAGCCAAAGAAAGATCCAATATTCAAAGCAGAAGAGTATCCAGTAAAAGTGCTTTACAAAAAAGCAATCCCTAACGGAAGTGTACTCTTAAAAGGAGGGCGAATCATTACAATGAACGGAAATGAAGTAATTGAAAATGGTGATGTTCTTATTGTTAATAATAGAATTCAAAATGTGGGTGCTAGTGGTAGTTTCACTGCCCCTCGAGGTACAAAAACTATTGATGTTAGTGGTAAAACCATTACTCCTGGTTTTATTGACACTCATGCTCATATGTGGCCAAGTTGGGGAATTCATAAAAACCAAGTATGGATTTATTCGGCGAATTTAGCTTATGGAGTCACAACAACAAGAGATCCACAAACGGCTACAACCGATGTCCTGACCTATGCTGATATGGTCGATGCTGGGATGATGCACGGTCCACGGGTATATAGTACGGGACCAGGTGTTGGGTTTTGGGGCTATAATATTGAAAGCCTAGATCATGCACGTGATGTTTTAAAACAATACAGCAAGTACTATAACACCAAGACCATTAAAATGTACTTGACAGGGAATAGGCAACAACGCCAATGGATAATTATGGCTTGTAAAGAATTAGAATTAATGCCTACAACAGAAGGTGGTCTAGATTTTAAGCATAATATGAAAAACCTTATCGATGGATATCCGGGCCATGAACATTCTTTCCCTATTCATCCACTGTATAAAGATGTGATTCAAAGTGTAGCAGATTCTAAAATGGCTGTTACGCCAACCTTGTTAGTAGCTTACGGTGGTCCATGGGCAGAAAACTACTTTTACTCAAGAGAAAATCCTTATCACGATGCCAAGATGCAATACTTCACTCCGTACGAAGAATTGGCTTCTAAATCAAGACGTCGCCCAGGATGGTTTATGGATGAAGAGCATGTTTTTAAAAAGCATGGAGAATTTATGAAAGATCTCGTTGAAGCAGATGGAATAGGTGGTGTTGGTAGTCATGGACAATTACAAGGGCTAGGGTTTCACTGGGAATTATGGGCAGTTGCTAGTGGCGGAATGAATAATCACGATGCGCTGAAAGTTGCCACCATTCATGGGGCAAAAGCTATTGGACTTGATGATGACCTAGGAACTATTGAAAGTGGTAAAATTGCAGACATTGTAATAATGGACCATAATCCACTTGAAAATTTAAGAAACACCAATACCATTAAATATGTAGTTAAAAATGGTGTGGTCTATGATGCCAATACTTTAGATGAAATTGCGCCGGTAACCAAGAAAGCAGCGCCTTTTAATTGGCAAACAAAAAAGCCAGCAAATTCTTTACCTGGAATTAAAAATTAATAAACTACAGAAAACCCCAGCTTGTGCTGGGGTTTTTTATTAGTAGGTGTCTTTAATCCAATTATACGGTTCACGCTTTATCCACATTCCTCTTGTGAAATCAGGAAAATCTTGAGGTTCTCCATTATTTTCTATGGAAAGTTCAGATAGTGGTGTTATTGCACTCCATGCAGCGGCATCATAGGCATCCATAGGTGGTGCTATATTACGCTTTGCTGATTCTATAAACGCATGTATTACAAAGAAATCCATACCTCCATGACCAGCGCCTGTTGCATATTCACCGTATTTCTTCCAAAGTGGGTGATCATATTTTTCTAACCATTCTTTTGAAGCATCCCATCGATGTGGTTTTGACTGTCCTTCAATGTATATTCTATCGCCATCTTTTTCCCATAGGCCATTTGCCCCTTGCACCCTAAACCCTAAAGAGTATGGCCTAGGTAAATTACAATCGTGAGTCACAATAATAGTTTCTCCATTAGTGGTCTCTATAGTACTGGTAATAACGTCACCTTGCTTAAATTTTAATTTTGCATTAGGATGTTCTTTGCCACCATGCTTGACAATGTAATTATGAAGTCCAATACCTTTTGTAGCATTAGATGTGATTGAAGAAAACCTATTCCCTCTGTTTATATCACACATGACTGCCATGGGGCCAACGCCATGTGTTGGATATACATCAGCATTACGCAACAGTGAATGTTGTGTTCTCCAAGCCGATTCTGATATCCCCTTGTCACCAAACTCAACTCCTAAACCGTAGGCAGTTTTTCCGTCATTCAATTTCACAAATCGTAAATCATGCTGATATCCGCATCTAAAATGAACCAATTCACCAAATACATTTTGCTTCACCATGTTTAAAACAGCTAGTATGTCTCTTCGATAATTAACGTTTTCAAGGATCATCAAATGTGTTCCGGTTTCTTCATGTATATTCACCAAATCCCAACATTCCTCCATGGTATTTGCAGCAGATACTTCTAAGCCAGCATATTTACCAGCTAACATAGCGTCTTTGGCCATGCGTGTATGCCATAACCATGGTGTAGAAATAATAACAGCATCTACTTCCTGCAATTCAAGAAGATCTCGATAGCTATATTCATTTTTATCAAATACCTTGGGTTTCTTTTTACCGGTTTCAGCGATCTTTTCAAGTGCGATGGTAATTCGTGCTGGGTCAATATCACAAATCGCAGTAACTGCAACGTCATCTCTTCTTAACACGTTATTTAAGTGGTTGGTTCCTCTTAGCCCTACTCCAATTAAACCTACATTAAGCACTTCTTTATAATTATCTTTTGACAAACCAAATGTCATATTAGGTAGCATGGTTATACCTGCTCCTGCAATAGCCGATTGTTTAATAAACTTTCTTCTTGAACTCATTGAGATATTGTTTTTTTAGTAGCGAAATAAATATAGAAATAATTTCTGTTGTAAGAATATCCTACCATATGTAACTTTTTTTAAATTCTTGTGTCTTATAAGTAAATGACAGTACATAATACGCTTTAATGAAACATAAAGTAAATCCTGAAGCATCAGCGAGAGAGGATCACTAAAAAGAAACATTAAACCGAAGTATTAAAAATAAAGACATTTTTAAAAGGAGCTTACTCGAGCTCTTTTTTTGTTGCATGAAATATAAATTGGCAGTTCCTCACATTAATTCGTAATTTAAGGGCTCTTACCAACCAATCAATTAATATGAAAATTCGTAGTACACTCTTGCTGTCTTTTGTGTGTTTCACACTTCTTTTAAATGCTCAATCATATTCTAAAGAGCTTAAGGCCCTAGACAAATTTATTGTCGAAGGAATTGAAAAATGGCAACCTCCAGGATTGGCTGTTACTGTAGTAAAAAATGGTGAAATTGTTTTCACCAAAGCCTATGGCGTTACTAACGTTAACACGCAAGCTATGGTAGATAACAACACCTTATTTGGTTGTATGAGTACGACCAAAGCATTTGTAGCTGCTGGCATGGCCATGCTTGTTGATGATGGTAAACTTAACTGGAACGATAAGGTGATAGAACATTTACCAGAGTTTCAGCTCAAAGACCCTTATTTAACTCGAGAACTAAATATTATTGACCTTCTAACGCATCGCACGGGAATTGGAAACACCGATTATTTATGGAGCCAAATGAATATCTCAAGTGATAGTGTACTTTATAAAATGCGTGAGGTTGAGAAGAGTTATTCTTTGCGATCAAGTTTTATATATCAAAATATTTTTTATTTGGCCGCTGGAAAAGTAATAGAAAGAATTAGCGGAAAAAGTTGGGGTGCATTTTTAAAAGAACGTATTTATGACCCTCTTGGAATGACCAATACACATGCTACTTTGGAGGCTATTCAGAACATCCAAAACAAGGCAGATGCACATTATTTAATTGAAGACAAAATTACCACAATTGCTCAAACCAGTGCCGACAAAATAGGCCCTGCTGGATCTATGTGGTCTTCAATTGATGATATTGGGAAATGGATACAATTTTTATTGAATGAAGGTCATGTAAATGGCAAATCATTACTTTCTAAGAGAAACTTTGATGAACTTTTTAAAGTGCATCAGGTTGTACCCTCATCGCAATTTTACCCAACGCAACAAGTTACCAAACCTAACTTTACTACGTACGGATTAGGTTGGTTTCAACATGATTATAACGGAAAAATGGTTCAATTTCACACGGGAAGCCTCGCTGGCATGGTCGCCATCGCAGGAATGATTCCTGAAGATGAAGTGGGTGTTTATGGGATGGGAAACTTAGATCATGTTGAGTTAAGACACGCCA
>CAZAPO010000010.1:0-2941 GCA_964487005.1 uncultured Flavobacteriaceae bacterium
AGCTTCACATAAAACAGATTCTATTAATAATAAAAGTGATGGTGGTAATAACCAAAAACTAATATTATTCATTCTAGGAAATGCCATATCAGGAGCTCCGATCATTAAAGGTACAAACCAGTTACCAAATCCTCCAATTAAAATAGGCATAACGACAAAAAAAACCATTATTAAAGCATGACCTGTTACAATCACATTATACATGTGGTGATTGTACTCTAAAAAGTTAGAGTTTGGCTGAGCCAGTGTCATTCTAATATATAACGATAAAGCGGTACCTGCTACACCTGAGATAGCACCAAAAATTAAATATAGAGTACCAATATCTTTATGATTTGTAGAACATATCCAACGATAAATAAATGAAATAAAAGGGCTGTGTGTGCTTTGTGCCATTAAAAATTTTTTTATTAACAGTTAAAAGACATAAATTTGATGATGGTAGCATGTCTAATCGAGATTTTGCTTTCCATCTTATTAACCAAAAAAATCCTCGATTTTTTTTATAATTTTAGTAATAATTCCATTTTCCTGGACCCATTCATCCCGCCTATTTTTATGAAATTCTGCTATTTCAGTTGGGTTTTTAAAATCATTTTTTACTTTAATAGCTCGTTCAGTGTGAAGATCCGCATACGCAATTTTTTCTTGGTTTTCTTGTTGCCTTTTTGTCTCAACTGCAGTTACTGCGCTAGCTGCAACCCCAAATATTTTTAAACCATTTTGCCATGTATTACCCCAAAACCAGTAAAAATAGTCTTTGGCAAAAGGCTCGTCTGAGTTACCGAAAAGCAGATAATTAATAGATTTTCGAAAATATTTAGAATAGTTATATAATAATCCAAATATCAAACTCTCAAGGCATAATATTAAATATATAATGTAACAAAAAAAAAGAAATGGAAAAATAAGACCTAAAATATAAATTATAACTGAAATTATAAAAACAAAGATAATATTAATTTTTACATTAATCCAGAATTTATTAGGAATTGCAGTAAAAACTGTAAAAATACCAAGAGTTAGTTTTCTAATGGGTGATAATTTTTTAAAATGAGGTAAAAACTCATTTACAAAAAATGTATCTTTTTTATTATAAATAAATAAAAATCCTAAAAGAGCAATTACTAACATAACCCCTCCGGTTAAAACGTAGCATGTAAAAAATATAGATTGGTCATAGTGGTTAACAAACCAAGAAAACATACTAACTTTGCCAAGGCTTTTTGGAGGTGCAATTAAAAAGGAACTAATTCTTATTAAAGAGCTATTTAAGTTTTCAAAGCTATAAATAGTATAAATTAGTAACCATCCTACTAATATTATTATAAAAAGTAAATGTTTATTAAACATTAAAATTCCTTCCATAATAGAACTAGAAGGATCCTGCAATTTAAGTTCCCAAACTTCAGGTGCATCACAGGTAAAGTTTTGCTTGCAACACAAAACAAACAACTCAATTAAATGAGATTTTAAAAAATTCCAATTAAGAAATAAATTATAGGTCATAAAAAATTTTTATTTATAATTTTAAATAATTCTATTCTAACGCTTTCATATTAGTTATTGTACAAATTAAAATTAATTGTTTCAAAAATAATACTTACTCCAGCTTCACATAAAGCAGATTCTATTAATAATAAAAGTGATGATGGTAATAACCAAAAATTATTATTAAAGTATGACTTGTTACAGTCGCTTTATAAATGCGGTAATTGTACCCTAAAAAGTTAGAATTTGACTAAGCCAGTGTCACATTTTAATATATAAGATAAATAAGTAAAATAAAAGGGCTTTGTGTGCTTTGTGCCATTAAAAATTTTTTATTAAAAAATATTACCAACTTGATTTATAAACATTACAAATTTTTTTTTGATTTACTAATTTTAAAAAAACAATTCTTGAGAAATTTGTTAATTTATTAAATTTTTTTTTATTAATAGTTAAAACACATAAATTTGATGTATAAGTTTTAGAACTTGTTGATGGCAGCATGTCTAATTGAGATTTTGCTTTCCATCTTATTAAACTAAAAAAATTTTGATTTTGGCTTATAATTTTCAAAATAAACCTTTTTTTTTCAAATAAATAAATATTTTTTCTAATTTTTTTATCTCTTTCGATTAATTTTATCATTTAAAATTTTCCCAAGGAGATGGAAATTCAAAAGTTCTATACTCTTGGCATAATTCAATATTTCCATATACAACTCTATTTTTAATTTGACTATATCTTGATTCATAAAAGCCGCTTAGCGGAAAATCTTTTCGTAAAGGATAACCTTCAAAACCATAATCTGTTAAAAGTCTTACTAAATTTGAATGATTAGTAAAAAATATCCCAAACATATCCCAAACTTCACTTTCCCACCAATTTGCATTTGGGAATATAGATTCAGCTGAGTTAATTAACATTAACTCATCTGCAAGAAATTTAATTCTTATTCTTGTATTAAATTTAATACTAAGTAACTCATAAACTACTTTAAATCTATATAAATTTTTAGGTTCGTCTACCCCAGAAACACAAGTTAATATTTTAAATTGATACTTAAAATGGTTTTTTAGTAAAAACAAGACTTTATTAGATAAATTAGTTTTTACTAATAAACAAGGTTCTTGATTAAAAATTTCTAACTTAATAATAGGAAATAACAGTAATAAATTTTTTAAACTATATATATTCATAATTTTTTAAAAAATATTTTTTTTATAATCTATAGACTTTTTAAAAGAATTAAATTGATAAGATTTTTTTGAAAGTAATGAATTTTTATTATCTTTTATATAAAATTTATTTTTATTAGAGTTTTTTGTTAATGAAAAAATAAAATTAATATCTCCTTTAGAAGAAACTTGAATTATTTTTTTTTGAATTAATTTCATTATCTATCAACTTCTCCGAATACAATATCTTGAGTACCAATAATTGTAACAACATC
>CAZAPO010000011.1:0-4245 GCA_964487005.1 uncultured Flavobacteriaceae bacterium
AAACTGTTGCTGTTCTTGGAGTTTTAAAGCATAATTATAAAATGCCCTAACAATTTTTGGCTCTTTTTCGCACGCCATTTTTAAATATGAAAGTGATTTTTGCTGGTCTCCAATTTCATTATATAGCAGTCCAAGCATATAAAAGGGTTGACTAAATTGTGGCTCTTGAGTGGTAACTTTTATATAAAGTTCCTCCGCTTTTGCCACATTACCACGATTGTATTCTAAAAGCGCGAGGTTCACACGAGACATATTATAATAGTTGTCTATTTCAAGTGCTTTATAATAAGCTTCACTAGCTTTTTCAATATTACCCTTCATTTGATAGTCTAAAGCAATTTTATGTTGTCCAGCTGCAAAATCGGAGTTCACAATTAACTCATCATTATATTCTCCCTCAGCCGTTTTATTTTGTTCTTCTAGAAAAACACCTTCATTGTATATTTTAAAATAAGCTGCTGCCGATATTCTAACCAATCTAATAGAATCCATTAATAAAGGCTTTATGGCATTCGCCACATTAGTTTGATTACTTTTATTTAAAGCTAATACGGCTTCATTTCTTACCAATGGAGACACATCGTTAACATAAGTCAACACTTTTCCTAGTTGTTCTTGTGTTAAGGCATTATTCCCATATCTGTTTAAAGCAGTTGCTCTAATAATCTCAGGATTCTCAGTATTAGAAAAAACTTTATGGAACCCTTCAACCTCACCGTGATACGCCTCTAAGAGATCATCTGAAAAGTGTTCTGGCCGTTCTAGGCCATAGTTTTCTACAATGGCATCAGCCGCCCATTGCGCCGATTTATCACTATGACATGTGTTGCAAGCATTAGGTGTTCCATACGTCACTGTTTGATCTGGCCTTGGTACTCTAAAACTATGATCTCTTCTAAAGTCGTTCCCCATATAGGTTCTTCCGGTCATATGACAGTTAACACACTGTGTAGCCTCAAGATCTGTATGATAATGATGCGCATAGGTATTGTAATTAGGTGTATGACAACTTAGGCATAGGTCATTACCAGTCTTTTTCAACTGCATAGAATGTGGGTTATGACAATCGTTACATGATACCCCTTCGTCATACATAACACTTTGCATAAAAGACCCATAAACATATACCTCGTCAAGAATTTGACCATCTAGTTCATAGGTAGGAGACGTTAACAAAAAAGGCGCATAATGATCTAGAAAATGACCTTCATAATCAAAATATTCAGTCAATTGTGCTCTTCTTGAGTGGCATCTAGCGCATTTCTGTACCACCTCTTTAGAATTCATCCCGGTGGTCATGTACAATTCAGGCACCTCCTCATTCTTGTACTTCTCCATATCACTATAATAGGTCACATGACTTGAAGCAGGTCCATGACATGCCTCGCAACTAACATTGATAAGGTCATAAGTTGTATTATACGACATAGAAACTTGATCGTAGTTCTTTTTTAAATTGGTTGAATGACAATCGGCACACATATTATTCCAGGTCATACTTCCACCCGTCCAATGCAACCATTCTTCGTGATGAATATCAAGATTTGGTTGTAAATCAAACCATCCACCTTTATTTGAATCCCAGGCGGCTAATAAACATTGAAATTTCCCATCTGGAAACTCAATTAAATATTGCTGTAGTGGGTATACACCAAAGGTGTGCGTAATCTTATAATCTTCATACAAGCCACCTACCCCTTCAGTATTTACATAAAATTCATCCCCTTTTTTAAAAAAATTAAAGGTAACGTCCTTACTCTTAAATGTAGTATTGTTAAAATCGGCTAAAACCGTAGAACTATCTGCAATTTGCATTGATAAATCATGATGAGATCCCTTCCAGTCCTTAAATTCGGCAGCATGGCACGAAGCGCATGCTTCAGAACCAATAAAAACTTTTTCACCTCCAGCGAGCCCATTTGAAACCACTGGTGCATAACTGTCTTCTTTACATGAAATGAAAGAAATAAGTACAATAATTACTACGGTGATTTTATAAATTCTGGTGCTCAATTGCAGTAAGCTTATAGTTATATATGATAGCTGTCCAAAACTAAAGAAATTTATTTACTTGCTTATGATTAGGAAATAAAAAAAGCCCTGAATTAAGGGCTTTTTATGTTTTATGTTCATATTGGTGTAACTACTCCTTGATCACCTTTTTAATCATGGTACCATCATTGGTCTTTATTTTAAGTAAGTACAGGCCTTTTGCTAATCCTTGAACAGGGATTTCTAATGCACTAACATTTGTAAATCGATTGACATAAATTGTTTTACCTAATACATCAAATAGTTCAACTGACACATGGTGATTAGTGTTTTTTAAATTTACATGTAATTGATTATTAAAAGGATTTGGATATACCTTTCCAATTTCTAAATCAACCTGAGAAGTACTTAAACTAAAGCAGGCAGAATTTTGAATTTGAGTTAATGTTAATGCGGTATTATAAACTCCCATAGCATCCATTTTACCTGTAAAATAGCTCCCAGTCGCTACGTTATTAAAAGCATCTCCACCTAAAATACCTCCTATTCCACCAGGGCTACTGTGAGACTCTAAACTAGAATGAGCGCTATTGTTTTCATTTGCCAATACTCCGTCAATATATAATGCCAACCTTGTGCTATTTCCATCAAAAACCATAGCCACGTGATGCCAATTACCATCGGTTGGATAGCTCGCAATTACCGAAGCATCTGGGTCTGTATTATTAGTTATTTGAGCTTCTAAATTTGATCCATTCAATCTTAGCGCAATTCCCTTACCACTGCCTCCTTCTTCAAAAATCTCCTGGGTTCCCGACAATGCTGTTGGTTTTATCCAAACCGAAACACTCTTAGCAGTTGTTGCTTCATTCAAAAATGTTCCATCATCGTATTCAATTTCAGTAGAACCATTAAATACGGCCGACCGGTCTCCTTCTTGAAAATCTGAATTATCATAACTTAGGGTTCCGTAAACTACCATAGGGTCATGACCGTTTCCTGAAGCATCGTTAGCATCACTTGCTATATCAAAATCCCAATAGGCCTCAAAACCATTTTCGGCTTGACAACCTGCAGTAGAGTTCGCACTATAACAAGCAGAATTCTGAACTTGTGTTAACGTTAAAACACCATTATACACGGCAAATGCATCCATTTTACCAGTAAAATAGCTATTACTTGCACTTTCATTGAAACTATCCCAGTTTCCTATCACACCACCAATTCCACCGCCAGTAGAATTATGAGAAGGCAGTGACGCTGGTGCAGATCCTGAATTGGCTGCAACGCCATCTATATAAAGTGTTTGTGTTAAACTTCCACCATCATATACTAATGCCACGTGATGCCAGGCACCATCGTTAGGGTAAGCAGCAGAAATAGTATTCGTACCTCCAGCCGAAGCTCTAACGATAGATTCAAGATTTGAGCCATTTAAACGTAATGCTAATCCCTCTGTATTACCTCCTTCTTCAAATATATTTTGATTTCCTGAAAGCGCAGTAGGTTTTATCCATACAGATATTGACCTAGCAGAAGTAGCGGGTGAGATAAATGTGGCATCACTATAATTTACATCGACGGTACCATCAAACACAGCAGACTGATCACCTTCAACAAAATCGGCAATATCGTACTGTAAGGTTCCATTTATTGGGTTTGGGTCATGATTATTTCCTGATGCATCTAAGGCTCCAGTTACGGTATCAAAATCCCAAAAAGCTTCATATCCTGCTTCAGGCTGACAGCCAGCAGTTGAATTTGAACCACTCACCGAAACAGTGGTTGGCATAGGTACTGTTGCTCCACCATCTCTAAATGTGGGTAGCGGTGCCGATGTATCATTTAAATGATCGATCATATCTGTAATCATATCATTTGCGATATCAATAATAGCCTGATCTGTACTCGGTAATAAATTAGTTGTTTCTCCTATATCATTAATCAAATGATATAACTCATAGCTCGCATCTTCGTAAAAATGCATTAATTTATAATCTCCCTTTCTAACTACAGTCACAGGTCTCGAGTTTCTCTTTGAATCAATCAAATAGCCTGGATGATGCCAGAATAAAGCATCTCTTGTCATAGCCGTACCATTGGTAAGCATTTGCCACTGACTAACTCCATCTATATCATAACCTCCTCCTGGAAGTGTACCTCCTGCTGCTTCAACAAACGTTGGGTACAAATCGAAAGCAATTACTGGAGTGTAATTTATTGTTCCCATATTTGCTAACATAGGAGTATATG
>CAZAPO010000012.1:0-4159 GCA_964487005.1 uncultured Flavobacteriaceae bacterium
TGGCTCTATGTTGCCCCATTTTTCTGTTTTATTAATAACAACGATTATTTCGTCATTATTGCTTCTCTGTTCGTCTACACTTAATGTTTATCCATCGAAATATAACAGCTGTCTCTTAATCTAGACTTTAAGTTTGTAGTGCATAAAAATAAAGGCGAGAAGTCTTTAAAATTATAAAATGTACAGATTTAATAATCATATAAACCCTTTTGAAATAAGCTCAGGTTCTATGCGAATAACCAACCTAAGCTATGTCTTTACAATACTTGGTTTGTTAAGTTTTATTGGGCTTATAATCATTAAGGCCCAACTTATAGGTATTGCATTATGTATAGGCATATTCTTTATAGTTGGATTGATATACGCAATCTTTAAAACGCCTAAAACAGGAATCTATATGCTAATGGTACTCGGTTTTTTCGCCATTGGTGCATCTAGATATGTACAAGCACCTTGGGGATTATCTATAGATGCAATTTTAGTCTTAATATATATCGCACTGTTTTTTAAAGGATTTGGCACAAAACTTCCATGGTTTAGAGCGAAATCTTATTTAACCTTGGTTGTAAGTATATGGATGCTTTATGTTTTTCTACAATTAGGAAACCCAGAAGTACTTAGTAGAGAGGCTTGGTTTTATGCTATGCGCGGAGTAGGAATGTACCAGTTTTTGGCAATTCCTTTATTGTTTATTCTATTTAATAAACAAAAAGATCTAAATAACTTTTTCATTCTTTGGGGTATTCTTTCATTGTTAGGTACTTTAAAAGGGTTGCAACAGTTTTACTTTGGAGTTGATTTTTTTGAACAAAGATGGTTAGACCAGGGTGGTGCAGAAACACATGTACTTTTTGGTAAGCTTAGAATCTTTTCTTTTTACTCTGATGCTGGACAGTTTGGTGCATCTCAAGCTCATGCTGGTGTTGTATTCGGAATTTTAGCACTATTCAAAAAATCTAGTTATAAACTTAAATTGTTTTTTGCAAGCGTTGCATTAATGGGGTTTTTAGGGATGGTTATTTCTGGAACTAGAGGAGCAATTGCAGTACCTGCAATTGGTGGATTATTGTTTTTAATTATTCGTAAAAATATAAAAGTTCTTGTTCTGGGTGCCATTTTAGGCATTGGAGTTTATGTGTTTTTTGCACATACAACTATTGGTCAAGGGAATGCTGAAATAAGACGAATGCGTACCGCATTTGATCCAAATGAAGCCTCTTTTCAAGTGCGATTAGCAAATCAAAAAAAGCTTAAGGGTTATTTAGCTACCCGACCATTTGGTGGTGGTCTTGGTGCAACTGGAAATTGGGGACAACGTTTTACACCTCAAAGTTTTCTGGCAAATACTGCTACAGATAGTTGGTATGTAATGATTTGGGCAGATACAGGGATAGTAGGATTAGTGTATTATTTATTAATGCTTTTTTTCATACTCATCTACGGAGCTCGAAATGCAATGTTTAAGATTAGAGATAATAATTTGAAAGTACAGATTACCGCTATTGCCTGTGGGATGGCTGGAATAATGATGGCGTCTTATGGGAACGGGGTATTTGGACAAATGCCAACAGGAATATTGATGTACATAACAATGGTCTTTATGTTTATTGCCCCTCAAATAGATAAAAACAAATTAATTAACAACAGGATAAAACTATAGTCATGAATTATAGAAGTATTAATGATTTAAACGAAGTGATATTAAAAAAGCTTCATCAGATACCAAGAGATCTAGATTTGATTGTTGGTGTTCCAAGAAGTGGTATGTTACCTGCTAATTTACTAGCACTATATCTTAATTTACCATATACAGACATCCATTCATTCATTAATGGATTTATATATAAAGCTGGAGCAAGAAAACAATTTTTTGATACCTCTAATTATAAAAATATACTTGTAGTAGATGATAGTATAGCATCAGGTGCCGCCATGGAAGAATGCAAAAACAGTCTAGCACATTTAACATCTAAATTCAATTTTACATATTGTGCAGTTTATACCACATCAGAAAAAGAAAAAGAGGTAGATTATTATTTTGAGAGGGTTGAAACACCGCGTTACTTTCAATGGAATATATTTAACCATTCCACCTTAGATAAAGCATGTTTTGATATAGATGGGGTTTTATGCATTGACCCCAATAAAGACGAAAATGATGATGGACCAAAATACCGTTCTTTTTTACAAACGGCCACACCCTTGTATATTCCAGGTAGTAAAATTGGAACTATTGTTACCTCACGATTAGAGAAGTATAGATCAGAAACAGAAACTTGGTTGGCAAAAAATGGTGTCAAGTATGATAAACTAGTTATGCTAGATCTGCCAGATATGAAGGCTAGACAAAAAGCAAATTGTCATGCAAAACATAAAGCCGAAGAGTATAGAAATAGTAAATACAATCTATTTGTTGAAAGCGACTTGAGACAAGCAATAGAGATTAATAGAATATCAAAAAAACCAGTGTTCTGTACCGAAAACTCAAAGATGATTTATAAATGCGAATCAATAGTTTATAACGTCAAAAGTGGAAAATACATGCCATTTCTTCGAGAAGCAGCGCTCAAATTGAGATCAAAAATCAACAGATTTAAAAACCAACAAGTAGTAGTTAGTTCAAATTAATAATGATCAAATTAAAAACAATAGTATGGAATTTATAAGTCAAATATTACAATATGTTATTCAAGCAATAGAAATAACATTCGTTAGTTACTTCACTATATCTTGCCTTTATGTTGCAGTATTTGCAGTAGCTGGTTTTACATATAAAAAACGTAAAATTAGCAGTGAAAAGCTAAGTAAGATAGCGGTATTAATTCCAGCGTATAAAGAAGACTCAGTGATTGTTGAGGTTGCAAGAAAAGCATTATTTCAACAATACCCTCCAAGTTTCTATGATGTTATCATAATTGCAGATTCCTTGCAGGTAACAACATTAAATAGCCTTAAAAAACTACCTATAAAAGTAGTAGATGTAAATTTTAAAAATAGCACAAAGGCTAAGGCGCTTAATGCTGCTATAGAAAGTTCAAAAAAAGATTATGATTATGTGGTTATACTTGATGCCGATAACATTATGGAACCCCATTTTTTAAGTAAAATGAACACAGCATTTAAAAGCGGGTACAAAGCGGTTCAAGCGCATAGAAAGGCAAAAAACTTAAATACAAATTTTGCCATATTGGACGCGGCGAGTGAAGAAATAAATAATCATATTTATAGAAAAGGACATAGTGCATTAGGGTTTTCTTCTGGTTTAATAGGTTCAGGAATGGGCTTTGAGTATAATTTATTCGTTTCAATTATGAGAACAGTAACTGCCGTTGGTGGATTTGATAAAGAACTAGAATTTGAATTAGCGAAAAAAAATATTACCATCGAATATCTTCAAGAAGCAATTGTACTTGATGAAAAAATTCAAAAATCAACAGATTTTTCTAAGCAGAGAAAACGTTGGTTAGCCACCCAATTTATTTATCTCAACAAATATTACAAAATAGGGCTTAATGAACTTTTTTCTAAGGGTAATTTAAATTTCTTTGATAAGGTTTTTCAAATGGTTATCCCTCCAAGAATACTTCTTTTGGGAATAACATTATTAACAACTGCTAGTTATATCGTATTAGAGTTTGTGCTAAATATCAAAACAAATGTTTCTAGCTATTATTGGTTATTAAACCTTTCACTTTTAATAATGGCATTTGTTTTAGCACTTCCAAGATCGTTTTATACCCCTGCAACTTTAAAAGCATTGTTTTCTATGCCTGCGGCTTTTATTAGAATGTTCCTTTTGCTTTTCAATTTAAGGGGTGCAAATACAAAATTTATTCATACATCTCATGGTGTAGTAAAAAGTTAGAATTATGAGAATTGGTATTGAAGCACAACGGTTATTTAGACCACACAAACATGGAATGGATAGAGTGGTTCTTGAATTAATTAAGAATCTACAAGTTTTAGATAAAGATAATGAGTATTATATTTTTGTAAAACCAGATCACGATAACGAAGTAATAACCAGCACAGAAAATTTCAATATTATTGAAATTGAAGAAAGCCCTTATCCAATATGGGAGCAGGTTAAGCTGCCAAGATTAGCAAAGGCTTACAACTGTGATTTATTACATTGTACCAGCAATACAGCACCATTACT
>CAZAPO010000013.1:0-15075 GCA_964487005.1 uncultured Flavobacteriaceae bacterium
AAAGTTCTACCGCCCTATCTGCATAAATAAAACCTGCGTCTTGCTCAAAAAGAATATCGAATGCTTCAGGAATGTTAAATTGAGGATACAGTGTCTTGACCTCTTTGCTGGTTAGTTGTTTTATGGGAATATTGTATGCTTTTGAAGAATTTTTTACTCCTTTTAGTACCTCACTATCTGGTAATCCAGCATATAGCAATCCTGTAAACTCGAGCAGCTTCACCTCATGCTCGCTTTCTAGCTCAATCCAGTTCTTATACGTTCTATTAAGCAGTGGTACATAGTCTTTACTTTCAAAATAGGCTTTCCTAAAAATTCTGGTTTTGCCAGTGTACGAACCTTTATCGTGAGGAATAGTATGTTTTTCAATCCCCAACACCTTAAGTCCTTTCTTTGATAATTGGTAGCATGCCGAAGCTCCCATGCTTCCCACGCCCAAAACAATGACATCATATTTTTTCACAAGCCCAGATACGTTAAAACATAAAGGTCTTAATTTATATATAAATAAGAAAACCCATGCATTGTGCATGGGTTTGCTAAGTGATGTGGTCCCACATGGGCTCGAACCATGGACCCCCTGATTATGAGTCAGGTGCTCTAACCAACTGAGCTATAGGACCGAAATCGGCTGCAATATTACCATTTATTTTAATTCTCTACAAGAATTTTGCCCTTAATTGCTACGCTCTTGACAAAGCTCTATTAGTACACCGTTTGTTGATTTAGGATGCAAAAAAGCGATTAGCTTATTGTCTGCTCCTTCTTTAGGTGTTTCGTTTAACACCCTAAACCCTTCTGCTTTTAAACGTGCAATTTCTGCCTCTATATTTTCAACCTCGAAAGCTATATGATGAATCCCCTCTCCTCGTTTTTCAATAAACTTGGTAATTGGGCTGTGTTCGTTGGTTCCTTCTAAGAGTTCTATCTTATTTGGCCCTACCTGAAAAAATGCTGTTTTCACACCCTCGCTTTCTACGGTTTCAATTTTATAATGTGGCTTTCCAAATAACTTTTCAAAAAGCGCATTGGAAGCATCTATATCACGTACAGCAATCCCTAAGTGCTCTATCTTTTTCATCATATTACAAAGGTAATTTAAAAGCCTAATTTATTAAAGCTTCTCTTTAAATATCTTATTTTTGCGCTATGGAAAGTCAAAGACAAAAAAGAATAGCCTCTGTAATGCAAAAAGATCTTGCTGATGTTTTGCAGAATGCAGCAACACAAGGTGGTATGAAAGGGGTAATTATTTCGGTTACCAAAGTGCATGTAACAGCCGACCTTTCTATTTCCAAGGTATACTTGAGTATTTTTCCAAACAATAAGGGCAAAGCGCTATTAGAAGGTATTAAGCAAAATGCCGTGGCCATACGCTATGAGCTGGCGCAGCGTACAAAAAATCAGCTTAGAAGAATGCCAGAGCTTAATTTTTATATTGACGACTCATTAGAATATATTGACCAGATTGATCGTTCTTTAAAAGGACTGGATAACCCAATTGAAAATCCAGGACTGCTTGATAAAAGAAAAAAATCTTAATTGAAGTTTCCGTTATATATAGCAAAACGATACCTGTTTTCTAAAAGCAGTAACAATGCTATTAATTTTATTACCATAATTGCTGCAATTGGAGTAATTATAGGGTCGGCTTCACTATTTATTGTGCTTTCAGGGTTTGCCGGATTAAAAGATTTTAGCCTGCAGTTTACAACACTTATTGATCCAGATTTAAAAGCAGAAACTGTTCAAGGCAAGACTTTTATGGTGACCCAAGAGCAGCTCGCAAAGCTCGATAATGCGGTACATATTAGTTCTTACACCAAGGTGTTAGAAGAACGGGTACTTATTAATTATAACAATAAAAGACTAATTGCCACCCTTAAGGGAGTTGATAGAAATTATCCGCAAAAAACCATAGACTCCATTATTTTAGTGGGTGATTGGTTTGTTAAAAACACCGATCAAATTGTAGCAGGAGCTGGGATTGCTAATAATCTATCTTTTGGTGTTTTTGATTACGATGAGACCATTCAACTATCGGTTCCAAAACCTGGGAAAGGACAAATATCATCAACACAAGGAGCATTTAATTCTATAAATACTGTCAATTCGGGCATTTTTAGTGTTAATGAAGATATAGACCATTCGGTTGTCTATGCTAATTTGGAAACGGCCCAGTATTTATTAAACTATGAACCTTTACAGATAAGTGCCATTGAGTTTTATATTGCTAATCCCAATAACTTGATTGAGGCATCAAATGAAATAAGCCAAATTTTGGGTGATGGTATCATCATAAAAACCAGAACCCAATTAAATGACGCACTCTACAAAATGCTAAATACCGAGAATTTAGCGGTGTACCTTATTTTTACATTGGTATTGGTCATTGCGCTGTTTAATGTCATTGGCTCAATCATTATGATGATTCTCGACAAAAAGAAAAACCTAAACACCCTTTATAATTTAGGTGTTACCATAAAAGAGATAAGACATATCTTTTTTCTACAGGGAAGTTTAATGTCTGTTCTAGGAGGTATCGTTGGTGTGCTTCTTGGAATGTTGTTGGTGCTCAATCAATTATACGGGCCAGACTTTATTAAAGTAATGATTACGCCAAGTTTACCTTATCCCGTTGTGATAAAATTTTGGAATATCGTTCTAGTCTTCTTCACTATTTCTGTATTGGGAATTATCGCCTCTAGAATTGCATCTGCAAGAATATCTAGACAGTTAATTAGCGAGCTTTAAGCAAATTGGTAATCTCCAAATTTTTCTTCGACCTCATCAAATGCAGCAAATACATCTTTTGAATCGTCACTTGTTACCATTTTCATTCTGTAAGGCTTAAAATTGGGTATTCCTCTAAAATAATTGGTATAGTGCCTTCTGGTTTCAAATACCCCAAGCTTTTCCCCTTTCCAATCAATAGCCATTTGTAAATGTCTTCGCGCCGCAGTTACACGCTCATGCATGTTAATGGGTGCTAAATGTGTTCCTGTTTCAATGTAATGCTTCACTTGTTTAAAAAACCAAGGGTTACCAATGGTTGCTCGACCAATCATGGCACCGTCTAATCCGTATTTGTCTCGCATTTCTACAGCACGTTCTGGGCTATCAACATCGCCATTTCCAAATACAGGAATATGCATTCTTGAATTGTTTTTAACCTCAGCAATTGGAACCCAATCAGCACTTCCTTTATACATTTGTGCTCGCGTACGACCATGAATAGCAATAGCTTTACAGCCTACATCTTGGAGTCGCTCGGCCACTTCAACAATACGTATTGAATCATGATCCCAACCCAATCTTGTTTTAACTGTTATGGGTAAATGAGTGCGCTTCACCATTTCGGCAGTTAGCTTTTCCATGAGATCAATATCTTTAAGTATTCCAGCCCCTGCTCCTTTGCTCACTACTTTTTTAACTGGACACCCAAAATTAATGTCAATAATGTCTGGATTCGATTTTTCAACAATCTCCACAGAGCGCAACATACTATCAAGATTAGCGCCAAATATTTGAATCCCTACTGGCCGTTCTTTTTCATAAATATCAAGCTTCATAGTACTTTTTGCCGCGTCACGAATAAGGCCTTCACTAGAAATAAACTCTGTGTAAACCACATCGGCACCCTGTTCTTTACATAAAGCTCTAAATGGAGGGTCGCTAACATCTTCCATTGGCGCTAAAAGCAACGGAAAATCTGGTAGTTCTATGTTATCAATCTTAACCAATTTCTAGAAGGTTACTTCGGCTTCAATGACTTCTTCGCCACGCTTATACTTTACTATGGTAGTGTTTCCTGCTTCAAATTTTGATAATGCTTTCATATAGCCCATCATATCTTCAACGGCGTGCTCGCCTAGCTGAATAACTACATCTCCTTTTTGCATACCGGCTTTATGGGCTGGTTTCCCATCTGTAACTCCATCGATGCGCATGCCTGCTTCACTATATAAGTAGTCGGGAACTACCCCTAGTGTAACCTTAAATCTTGGCGAATCGCTGCTTTCGTTTTTAGTCTTTCTAAAGGCGAGCTCACCATTATCATCTAGGTCTGTAATAATCTCAAAAATATAACTTGAAATGAGGTCCATTCCATCGTAGTTTAACTTATCTGCATCATCGCCAGGTTTGTGATAGTCTTCGTGCTGGCCTGTGAAAAAGTGTAATACTGGAATATCACTTAAATAAAAAGAGGTGTGATCTGAAGGGCCTACTCCAGATTCGTGTTCTACAATCTTAAAATTATTATTGCTTGATGTAATTACTTGCTTGAATATTGGTGAGGTTCCTGTGCCATAAACCGCTAAGGTGCTATCTGCCTTAAGTCTTCCAACCATGTCCATATTAATCATGTAATTAATATTTTCTGTAGCAACCGTTGCGTTTTTTACAAAATAATTAGAACCCAAAAGCCCCATTTCTTCTCCAGAAAATGCCATAAACAAATAATTATTATTCGTGTTAGCTGTTTTAAGTTTGCCGGCAAGATCAATCACTAAAGCAACGCCGCTAGCGTTATCATCAGCCCCATTATGAATGGCTTTATCCTTTTCACGATATAAAGACCCTGCCCCACCATATCCTAAATGATCGTAATGTGCTCCAATTACAATGGTTTGCGTAGCATTGTTGTTGATATAGCCAAGTACATTTCTACCTGTTACCGTACTGTCGGCATTCACCTCGGTAAACTCAACCTCTGCATGAGCCCCTTGTGCTGGTTTAAATGAAAAGTCTTGAAAATAACCATCTGTACCCTTTGTCTCTAAACCTATTTCCTTAAAGCGCTTAGCAATATAATCGGCAGCCATTCTTTCACCTTCTGTTCCAGTTTCTCTACCTTCTAGTTTATCATCGGCCAAATAAACAACATCTTCTTTTATTTTGTTTTTATAGGTGTACTCTTGTTGGCATCCCACAAGGATAGAAAAAAATAGTACTAGCAATACCTGTTTCATCATTTAAATTTTAATTTTGCCAAAATTAGCAATAATCTATTAGTATTCATATGAAAACAAAACTCTCTATTCTATTTGTGCTTACCTTTTTAGCTATATCGTGTAAAAATGACAAAAAAGGTGAATCTGATGCCACTTCTGGCGCAACACAATGGGTTGATTCTTTAATTTATCCTGAAGAAACACACTTTAAATCTATACGACAGGTAACCTTTGGAGGAGATAATGCCGAGGCTTATTGGAGTTTTGACGATAAACAAATAATTTTTCAATCAAATTATACCGAGTGGGGTGTAGAATGTGATCAAATGTTTTTGATGAATGCTGACGAAACTTTTGATGGAACAAAACCACCGATGATTAGCACCGGATTAGGAAGAACCACATGCGCCTATTTTCTGCCAGACAATAAACATTTTGTTTATGGATCTACACATTTGGGTGGTGACGAGTGTCCTCCTGCACCATTGCGTAGAGAAGGAAAATATGTTTGGCCAATCTATGAAAGTTATGACATTTTTGTTGCCGATTTAGAAGGAAATATCACCGCACAATTAACAACAGAACCAGGTTACGATGCTGAGGCTACGGTTTCACCCAAAGGTGATAGAATTGTTTTCACCTCAATGCGTACTGGTGACTTAGAACTGTTTACCATGAATCTTGATGGTAGTGATGTTAAACAGATTACTTATGAATTAGGTTATGACGGAGGGGCTTTCTTTTCTCCTGACGGAACAAAATTAATCTTTCGCTCATCACGCCCAAAAACAGACGAAGAGATTAAAGAGTATAAAGATTTATTGGCTGAAGGATTGGTGCAACCTACTAATATGGAATTATATATCTGCAATGCTGACGGTAGTGACCTTAGACAGTTAACCAATCTTGGGAATGCAAACTGGAGTCCGTTTTTTCACCCGAGCGGAGAAAAGATTTTATTTTCCTCAAATTTTGAAGCAGAGAGAGGTTTTCCGTTTAATTTATATATGATTGATCTCGATGGAAAGAACCTAAAAAGAGTCACTCATGGAGAAACTTTTGATGCTTTTCCTGTATTTTCTAATGATGGTAAACATTTAATTTTCTCGTCAAACAGGAATAACGGTGGAGGTAGAGACACCAATCTATTTATTGCAGAGTGGCAAGATTAATGGTTATTGCCTAATCGATCTCGCTCATTAACAGATGATGAACGTTCATTTGTTGAGAGGTTTGTGTTTCCAAACTTATATCTAAACCCTAGTCTTATATAACGATCATCTAGATCAACATAATTTGCACTGTTTTGATAGAACGGACTGTTTGTATCAAATAATTGGGTTGAAAACCTGAAGTTCTGTCGGTTAAACAAATCTGATATCGAAAAAGAAAGCACTCCCTTTCCTTTAAACATTGATTTTCTTAATGACAAATCGGTAAAAATTGTTGTTCCAATAGTTTGAAGTCCTTGTACACTTTCACCAACATAGGTCATAGTAAAATTGGCTGTTAGACTATTGTCCTTTAAAAATGTCCAGTTGTTTTGTAAGATTGAATAATTAGACCACATATCGCGTTCTACATCCTGATCAAACAAGGTCGCGCGATCTTTATAATTATAAATGGAAGACGCTAAATATACCGACCAACGGTCGGCTAGATCAAAACTTGCTTCAATATCAAATCCAATCTCTTCGGTATAATCAATATTAATAGCGGTATATGCTAAAGATGCATTATTATTATCTTGAATTGGCAACTCAAATATGTTGTTGGTGTATTTCTTATAATAGGTATCGATGGTAACCATATTGTTGATAGTGAAACCAGCATTAAATTGATCAATAAAAACAGGTTGCAAATCAGGATTCCCAGTTACATAGCTGTTATCGGTGAGATAGTATCTAAATGGATTTAATAGGCTGTAATTTGGTCTAATAATACTTCGTTTGTAACCACTAAATATTGATAGTTTATCTGAAATATCGTGACCCATATTCACCGTTGGAAACCATTCTAGATAGTCTTGATTATTAGTTGCACTAGTGCCCTGTGATACGCCTTCAATGCTCGAGTCTTCTAGTCGTACGCCAAGATTTAAAGACCATTTTTCCCAACTTTGACTAATACTCGCATAGGCTCCTAAAACTTTTTCATCATAATCAAAAGCATCGGTGTTTTGGGTGTTTAACACATAATTACCACCTATAAGATCATATTGCTTTATATCGCTTCCTGAAACAACATTGGAATACTTTACTCCTATTTCAAACTCGCCATTATCACCCATTGGTTGTGACAGGTCAATTTGTGACGTCAATATCTCAGTGTCTTGATTTGATCTTGTTTTAAAAGTGTTGTTAAATGAAAATGCATTATTTCCAAGGAAATAGTCTGTTATTACGTTTTGCCCACGTCTATAATCGTAGTTTGTATAATGTGTATTAAAAGCTAAGCGTCCCTCGTTTGTTAGTTGGTGTACGAAGTCTAGATCAAGGCCAATATTGTGTTTTTTATCTCGAGTTAAATTATTCGTGTAGAATTTCCCTGTCTCTGTGGGTAAGGCAGGAGAAATAAATGTTTTACTTTTTGTGTTTCTTCTAAAATATGGTAAAAATTGCAAATTTGATGAGACGCTAATAGTGCTTTTTTCGCTCATGTCCCAATCAAAATTCGTGCTTGCAGTGTGTGTTTCAGACCAAGTGTTTCTATCTACATTTGTATCCCATTGGTCATCAATAAAATTAATACGCTCTGAATCTTCTCTGTTTATTTTCTGATCATTATAGCTATAATTCAGAAAAAAGCTAACTCTTTCTCCTTTAACATAATGGTTGGTGCCCCAATTGCTTTTTGGAAATACTCCCTGGGTAACCGAACTAAATATACTACCGTTGTATCCCGAAACGAGGGTTTTGTTCATTTTAATATTAATAACCACGCCACTATCTGAATCATATCTTGCTGGAGGATTTGTAATGACTTCTATTGAATGTGTGTTTGATGCCGATGTGCCTTGCAGTAGTTCAACAATCTCGGTTGACGAAATATGTACCTTCCTATCATTTATATAAACCGTTGGGGGTGCTCCCTTTACTGTTATTGCGTCATTAAAGACCAAAACACTTGGTGTGTTTCTCAATACATCCAACATATTACCTTCACTCAATGCCGTTTTTTCTACATTAAAAATTAGACGATCAGGTTCTCTTTTAAGTGTCGGTTTTACGTACACTAACTCCACCGTCTCGAGCGACTCTATTGACTCTTTTAAAGTAATCTTTCCAATATCAATATTTGCGTTTAGGCTAAGGTTAGTAAAAGAAGCTTCGTAACTAATATAGGTTGCTTTAATGATGTAGTTTCCACCGTCAACATCTGCAAAAACAAACCTTCCAAAATCGTCTGAGGTTGTTCCCGTAACTACTGTTGAATCTTTCTCTTGAAGCAGTAAAATATTGGTGAACGGAATAGGGTTGGTCTGCTCATCAACAATACTACCCGTAATTGTAAATGTCTGCGACCAAGAAAAAGTAGAAACCAGTACTAAAAGGCAGTAAATTGAATTCTTAAGAATGTCCTAACTAGTTTTGATTAATACTACAAACATATAACTTTTACTTAACATTTAACTACGGGAAACCCGTAACAAGTAAATGGTTTAAATGTAGAGTGTCGTGAAATAAAATTGTGTACTTTTGCAATCTGATAAAATAGGCTCACTAGCACGATTACATGAAAAAGATTAGAAATTTCTGCATCATTGCACATATAGATCACGGTAAAAGTACACTTGCCGATAGGTTGCTTGACCATACAGGTTCTGTTACTGAACGTGAAAAGCAAGATCAGTTGCTAGATAATATGGACCTTGAGCGTGAACGTGGTATTACCATTAAATCGCATGCCATCCAAATGGAGTATACCTATAAAGGTGAAGAGTATATTTTAAACCTCATAGATACTCCTGGACACGTAGATTTTTCGTACGAGGTATCAAGATCAATTGCCGCGTGTGAAGGTGCCTTATTGGTGGTTGATGCCGCTCAAAGTATTCAGGCGCAGACAATCTCAAACCTTTATCTGGCACTAGAGAACGATTTGGAGATCATCCCTATTTTAAATAAAGTCGATCTACCAAGTGCTAACCCTGAGGAAGTAACCGATGATATTGTAGACCTTCTTGGTTGTGATCCAGAGGAGGTTATTCATGCGAGTGGAAAAACGGGCTTTGGTGTAGATAATGTTTTAGCTGCAGTTATTGATAGAATTCCTGCTCCTACCGGTGATCCTGAGGCGCCGCTTCAGGCGTTAATTTTTGATTCTGTTTATAATCCCTTTAGAGGTGTTGAAACCTATTTTAGGGTTATTGATGGTTCTATTAGAAAGGGGCAAAATATTAAGTTTATTGCTACAGATAAATCATACTTTGCTGATGAGGTTGGTACTTTAAAGCTTAATCAAGTTCCGAAGCAAGAAATAAAAGCTGGAGATGTTGGATATTTAATAACGGGTATTAAAGATGCTCGTGAGGTGAAGGTGGGAGATACTATTACCGATGCTAAAACACCAACAACTAGTGCCATTGAAGGTTTTGAAGATGTAAAACCAATGGTTTTTGCTGGTATTTATCCTGTTGACACTGATGATTACGAAGAGTTAAGAGCTTCAATGGAAAAACTACAGCTTAATGATGCTTCCTTGGTGTTTACTCCAGAAAGTTCGGCAGCATTGGGGTTTGGTTTTAGATGTGGTTTCTTAGGCATGTTACATCTGGAAATAATTCAGGAGCGATTAGAGCGTGAGTTTGGAATGACTGTAATTACTACGGTGCCAAACGTTAGTTACCATGCGTATAACAAGAAACATCCAGATCAAATAATAATTGTAAACAATCCAACAGACCTACCAGATCCTTCTGGATTAGACCGTGTTGAGGAGCCATATATTAAAGCAACTATAATAACCAAGGCAGATTTTGTTGGAAATGTTATGTCGCTTTGTATTGAAAAGCGTGGTCAAATTACCAATCAAACTTATTTAACCACAGAGCGTGTTGAGTTAAATTTTGACATGCCGTTGGCAGAAATAGTGTTTGACTTTTATGATCGCTTAAAAACAGTATCTAAAGGGTATGCTTCATTTGATTATCATCCTATTGGGATGAGGGCTTCTAAACTTGTTCGGGTTGATATCTTGTTAAACGGTAATCAGGTGGATGCACTCTCTGCACTTGTACATGCCGAAAACGCCTACTCTATTGGTAAAAAGATGTGTGAAAAATTGCGTCAACTTATCCCAAGACAACAATTTGATATTCCAGTACAGGCAGCAATTGGTGCAAAGATTATTTCTAGAGAAACTATTAAAGCACTTAGAAAAGATGTTACTGCAAAGTGTTATGGTGGTGATATCTCACGTAAACGTAAACTTCTTGAAAAGCAGAAAAAGGGTAAAAAGCGAATGCGTCAAGTTGGTAATGTAGAAATACCACAATCGGCATTTATGGCTGTTTTAAAGTTAAACGACTAACCTTATTTGCATTCTTTTTATTAACTTATCTCTTATAAATAAAGAGATATCCTTGATTGCTAAAAAGATTCTTATTTGTGAAGACCACAATATTATTGTGGACGGATTAAAATCACTATTAAATGACGTTTCTAGCTATACGGTTATTGGCAATGTTTCAGATGGTGCAAATGTGATAGATGTTGTAACAAGGCTAGAGCCAGATATTGTTATACTTGATCTCAACCTCCCAAATAAAAACGGATTAGAGATTCTACAAGAACTAAAACAACTGTTTCCAAAAATTAATGTGATTATACTAACCATGTACAATACCTTAAGCATTGTAGAAAAAGCGAAAAAATTAAAAGCAGATGGGTTTCTATTAAAAAACTCCTCTCTCGATGAGTTGCTTAAGGCTTTTGAAGCTTGTTACAGCTCTAGTGGGTTTTACTTGGGAGAAGGTGTTTTACAATCTCATCATAATGAGTTTGACAATAAAGATTTTAGTAAGGTAATCCAAATAACACCAAGGGAAAAAGATATTATTAAAGAGATAGTTAACGGTTTAAGTGTTCCAGATATAGCAAGTAAACTTCATATAAGTCCCTATACCGTTGAAACTCACAAAAAGAATATATACAAAAAGTTAAGCCTTAAGAATACTATAGATTTAGTAAATTTTGCCAATGAGAATCAGTTGTTTTCTTAAAATATTTGTTCTTCTATTAAGTTTTAGCATTCATGCTCAAAACGATACAATTTTTGTTGAATCTGGTTTTAAAAAAGTTAATGTTTTTAAACACAGCAAGGTTTATTCTGCTAGTACGTTTTCTAATCAAAAGGACGTTTATGAAAAACATTTGGAAAAGACTGATGGTGACAATAACTTCTTCTACTATGATTTTAATAGCAAATTCAATTATTTAAGTTTTACTATTAAAAACGAAACTAGGGGTATTAAGGATTTTGTTATTGTTTTTAGCAATCCTCTTATAAGTGAAATTACTTCTTTTAGAAAGCGAGACAATGGCACTTTTACTCATATAAACACTACCGGAATAGATTATTTGTTTTCAACTCGACTAGAAGAGCACAGGAAATTTCTTTTCCCTATTTCGTTAGATTATCAAGAACAAGCCACCTACATGTTTCAACTTAAAAAACAAGTTGGAAGACCCCTAGTTACTTCTGTAAACCTATTTAATAGGGTTGTTTTTGAAAAAGAAAATTTCAAGCAAAATTTAGCTGTTGGTATTTATTATGGATTAAGTCTTTTATCCATTTTATTTTGCTTATTTGCTTATTTCGTGCTAAGACAAAGTAGTTATATCCTATATGCTTTGTATATAATAGCTCTTGGGTTATATATAAGCTCTTATTTAGGGATATTTTATCAATTGTTTGTAAGTAGTGATGCGGTGTTCAAAATGTATGCAAATTATGTTTTGTATAGTGAGTTATCCTTGTTATTGTTTATCTTATTATCCCAGAAAATATTAAACGCCAGAATAACCACACCAAAGCTTAACATGGTAATTAATGTTTTAATTGGTCTTATTTTGACACTAAGGTTCTTACTGCATTTTGTGTTCTCTAATTTATTTTCGGAATATGTGCCTGTCTTTATGATCGCATGGTACTTCTTTATTCTTGTAGCAACATTCATTGTTATTTTGCAAGTTATAGCCTATTATAGAACCAATAAATCAAGAACTTCATTCTTTGCTATCGCTTACTTGTTCATGATTATTGGTGCTGTGTTTACGGTTCTCCATCATAGTTTTGGATTAGTGAACACCCTAATTTTAAGGCTGCCATTCATTTTTTACACCTCTATATTGGAGATTCTATTCTTAACATTTACTATGATTTATATGGTTAAAGAAATATACGATGAACGCAATCATTTTTCAGAAGTAATACTAAAACAGCAAAAAAAGATTTTATCTGCGTTTGTTGAAGGAGAAGAAAAAGAACGGCAAAGAATTGGAAATGAGCTTCATGATAATATTGGTAGTAAGCTTGGAGCTCTAAAAATGGCTATCATAAACCAAAAAGAGGAAAGTATAAATGCCCAAATAGATGACATTTGTGACGATGTAAGATCTTTATCACACGAAATTGCACCAAGTGGTTTAAAGTTGGTGAAATTTGTAGACGCTGTAAATGATCTCATTAAAACACGCAATTACAGCCCTAATGTGTCTATTAATCTACAGAGTTATAATTTTCCAGATTCGTTAAGCGATCATCTATCGCATAACTTATATAGAATAATTCAAGAAGGACTACACAACATATTCAAACACGCTAAAGCCTCTCAAATAGATATACAACTCTTTGGTCATGATGATAGTATTCTTGTCTCTATAGAAGACAATGGCAAGGGTTTTAACCCTAAATCTAATTCTAAAGGAAGTGGAATCAATAACATGAATTATAGGGTTTCACAAATAAATGGTGTTCTAACAATAGATTCTTCAATAAATAACGGCACCATACTAATGATTACCGTTCCGTATGCTTAAAATCTACCTGAGTTCAGGTATTGTTTCAATTTTTAAAAGCCTGTAACTTTATTGATTGCTATTAATCATTAAAGCTATGAGAACAAAATTACTCACTGTTATTTTTTTACTTTGGTCAATATTCCTGTTAGCACAAACAAACGGGTGGTATCAAATTGATAAGCCCCAAACAATTAATGTAATCGTTCCTGATGATACAGATTCTAATATCATTCACTTAGGTACTAATATCGGGTATATTAAATTTAATATAGCGACCAATCAAGTTGTCGATTTTCTAAATGCGACAAGTCAAAACCCTGCAATTGGAAATGTGACAGGATTGGCCCTAAACCCAACAAACAATGAAATCGCTCTTGCATTATCAGGGGGTGTTGCAATCTATGATGGAACGAGCACAGTAACTAAATATACTTACACTAATTCCAGTCTAACTATAGGAAGCGCGAGTAACCTTGGATTACAGCTGTCATATGGATTGAATGGTGAATTATACCTTTATAAAACCGATGTTTTTGGTTATCAGGTTTTGAATAGTGGTGTTTTTAACACTGAAGTAGTTACCTCATTTCGGCCACAAGATATAGAGGAAAATCATGATGGAACCAAGATCTATTTTGCTGGTTGGAACGATGGTTTACATGAATACACTAAGGCCTCAACCTCTTGGGTTAATTATACTACTTCAAATTCAGACCTTATTTATAATCCATTAGAGGCTCTTTATAGAGATTCTTCTGGCAAACTTTATGTGGGAGGATTTCAGGGCTTTAATACAATTGATTCTGCTGGGGTTTGGAGCACCGTTCAGCAGATGATTCCTTCAAGCGTATTTTTCTACCCAGCATATGACTTTTCAAAAAATAGCTCTGGTGATCTTATGGTGGTAACCTCCAAACCCAACGTAGCATATAATGGGTTGTGTATTGTTAATGAAGGTAGTAACACATGGACCAGATATTATCAAGATGGAGCAAATTGTCTTAATTCAAACACCTTTACAGCAGCTTCATTTGGTGGAAATGATAAAATCTATGCTGCTCCACAAGTATTTTTTGGTTATGGTAAACTTGTTGAATTTGTCCCTTCAACAGATACTTGCACCGATAAAGACATTAACTATTTAAATGCTCCTGAAATAGGTGATTATACAACATTTTTTACTGTTAGAAACAAAACTAATGGTAGTTCTCGTGGTGGAAATTTTATAGAACTAGTTTACAAAGATAATTCAACAGGTTTTGGGTCTGCCGAGTTAAATCCTCCTGGGTTTAATGGTCAATTCAATAGCACACAACAAACTCCTGCACCATCGGGTGATCAGGTTTGGAGTATTCAATCACATAATGAAACGTTGTTTTGTGAGACTAATGATGGCATCCTTTTTATTGATGGAGATAATAACCAGATACCGTTTGATCATAACATTCCTAACTTTTATTCAACCAAAATTATACCTGAACATGTGCCTACAAATGCAGGGGCGACTTCAGATGTAATCAACGTAATCATACAGGGTGTGCAAAGTGGTGAAGATAAACTTTTTAAAACGCAATGCACAAAATCTACAGGATCGTGTACCGCTCCAGAGGAAATAGTTTTAAGTAATATAGATAATGTACAACCAATTAAAGCGGACTTAGCTCGAAACCAGAACAATGAAACAGTTTTACTTGTAGCAAAAACTAATAGTTCTGGAAATGAGGCTTTTTCTTTTCACAAATGGTTAGATTTTCTTCAACCAAAAACCGATATTTCCGACAAGGAAAACTCTGCGGAATCATTAGAAAAAGATCCTAAAATTATTAATAGTCCTCATAGTTTTTATAACGGTTGCCATGTCAGAACTAGTTCTACAACTGGAATTAATTTTATTGAAGTCGCTGGTGGGTCTGAAATTGTCTTTTGGTCTGTAGATGCCAATGGTCAGGTTTATGAAGAGGTGATTGGCTTTACAAGATTAACCGGCACAGAAGCAATAGAAGCTTATACTGATTACTCTTTTATTTCTGCTACATTTTTACCTATTAATACTAGACTCGGCTCTGCGACAACGCCTTTAATTGGCCTGTTTTCCT
>CAZAPO010000014.1:0-11526 GCA_964487005.1 uncultured Flavobacteriaceae bacterium
AGAAATTTGGGAAGATACCAAAGGACAGATAACTCACTTTGTTTCGGCCATGGGTACAACAGGTACAATAACAGGGACAGCCACATTTTTAAAAGCCCAAAATAAAAATATAACAATCGTTGGTGCACAGCCAAAGGAAGGTTCAAGAATTCCTGGTATTAGAAAATGGTCACCAGCCTATGTGCCTGGGATTTTTAATAGGAGTTTGGTTGATCAGATTATAGAAGTAAGTGCCGAAGAGGCAAAAGCTACTACCCAACGCTTAGCAAAAGAAGAAGGCGTTTTTGCCGGAATGAGCAGTGGTGGAGCAGTTTCTGTTGCATTAAAGGTGGCAAATCAAATAGATCATGGCACCATAGTAGCCATAATTTGCGATAGAGGAGATCGCTATTTATCATCAGATTTATTTGGCTAAAATTCTGTCTAAAATGTTGTGCTAATTAAAAATTTATTACGTTATTTGTCCAGTTCATTAATATTATTGATTGTTATCACGAAAGGCAGAGGGAATAGACCCTGTGAAGCCTTAGCAACCCTTTAACTTTAAAGAAGGTGCTAAATTCTACTGGTGATAAAACCAGACAGATAACCACAAGTAATTTTCACTACTTTTCATGATGACATATTGATATAATTATTTATCAGATGTCGGCTATAAAGCAAACTTTACAAGATCGTATTCTAGTACTCGATGGTGCCATGGGAACCATGCTTCAGCAGTATAATTTTACTGAAGAAGATTACCGTGGAGAACGGTTCAAAGATTTTAAGCACCCATTAAAAGGGAATAATGATCTATTGTCATTAACACAACCAAAAGCCATTGCAGAGGTGCATGCCAAATATTTTGAAGCGGGAGCAGACATAGTTGAAACTAATACTTTTTCTGCTACCACTATTGGTATGGCCGATTATTATATGGAAGATTTGGTCTATGAATTAAATTTTGAATCGGCGAAAATTGCAAGGCAAGTGGCCGATAGATTTACAGCATCAAATCCGTCGCAACCGCGGTTCGTTGCGGGAAGTATTGGGCCCACAAATAAAACGGCAAGTTTGTCACCAGATGTGAATAGACCAGAATACAGGGCAATTAATTTTGAAAAATTAAGGATCGCATATAAAGAACAGGTAGAAGCACTCATTGATGGTGGTGTGGATATCCTATTAGTTGAAACCATTTTTGATACGCTTAATGCCAAGGCGGCATTATTTGCAATAGAAGAAGTCAAAGAAGAGCGTAATATAGATATACCAATAATGGTTTCAGGAACAATAACTGACGCTTCAGGTAGAACCTTATCAGGACAAACGGTAGAAGCATTTTTAACCTCCATTTCGCATGTACCATTATTGAGTGTTGGATTTAACTGTGCTTTAGGAGCAGAGCAGTTAAAACCATATCTACAACGTTTGGCGAGAAAGACAAGTTTCTTTACATCGGCTCATCCAAACGCTGGACTGCCAAATGCATTTGGTGAATACGATGAAACTCCAAAACAAATGCAAGCTTTTATAGAAGACTATTTAAAAGACGGACTCATAAACATTATTGGTGGTTGTTGCGGTACATCACCTCAACATATAAGGGCCATTGCAGATGTTGCGAAAAAATATCAACCCAGAAAACTAGAAGTTTATGCCTGAATTGGAGAATAAATATTTGACTTTGTCAGGACTGGAATCTTTGGTGGTGACACCAGAGAGTAACTTCATAAATGTTGGTGAACGTACCAATGTGACGGGCTCGCGTAAGTTTTTAAGGTTAATAAAAGATGAGAAGTTTGAAGAAGCCTTAGAGGTGGCTCGTGATCAAGTTGAAGGAGGGGCACAGATAATTGATGTAAACATGGATGAGGGAATGCTAGATGGAGTAACAGCCATGGTTACATTTTTAAATTTGATTGCTTCAGAACCAGACATTGCCAGAGTTCCGTTAATGATTGATAGCTCAAAATGGGAGATCATAGAAGCGGGATTGCAAGTTGTACAGGGGAAGTGCGTCGTAAATTCTATTAGTTTAAAAGAAGGAGAAGAAGAATTTATACGCCAGGCAAAATTGATAAAACGTTATGGTGCGGCTGTAATTGTAATGGCGTTTGATGAGGTTGGTCAAGCCGATAATTATCAACGCCGAATAGAAATATGCAAACGGTCGTACGAAATATTGGTGAATGAGGTTAACTTTCCTCCACAGGATATTATTTTCGACCCCAATATCTTTCCGGTAGCAACAGGGATGGAGGAGCATAGAAAAAATGCACTTGATTTTTTCAATGCTACCAAGTGGATTCGCGAAAACTTACCATATGCTAGTGTTTCAGGAGGTGTAAGTAATGTTTCCTTTTCTTTTAGAGGAAACAATATTGTTAGAGAAGCAATGCACTCGGCATTTTTATATCATGCCATTAAGAATGGAATGAACATGGGAATTGTCAATCCTACTATGTTAGAGGTATACGATGAGATACCCAACGATTTGTTGGTCCATGTAGAAGATGTTTTACTAGACCGCAGAGATGATGCTACCGAGCGTCTATTGGAGTTTGCAGAAACTGTGAAGGGAGCTAAAAAGAGTGATGACAACAATGTTCAAGAATGGAGAAATGAACCACTACAAGATAGAATTACTCACGCCTTAGTAAAAGGTATAGACGCCTTTATAGAAGAGGATGTTGAAGAAGCACGATTAGAAGTATCACGACCAATTGAAGTTATTGAAGGCCATTTAATGACAGGTATGAATGTGGTGGGTGATTTATTTGGTAGCGGAAAAATGTTCTTGCCGCAAGTGGTGAAATCGGCCAGAGTGATGAAAAAAGCAGTGGCCTATTTACAACCATTTATTGAGGCCGAAAAAGATGGAGCGGCCCAATCTGCAGGTAAAATATTGATGGCTACAGTTAAAGGCGATGTTCATGATATAGGTAAGAACATTGTGAGTGTAGTTTTAGGGTGTAACAACTACGAAATTATTGATCTTGGTGTGATGGTACCAACCGAAAAAATTATAGAAACAGCAATAGCAGAAAATGTTGATGTAATAGGTTTAAGTGGTTTAATTACACCATCACTTGATGAAATGGTTTATGTTTCGAAAGCAATGGAAAAGAATGCTCTTAAAATTCCATTACTTATTGGAGGAGCCACTACTTCAAGAGCCCATTCGGCGGTAAAAATAGCGCCTAACTATTCAAATACCGTGGTTCATGTAAATGATGCATCAAGAGCAGTGACCGTAGTGGGTAATTTGCTGCAAAACAACAACAAGATTTATAAAGAGCAAATTAGAGAAGAGTACAATAAGTTTAGAGAACAGTTTTTAAGTAGAGGAAAGAGAAAAGAGTACATATCACTTGAAAATGCACGGCAAAACAAATTTCAAGCAAATTGGGAAACCACCAATATTGGCAGGCCAAATGAATTAGGAATAAGCGTTATTAAAGATTTTGATATTCAAAAACTGGAAAACTATATTGATTGGTCTCCATTTTTTAGAAGCTGGGATTTACATGGTAAATTTCCAAAGATTCTGGAAGATAATGTTGTTGGAGAGCAAGCATCAGAATTGTACAAGGATGCGCAAAAAATGCTTCAAGATATTTTTGATAAAAAACTATTAAAGGCTAAAGCTGTATATGGGATTTTTCCAGCCAATACTGTAAATGATGATGATATTGAGGTGATACATAAAAATGAAAAATTTTCTTTTCTAACACTACGTCAACAACTGAAGAAACGTGACGGGGTACCAAATATAGCATTAGCAGACTTTATAGCTCCTAAAGAAACAGGATTACAAGATTATGTGGGTTGCTTTTGTGTTAGTACAGGTTTTGGAACTCAAGAATTAGCGCAACAATTTGAAGAAATTCATGACGATTATAGTGCTATTATGGTTAAAGCCTTAGCCGATCGATTGGCAGAAGCCTTTGCCGAATATCTGCATGAATATGTTAGAAAAGAAGCTTGGGGCTATGCTGCAAAAGAAGACCTTTCAAATGAAGAACTGATTAAGGAAAGCTACAAAGGAATTCGACCAGCACCAGGGTATCCTGCCTGCCCAGATCACTTAGAAAAGAAAACAATTTGGGATCTTCTAAAGGTAAAGGATGAAATAGGAGTTGAACTTACCGAGAGTTTAGCCATGTGGCCAGCTGCTAGTGTTAGTGGATACTATTTTGCAAATCAAGAATCAAAGTACTTTGGACTAGGAAAAATTACCGAAGATCAATTAATAAATTATTCAAAAAGGAGAGAGATAGCTATAGATGAAGCGAGAAAATGGCTCAACCCTAATTTAGCAGATTAATACTAATGAAAATAACAGATCATATAAAGAAGGCAGAAGGAAAGACTTTATTTTCTTTTGAAATTATTCCACCAAAAAAAGGGAATAGCATTCAAGAATTATATAATAATATTGATCCATTAATGGAATTTAAACCGCCATTTATTGATGTTACCACTTCTCGAGAAGAGTATGTATACATAGAGAAAAATGGTCTTTTAGATAGAAAGATTACAAGAATGAGACCAGGAACGGTAGGTATTTGTGCGGCAATCAAACATAAGTATGATGTTGATACTGTTCCACATGTATTATGTGGTGGATTCACAAAAGAAGAGACGGAATATCTTCTAGTAGATTGCCATTATTTAGGAATTGATAATGTCATGGCCTTAAGAGGAGATGCCATGAGTCATCAAAAGTATTTTGAAGCTTCTAGAGGTGGACATACCTATGCTATTGAACTAGTAGATCAAATACAAAATCTAAATAATGGGAAATATTTGCATGAGGTAATAGAAACCAATCATAAAGCCGATTTTTGTGTAGGTGTTGCGGGATACCCAGAGAAGCACATAGAAGCGCCGTCGCTGCAATCTGATCTAAAACGATTAAAAGAAAAAGTTGATGCAGGTGCAGATTATGTGGTTACTCAAATGTTTTTTGATAATAAGAAATACTTCGAGTTTGTTGATGCGGCAAAAAAAGCAGGGATTCACGTGCCAATAATTCCAGGTATAAAACCCATTGCCGTGAAGCGACACTTACAATTGTTACCTCAGGTATTTAAAATTGATCTTCCAGAAGATCTCATTGCAGAAGTAGAACAATGTAAAGACAATAAAGCAGTGCGCCAGGTGGGAGTAGAATACGCTATAGCACAATCTAAAGAATTATTGGATGCTGGTGTACCCGTACTACACTATTATTCAATGGGTAAAAGTGATAATATTAAAGCAATAGCAAAGGCAATTTTTTAGTTCTTTATTTCTTTTACCTTTGACAGAAGAAAAAGAAGTCCTTGAATGAAGTATCGCTTATTAGCCTACTTATTGGTTTTTTATTATCAGATAGCTGCACAAGAACAAGCGAGTACATCCAGCTATAATCTTGATATTAATTATACATCAGGTAATATTACACTTCACAATGATGGAATTTTACATTTAATTACCGGGCATCCAGAAGGAGTAATCATTGGAGTAAACAGGAAGACTTTTGGAAAAGAGCGATGGCAGCAAGAATACAAGTATCCAGATTTAGGAGCATCCTTTATCTATCAAGATCTAAAAAACGAGCATTTAGGAAAAAATATTGGCTTATATGGTCATTATAATTTCTATTTTTTTAATAGAAACCTAATGTTTAGAATTGGGCAAGGAGTAGCTTTAACATCTAATCCATACAATCGAGAGACCAATCATAAAAACAATGCCTTTGGTTCAAAATTACTAAGCAGTACGTTTTTAATGCTCAATTACAGGAAAGAGCGCGTCCTTAATAAATTTGGATTTCAAACTGGATTGTCTGTAGTGCATTACTCGAATGCCAATGTGAAGGCTCCTAACACAAGTATCAATATTTTGGCATTTAATGCTGGTATCACCTATAATTTTGAGGAGAGCGTTGATGAAAGAATTGAAACGAGTTTTGAAAAGTTTACTGAACCATGGAAGTATAATTTTGTTTTTAGAAGTGGCGTAAACGAAAGTGATATTATAGGAAGTGGGCAATTTCCATTTTATATTTTATCGGGATATGCAGATAAACGATTAAGCTATAAAAGCGCCATTCAATTTGGAGTGGATGTATTCTTTTCCAATTTTTTAAAAGAGTTTAACAGATACCAAGCAATTGCTTTTCCTGATAGGAATTATGACCCAGACAGAGATTATAAAAGATTAGGATTATTTATTGGACATGAGCTATTTATAAATAAACTATCGGTTGTAACCCAAGCCGGATATTATGCATATTATCCTGTAGATTTTGAAGGAAGGTTATATTTAAGAGCTGGGTTGAAGCGCTATTTTGGTAAGCAATGGTTTGGAGCAATAACGGTTAAAGCACATGGTGCGGCGGCAGAAGCTGTGGAGTTTGGAATAGGGATTCGGTTATGAAAAAGTTGATTTACATATGTATGGTTTTGGTAGTTGGATGTTCAAGTGAAGACGCCAACGACTGTTTTCAAACGGCGGGAACTATTAAAACTATAGAAGTAAATACAGCGAGCTTTACTAAAATTCTAGTCAATAGAGATATTGAACTCTATTTAAGGCAAGGTAGCGAGACGAAAGTTGAAATTGAGTCTGGTGAAAATTTATTAAATGATATAAAAGCTGTTGTTATTAATGATGAACTACAATTAACAAATAACAACACTTGTAACTATGTGAGAGATTATGGTATCACCAAAATATTTGTAACGGCACCTAATATTGTTGAGATAAGAAGTTCGTCGCAATTTGATGTAAATTCAGTGGACACGTTAAATTTCCCATCATTGAAATTAATTTCAGAAAATTTTAATGTCGATGCCTTTGCCATAGGTGATTTTAGATTAAACGTCAACCTCAACCAATTAACAATAGCATCCAATAAGCTCTCAACATTTTATATTTCTGGAACAGTAGAAAATTTAAACGTAGGGTTTTATGCTGGAGATGGTAGATTTGAAGGAGGCAATTTAATAGCTCAAAATATTGCTCTTTTTCATAGGGGAAGTAATGATATGATCGTCAATCCGCAACAAACAATTACAGGGGAAATTAGGAGTACTGGAAATGTAATAGCCCTTAACAGACCGCCTGTGGTCAACGTTGAGTCATTTTATACAGGAAGCTTAATTTTTGATTAATTCAAACGCTTGCTTAGCAATTTCTAGTTCTTCATTGGTTGGTACTACCAATATTTTAACATTTGATGCATCTGCATTAATTTCACGAATTGAATTAGAACGTAAACTGTTTTTCTCATTACTTAATGAAATACCAAAAGCATCTAAATCTTCGCAAACAAGTTTTCGCATAAAATCAGAGTTTTCACCAATTCCTGCCGTAAAAATTATGGCATCTAAGCCATTAAGTGCAGCAATATAGCTACCTATGTACTTTTTAATTCTATAGGCACTCATATGTAACGCAACAATACATTCTTTATCACCAAGGGTAGCTTTGGCTTCAATATCTCTCAGGTCACTATATCCAGTTAGCCCTAGCATACCACTCTCTTTTTGAAGTATTTCACTAATCTGATTTATGGAGTATCCAAGTTTATTATTTAAATAAAAAATAACCGAAGCGTCAATATCGCCAGCACGCGTCCCCATAATAAGTCCATTAACTGGACCAAATCCTAAACTATGATCAATACTTTGACCATTTTTAATTGCCGTCATGCTACAACCGTTCCCTAAATGAATCGATATAATCTTACTTTCTTTGAGATTTAAAAAGTTGATGGCCTTTTCTGAAACATACTTGTGACTTGTCCCGTGAAATCCATAAACTCGTATACCGTTGTCAACAAGAAATTTATTTGGAATGGCATATTTGTAAGCAACTTCGGGTATGCTTTGATGACAGGCAGTATCAAAAACAGCCACTTGTTTGGCCTCAGGAAAAATACTTTCAGCCACTTCAATACCTTTTAAATTGTGCGGATTATGCAAGGGAGCAATGTCAAATAAGCTGGTAATTTTGTCTTTTACATCTTGGGTGACTAACCTTGTTTTCTTAAAATGACTTCCTCCATGAACCACCCGGTGACCAACAATGTCTATATCTTTAGAAGTATTAATGATATTAAGTGTGGGGTCAAGTAATTTTTTAGACACTAATTCTAATCCTTGTTGATGCGTATGAATGGGCAATACGTACGCAAATTTTTCTTGATTAATCTTCAATTCAAATTTAGCATCATCAAAACCAATTCGTTCAATTAATCCAGAGCAAACAATCAACTCTTCAGGCATTTTATATAGCTGAAATTTTATGGATGAACTTCCTGAGTTAAGAACTAAAATTCTTTTCATACTATAATTCTTGCGCTTGAATGGCTGTTATAATTACCGTGCTAAAAATATCATCAGTGGTGCAACCACGGCTTAGGTCATTAACTGGTTTGTTCAAGCCTTGCAACATGGGGCCAATTGCCAAAGCTCCAGTTTCTCTTTGTACTGCTTTGTAGGTATTGTTTCCGGTATTAAGATCCGGAAAGATTAACACACTTGCTTGTCCAGCAACTTCAGAATTTGGTAACTTTTGTTGCCCTACCTTTTTATCAACAGCAGCATCATATTGAATAGGTCCTTCAATTTTAAGATCAGGGTTTTTAGTCATTACAATTTCTGTGGCCCTACGTACAATTTCAACGTCTTCGCCTTTACCTGAAGCCCCAGAAGAGTAAGACAGCATTGCAACTTTGGGTTCTATACCAAAATCGGCAGCTGTTTTAGCCGATGAAAGTGCAATTTCGGCCAGTTGTTCGGCATTTGGATTTGGGTTGATAGCGCAATCTCCAAAAATTGATACCCTATCTTCAAGACACATAAAGAAAACAGAAGATACTATAGAAGCATCGGGTTTGGTTTTTATGAATTGTAGTGCAGGTCGCAAAGTGTGCTGCGTTGTATGTACCGCTCCAGATACCATACCATCTGCATGCCCCTTATAGATCATCATTGTGCCAAAATATGAGACGTCACACATCATATCTCTAGCCATGGCAAGATTTACATTCTTGTGTTTACGCAACTTATATAGCGTTTGAACATAATCTTCAAAATGTTCAGACTCAGTAGGGTTAACAATAGATACCTTGGTTAAATCGAGTGGTATGTCGAGGGTTTCGATACGTTCTTTAATTTTTGAAGCTTCACCAATTAAGGTCAAATTCACTACTTGTGCATCTATTAATCTTACAGCAGCAGATAGTACTCTATCATCATAGCCTTCAGGGAGCACAATATGCTTTTTATGTGTAAGAGCTTTTTGTAATAATTTATATTGAAACATCCGTGGCGAAAGGCTATCAGACTGAAAAGTGATTAATTTTTCTGCTAGCATATCGGTTTCAATATGCTCCTGAAAAGTAGCTATCGAGGTTCTAATTTTTTCGGTGTTTTCAGCATAAATTTTAGACTTTATATCTCCTATGGCGTTGGTAACACTATAAGTACCGCCCTTCACACTTATTATTGGAACAATGCTTGAAAGTCCTTCAATAAGCTTTAAAATTGGCTCTTCTGGGATTAGTGAGCCCGTAAGAATGATTCCTGATATTTTAGGATAATTCTTCGAGATATTTGCTTGTAGTGCTCCCATAATAAGATCGGCACGATCACCAGGTGTAATTACCAACGTATTTTCTTTTAAATGCTTTAGGTAATTACGGAGTTGCATAGCACCAACACCAAAATTTTCAATCTGGTTATTAAGCTGTTCTTTCCCAAAAAGGACTTTTCCATCCAATTCGTTTACAATTTCGTTTAATGTGGGGTTGGACAGTTTATTAATTTTTGGAATGGCAGCAACCGAAGTTTTCGAAGGAATTCGTTTTTCTAATTCACGAGTTAAATTTGGAAAAACATTCTCCTCAACTTTATTGGCAATCACAGACAATACCTCTACTTCCTCATTAAATGTATCGTGCGCTAATTGTATGCTTTCTGCAACTTCTTCAACATTTTTACCTTCACCATGTGCAACAATAATTACAGGAAGTCCTAGATTTTTTGCAATAAGAATATTAATATCAAAATCTAAAATGGAACTCTCATGTGAGAAGTCTGTTCCTTCAACTAATACAATATCAAATTGAGATTCAAGTTTTTTATACTTACTTATTATGGTATCTAATACCTCTCCTGATTTTCCTTGATTGTATAGATTGAGTACTTGATTTCTAGTAAATGCAAAACACTTTTTGTAGTTGAGGTCTAACTCAAAATGAGAAACAACAGTATTGATGTGATTATCGTATTCTCCTTCTTCAAGATCATCAATTATGGGTCTAAAATATCCAACTCTGGCCGTCTTACCTAATAACATTTGCATTAGCCCCAATACCACAACCGATTTCCCACTATTGGCTTCAATTGTAGCTACATAAATACCTTTGTTCATACATCAATTTTAAGCACTACAAAGATACATTATGATTACGGTATAGGACAGCATTAACCTAAATATTTCGGTCTAATTAGATGAAGTTAGCGTTCTAAATAAACTTTCTAAACTTGCACTTTTTTGGTTCAGTTGTAGAATCTTCAATTTATTATCATGTGCAAAGTCAAAAACATGTGACCGCATATCGTCGGTTGTATTAAAAGTTATTTCATAAACTAAATCATATACGCACTCTACCTTCACAACATTTGGTAAGCTCTTTAAGAAGGCCTCCTCCACCCGATAATCAAACTCGACATTAATAATTTGTTGAGAGCCTTCGCGTAATTCCTGTAATGTTTTATCAGCTACAATTTCACCCTGGTTAATAATAATAACCCTATCGCACATTGCCTCAACTTCTTGCATAATATGTGTAGATAAGAAGACTGTTTTTTCTCGTCCAACCGATTTAATGAGATTTCTAATATCTACCAATTGATTTGGATCTAATCCAGTTGTAGGTTCGTCTAATATGAGTACATCTGGATTGTGCAATAGCGCATTGGCTAACCCTACGCGTTGTCTAAACCCTTTTGAAAGTTGTCCAATAGTTTTATGAGCCTCAGGTGTTAGACCCGTTAGTTCAATAACTTCTTCTATTCGTTCTTTTTTTATACCATAAACTTTGGAGTTAAAACCTAGATACTCTTTTACATACATGTCTAAATACAATGGGTTATGCTCTGGTAAATAGCCTACACTTTTTTGTACCTCTTTAGTGTTTGTAGAAACATCATATCCATTTACAATTGCTTCACCATTTGAAGCATTGATATATGTAGTTAGTATTTTCATCATAGTAGATTTTCCAGCACCATTAGGTCCTAAAAAACCAACTACTTCAGGTTTTTTTACTTCAAAAGTTACATTGTTCAATGCTTTTTGGGTTCCGTAAACTTTGGTGAGTTGTTTTACTTTTATGGACATTTAAAAAAGATTTGGGTAAAAATAAACATTAAATAAATTTTTTGGGCAATTACATGCGAATCTTCAAAAATTTATGCATTTCATCAAAAAAAATGTATCATAATTTTGATTTTTTAAAATAATGGTTACTTTAGCCAC
>CAZAPO010000015.1:0-3002 GCA_964487005.1 uncultured Flavobacteriaceae bacterium
AAAAGTCGATATTTGTGTTTCGACTAACTATCAAACTAACAACATTATGGCAATGAATAAAAATACTGTGCTAGCTTGGGCAACCTGGATAATGATATTTGTGGGGCTTGGGCTAATTGCACTAGGAGCATTTAGGTACGATGAAATAGCAGGATGGGGGTTTGCGGCGGTAGGCATTGGATTTTTCGCTGTAGCTTGGGTGTTCAATGCTCTAAAAGGAAGAGTATAATTTTTGCCTCTAAAATTTAAATCAATCTAAATCATCTAACAACCTAAACATGAGTGACGATAAGAAGATTATCTTTTCAATGGCTGGTGTTACCAAAACGTTTCAGGGCGCTAATACACCAGTACTTAAAAATATTTATTTAAGCTTTTTTTATGGAGCAAAAATTGGAATTCTGGGTTTAAACGGATCAGGGAAATCCACGCTACTTAAAATTATTGCAGGAGTAGATAAGAACTATCAAGGAGACGTAGTTTTTTCTCAAGATTACTCAGTTGGTTATTTAGAGCAAGAACCGCTACTAGATGAAAATAAAACAGTACTTGAGGTAGTAAAAGAAGGAGTTGCAGATACGGTTGCTATTCTAGACGAATACAACAAGATAAATGATATGTTTGGTCTTGAAGAAGTGTATTCAGATCCAGATAAGATGCAAAAGCTCATGGATAAACAAGCCGAACTTCAAGATAAGATAGATGCCTCGAATGCCTGGGAACTGGACACCAAACTTGAAATCGCTATGGATGCATTGCGAACACCAGAAGGAGACAAGAAAATTGAAGTACTTTCTGGGGGAGAACGTCGCAGAGTAGCACTATGTCGCTTACTTTTACAAGAACCAGATGTCTTACTACTGGATGAACCAACCAACCATCTTGATGCAGAATCTGTTCATTGGTTAGAACATCATTTAGCCCAGTATAAGGGAACTGTAATTGCAGTAACGCACGATCGCTATTTTTTAGATAATGTAGCAGGATGGATTTTAGAACTTGATAGAGGAGAAGGTATCCCGTGGAAAGGAAATTACTCATCATGGTTAGATCAAAAGTCAAAACGTCTAGCACAAGAACAAAAACAAGCGAGTAAACGCCAAAAAACGCTAGAACGAGAACTCGAATGGGTAAGAATGGCACCAAAGGGAAGGCAAGCAAAGCAAAAAGCACGTTTAAATAATTATGAGAAGTTAATGAGTCAAGATCAAAAGCAACTTGATGAGAAACTTGAAATATACATACCCAATGGACCGCGTCTTGGAACAAATGTCATTGAAGCAAATGGAGTAAGTAAGGCATATGATGATAAGTTGCTCTATGAAGATCTTAATTTTAATTTACCACAGGCAGGGATTGTAGGGATTATTGGACCAAATGGAGCTGGTAAGACCACTATTTTTAGGATGATTATGGGCGAAGAAACTGCCGATAAAGGTGAGTTTATTGTAGGAGAAACTGCCAAAATAGCTTATGTAGATCAATCACACTCGAACATAGATCCAGAGAAAACAATATGGCAGAATTTTAGTGAGGAACAAGAGTTGATTATGATGGGGAACAGACAAGTAAACTCCAGAGCATATTTAAGCCGTTTTAACTTCTCAGGTAGTGAACAAAACAAAAAAGTAAAACTACTTTCAGGTGGTGAACGTAACCGACTTCATTTAGCGATGACCTTAAAAGAAGAGGGTAATGTATTACTTTTAGATGAGCCAACTAACGATCTTGATGTCAACACATTACGAGCACTAGAAGAAGGTTTAGAAAATTTTGCTGGATGTGCAGTGGTTATTTCTCACGATAGATGGTTTTTAGATAGAATTTGCACCCACATATTGGCGTTTGAAGGAGATTCACAAGTCTACTTTTTTGAAGGAAGCTTTAGTGATTATGAAGAAAACAAAAAGAAAAGATTAGGTGCAGACATAATGCCAAAACGCATAAAGTACAAGAAACTAATTCGATAAAAAAAAGCCTGCAAGTGCAGGCTTTTTTTCTACTCAATTTTACAATTAACAATTATCGTAGAGGTGTCCCTCACGAAAATCGCGATATACTTTATTATCTTCCTTAGAAGATACATTAGATCGTTCACTTAACCTTTCGTTCTCAGCCTTTAGTTTATAAGATTTTCTAATACCCAAAATTAATAGAATCAAGAAGAAGGCAACCGTTATCGTTAACATGGTTACTACACTTGCTTGTTCAATAAGAAAAAATGGCTGAGCTTTTAACTTTAATAAGTTGATTACTAGCATATTGACATTAGATTTGGGTTATTGGTAGTTCAAATATAGACTTTTATTCTAGTAATGAACTAGGATTTAATGATTTATCGATGAAATGCAGGTAGAAATGTAAGAATAGTATGAATTCAAACAACAAATAATTTCCTGTAAAAATCTTTTGTAACATAGGTTACATAAGGGGAATACCTGATTATTGTCATTATTTTTTGAGGCATTTTAAGATACCTTCACAAAAGTTAATTAAAGATCATATTATGAGAAATTATTTCTTAAAACTTGCATTATTCCTCTCATCAATAGTGGTTTATGCTCAGGCTGGGCATATTATGCAAGGTGTTGGTTCAGTAAATATGTCCATGGGTGGCGCAGCAACAGCTCAACCATTAGATATATCGGGAGCTATACATTGGAATCCAGCCACCTTAACAGTGTTTGATAGTAAAGAAATGAAATTTGATTTAGGGTTGTTCTTTTCATCACCTGAATTGTTTTCAAGCCTTCCCCCAGATATGCTTGGTCCGGGAGCACCATCGGTAAGTGGTAGCACTATGGACGATAGAGGGGTTTCGCCAATGCCAGCACTAGCTATTCTATGGAAAAAACCAGATAGCAGGCATACCTTTGCGGCTTCGGCCTTTGGAATAAGTGGTTTTGGGGTTACGTTTCCTGAAGAGTCAAATAACCCACTAAGTGGAACATTTAATCCACTTGATGATTCTAACCCTATTAATTACCCGCAAGCAGCCATGG
>CAZAPO010000016.1:0-3107 GCA_964487005.1 uncultured Flavobacteriaceae bacterium
GCAATTAAATATTTCCAAGATACCATGATGCGAATGCGCTACTCCTCTATTCCAACCATAGCCGCACCACATGGTATGGCGCTTGGTGGTGGGTGTGAACTATCGATGCATGCTGATAAAGTTGTAGCAGCCGCCGAAACCTATATCGGACTTGTAGAATTTGGAGTTGGTGTAATACCTGGAGGTGGCGGATCAAAAGAAATGGCATTGCGTGCATCAGATACCTTCAAAAAAGGTGATGTAGAGTTAAATGTTCTACAAGAATATTTTCTAACAATAGGTATGGCCAAAGTTTCAACATCAGCCTATGAAGCATTTGATTTAGGTGTTCTTCAAAAGGGGAAAGATGTTGTGGTAGTTAACAAAGACCGTCAGATTGCCACAGCAAAGGCCTATGCGAAACTTCTAGCAGAACAGGGATATACCAAACCAATAGAAAGAACAGATGTAAAAGTATTAGGAAAACAGGCATTAGGAATGTTTTTAGTTGGTACAGATGCCATGGAAGCAAGTCGCTATATAAGTGAGCACGATAAAAAAATTGCTAACAAATTAGCCTATGTGATGGCTGGTGGTGACCTATCAGAGCCGACAAGAGTTTCAGAACAATATTTGTTGGATATCGAAAGAGAAGCTTTCTTAAGTCTGTGTACAGAGAGAAAGACACTAGAACGAATTCAGCACATGCTTAAAACAGGTAAACCATTAAGAAATTAACAATGAAAACAGCATATATAGTAAAAGGATATAGAACGGCAGTAGGAAAAGCACCAAAGGGATTATTTCGTTTTAAGCGAACAGACGAATTGGCGGCAGAAACAATTCAACATATGATGAATGAACTTCCAGATTTTGATAAATCTCGAATCGATGATGTCATTGTTGGTAATGCGATGCCAGAAGGTGCTCAAGGGTTAAACATGGCGCGTTTAATTTCACTTATGGGGTTAAACATTGTGGATGTTCCCGGTGTTACTGTAAATAGGTTTTGTTCATCAGGATTGGAAACCATTGCCATAGCAGCCGCTAAAATACAATCTGGAATGGCAGATTGTATCATTGCAGGTGGAGCCGAAAGTATGAGTGCCGTGCCAATGACAGGTTTTAAAACAGATTTAAACTACGATGTAATTAGTTCTGGCCATGAAGATTACTATTGGGGAATGGGTAATACTGCTGAGGCAGTAGCCAACCAATATAACGTATCAAGACAAGATCAGGATGAGTTTGCGTATAACTCGCACCAAAAGGCATTGAAAGCGCAGGCAGAAGATCGTTTTCAAAGTCAAATTGCACCAATAACCGTTGATCAAACATACATTGATGCCAATGGTAAAAAAGCACAAAAATCATATACCGTAACTAAAGACGAAGGCCCAAGAAAAGATACAAGTTTGGAGGTTTTAGGGAAGCTTCGTCCTGTATTTGCTCAAGGAGGAAGTGTTACAGCAGGGAATTCGTCGCAAATGAGTGATGGAGCTGCTTTTGTTATGATAGTGAGTGAAGAACTTGTAAAAGAACTTAATCTAGAACCAATAGCAAGACTGGTCAATTATGCTGTGGCTGGTGTAGAACCAAGAATCATGGGTATTGGACCAGTAAAGGCTATTCCCAAAGCATTAAAAAATGCAGGACTAGCACAAAACGATATAGAATTGATTGAATTGAATGAAGCTTTTGCTTCACAATCACTTGCGGTAATTAGAGAACTTGATCTTAATAGTGATATCGTAAATGTTAATGGTGGAGCAATTGCTTTAGGACATCCACTGGGATGCACAGGAGCTAAATTATCAGTGCAGCTATTTGATGAAATGCGCAAGCGAGAAATGAAAGGCAAATACGGTATGGTAACCATGTGTGTAGGAACAGGGCAAGGTGCAGCAGGAATTTTCGAATTTTTAAATTAAAGAATACCCAAATAAAAATATAATGGAAGCAAAAGAAAAAGAAATTTTACGAGGTGGTCAGTTTTTGGTTAAAGAAACCAACTGCGAAGATGTGTTTACTCCTGAAGATTTTTCGGAAGAACAGCAAATGATGAAAGAAGCGGTAATGGAATTTAACGATCGTGAGATTATTCCGTTTAAAGAACGCTTCGAAAAGAAAGATTACGATTTCACCGAAGAATGCATGCGCAAAGCTGGAGCGTTAGGATTTTTAAGCGTATCTGTTCCTGAAGCTTATGGAGGCATGGATATGGGATTTGTTTCAACCATGTTAGTGTGTGATTACATTTCTAGTGGAACGGGTTCATTTAGTACAGCCTTTGGAGCACACACAGGAATTGGTACCATGCCTATTACACTATATGGTACCGAAGAACAGAAGCTAAAGTATGTTCCAAAATTGGCATCTGGAGAATGGTTTGGTGCTTACTGTCTTACAGAACCAGGAGCTGGTAGTGATGCTAATTCAGGTAAAACTACTGCAACCTTGTCTGAAGATGGTAAACACTATCTAATTAATGGACAGAAAATGTGGATTTCTAATGCTGGATTTGCAAGTGTATTTATTGTATTTGCCAGAATAGAAGACGATAAGTACATCACAGGATTTATTGTTGAAAATGATTCAGAAAATGGAATCACCTTAGGTGAAGAAGAAGAAAAATTGGGTATACATGCTTCCTCAACAAGACAAGTATTTTTCAATGACACCAAAGTACCAATAGAAAATATGCTCGCCGAAAGAGGACAAGGTTTTAAAATTGCGATGAATGCATTAAACGTAGGTCGCATAAAACTTGCCGCAGCATGTCTGGACTCACAGAGACGCATTACCTCTTATGCTACAGAATATGCTACTGCTAGAAAGCAATTTAAAACCCCATTAGCAGAATTTGGTGCTATTAAAGCAAAATTAGCAGAAATGGCAGCGAATACCTACGTAGGAGAATCTGCATGCTACAGAACAGCAAAAAACATTGAAGATAGAATTGCCCTTCGCTTAGAACAGGGTAACTCACATCAAGAAGCAGAATTAAAAGGTGTTGAAGAATATGCGATAGAATGTTCAATTCTAAAAGTATCGGTTTCAGAAGATGTTCAAGATTGTGCCGATGAGGGAATTCAAATATTTGGCGGTATGGGATTCTCAAAAGAAAC
>CAZAPO010000017.1:0-12737 GCA_964487005.1 uncultured Flavobacteriaceae bacterium
AAAAATCTTACGTTTTGAAGCAGATAGATTAGGGTACCCGAGCAACTTTACTATTTACGATACGCAAGATTCTCAACGATTGATATCGTCAATTATAAAAGAGATGAAACTTGATAAGGATATCTATAAGTACAAACAGATATATTCGAGAATATCATCTTATAAAAACAGTTTGATAACTGTTAAAGCCTATTTTCAAAACCCTGAGCTGATTGAAGCTGATGCAGCTGCGCGCAGACCACGTCTAGGAGATATTTACAAAGAGTATGTTGAACGCTGCTTTAAAGCGGGTGCCATGGACTTTGATGATTTACTGTTAAAGACCAATGAGCTACTCACGCGTTTTCCAGACGTATTGGCTAAGTATCAAGATAGGTTTAGGTATATTTTGGTTGATGAGTACCAGGATACCAACCACTCACAGTACCTTATTGTTCGAGCATTAGCAGATAGATTTCAAAATATTTGTGTGGTTGGTGATGACGCCCAAAGTATCTATGCCTTTAGAGGTGCTAATATTAATAATATTTTAAACTTTCAGCGTGACTATCCCGATGCCAAATCGTTTAGGTTAGAACAAAACTATCGCTCTACTAAAAATATAGTGAACGCTGCAAACTCAATAATTGATAAAAACCAAGCTAAGTTAGATAAGGTAGTTTGGACAGCCAATGAAGAGGGGAGTAAGATTAAAGTTCACAGATCTTTAAACGATGGGGATGAAGGTCGATATGTTGCGAGTTCTATTTTTGAGAATAAGATGCAGAAGCAACTTAATAATAAAGATTTTGCAATTTTGTATCGCACCAATGCGCAATCACGCGCCATGGAAGACGCTTTGCGGAAAAGGGATATTCCCTATAGAATTTTTGGAGGCTTGTCTTTTTATCAACGTAAAGAGATTAAGGATGTATTAGCCTATTTAAGAATGGTTATTAATCCGGCTGACGAGGAAGCCTTAAAACGTATCATCAATTTCCCTGCGCGTGGAATTGGACAAACTACCATTGATAGGCTTATTGTAGCAGCCAATAAATATAAACGCTCCATTTTTGAGGTTCTTCAACATATTGATAAGGTTGAGATCAATTTAAATGCTGGTACCAAGCGAAAGCTTCAAGATTTTGTTACTATGATTGAGAGCTTTCAGGTGATGAATCAAAATGTCAATGCTTTTGAACTCGCTGAACATATTACTAAGGCCAGTGGATTAATTAGAGAGTATAATAAAGATGGTACTCCCGAAGGGATTACCAGAATGGAGAATATTGAAGAGCTCTTAAATGGTATTAAAGATTTTGTTGAAGGTCAAAAAGAATTGGCTGATGCTACAGGATCGTTAACCGAATTTCTTGAGGATGTTGCCTTAGCTACCGATATGGACAATGAAAAAGGAGACGAAGATCGTGTGGCCTTAATGACCATACACTTGGCGAAGGGATTAGAATTTCCATATGTATATATTGTAGGTTTAGAGGAAGATTTGTTTCCAAGTGCAATGAGTATGAATACTCGAAGTGAACTAGAGGAAGAACGACGGTTGTTTTATGTGGCTTTGACTAGAGCCGAAAAGCAAGCTTATTTAACCTATGCCTTAACGCGTTATAGATGGGGTAAGCTTATTGATGCTGAGCCGAGTAGATTTATCGAAGAAATTGACGATAAGTACTTAGAAGACTTGACACCTCCTGAGGAGCGTCGTTTTAATCCAATGCTAGATGCTAGTATTTTTGGCGATGTTGAACCTAATAAAATAAGGTATAAACCGGCGAAGCCAAGGCATGCCAAAAAGGAACCATCAAAAACAAAACCGCAAGGAATACGAATTTCTACTCCTAAAAATTTAAAACCTGTTACAAAAAGTAGTGGAAGTGCCAATTTATTTGATACTAAATTAGCAGTGGGGAATATTGTAGAGCACTTGCGTTTTGGAAAAGGAGAAGTGAAGAAGATAGAAGGTGCTGGTGCCGATATGAAAGCAGAGATTAATTTTGAAAATGGTGGAGTAAAAAAATTATTGCTGCGGTTTGCAAAACTTAAAGTACTGAGTTAATGGCAGAGTTTATAAGGATATATGAAGACAATCCTAATCCAAAGGAAATAGACAAGGTTGTTGCTGTTCTTAAACGCGGCGGGCTTATTATTTATCCTACAGATACTGTTTATGGTTTGGGCTGTGATATTACCAATTATAAGGCCTTAGAGCGTGTTGCTCAAATTAAAGGTGTTAAACTTGAAAAGGCTGATTTTTCATTTGTTTGTCACGATTTAAGTAATCTTAGTGATTATGTTAAACACATAAGCAATACGACCTTCAAGGTTTTAAAAAGAGCATTGCCAGGACCATATACATTTATTCTTCCTGGCGCTAAATCGCTACCCAGTGCTTTTAAGAAGAAAAAAACAGTTGGTATTAGGGTGCCAGACAATACTATTGCCTTAGATATTGTACGAGCTTTAGGTAACCCAATTGTTTCTACCTCAATTTATGATGAAGATGAGATTATAGAGTATACTACCGATCCTGAGTTAATTTTAGAAAAATGGTCAAATAGGGTAGATCTTGTAATTAATGGAGGCTACGGCGGTAATGAAGCTTCAACGGTAATCGATTTTTCAAAGGATGAACCTGAGGTAGTTAGGGAAGGTAAAGGGAGTCTTGATATTTTATAATACCCTTACTTTTTATCGAGCTTAGCTAGAATTTCCTTGTTTTGTTTCATGATAATATCCAGCTTATCATTGGTGGTCATATATTTTCCACGTTCCTCGTGTACTACATTATTAACGGCTTCGCCAAAAATCAAATAATTAAGGTCTACATCTAAGGCTTTGGCTATTTGTCGAACCACATCTAAACTTGGTTCTGGATATTTACCATTTCTAGTTTCTACAGAAAACAACCGCGTTAATTTATACGAAGGACTTATACCTACCATGCGACAAAATTTCGCAGAATTATCATTTGCATGATTTTCAACTAGCTTTTTTATACGCTTATTAATCTCTGGTAACTCCATATATAATGCACGATATAGGCTATAGAAATTATATTAATAGGAAAATATTTACTAAAATTTTAGTATTTGTTAAAAATATTAGTATATTTGTGTAGCCTAATTCCAACAAATATATCATAAAAATATCAATAATTTATTAGTCGTTATGATTACTAAATCACAAAAACTACAACTTCAACAATATTTGCGTAAAGATTGGGTTCCGCAGGTTTTACAAGAATTGGATAATGATAACATTACATCGTCTAAGGGTAAGCCATATAGTGAGAGCATGATAAGAATGGTCTTTATTGGTAAGATTGAACAATTAGCAATTGAACGTGCAATCTTTTCGGTGTTCCTTCAAAGAAGGGAAGAACATTTAAAGCTTGAGCTAGAAAAACAGAAAATTTTAGATTCATAAAATTTGAAATTACGGTATCATAAGCAAGCAAGTTGTTACCTAAGGACGTCGGTGTTATTTATCTCACCTGAGGAAATCTCGATCAAAAAAAAGCTCAACATTATGTTGAGCTTTTTGATTTTATATGTAACTAGTGTTTAACTACCAGTTGATAGATTTTTCATTTCCTTTTCAATCATATCATAGAATTGATCGATCTTAGGCATTACAACAATTCTTGTACGTCTGTTTCTAGCTCTATTTTCTGCAGTTTCATTATCTGCTAATGGCACATGGTAGCTTCTTCCTGCTGCAATTAATCTAGCTGATTCTACACCTAACTCTTCTAGTACTCTAATAATTGATGTTGAACGCTTCACACTTAAATCCCAGTTATCTAATAACACACCTTTTTGGTAAGACTTGCTATCTGTATGTCCTTCTACCATACATTCAAATTCTGGTTTATCATTAACAACTTTTGCAACTTTCGCTAAAACATCTTTTGCTTGTGAATTCACCACGTAACTTCCGCTATTAAATAATAGCTTATCTGCAATAGAAATAAATACTACTCCTTTTTCAACATTTACTTCAATGTCTGGATCGTTTATTCCTACCTCACGTTTCAAACTCGTAACTAAAGCTAGTGTTACACTATCTTTTTTGTTTAAAGCGTCTTGTAAGCGTGTAATTTTTAAATCTTTTTCTTTAATACTTTCTAAGGTTCTCTCAACATTCTCAGCACCTTTGGCTGTAAGCATAGTAAGGTCTTGGTTTTGCTGAATAAGGCTTTCATTATTTTTACGCATATCAGCAATTCTTTCTTCTAAAGCTTCTGCACGAGCCGTAGCAGATGCCGCATCAGATAAACATGCGTTTAATTTAACCGTGGCCGAGTTTAATAGGTCTTGTGTTTCTTTTTGTTTTGCCTCTAACGCTGCATATTCCTTTTTTGATACGCAAGAGCTAAGCATTACCATCGCAGAAAGGCTTAACAATAAAATTCTCTTCATGATACTTTGTTAATTAATTATAAATTTTGACGAATGCATAAAAGTATGCAAAAAACGTTAATAAAAACGGCTATTAACAAAACTTTTACTAACTATTTTATAAACTTTGTGAAGACTTTTTTGAAGCTATAAAATAGGACCAAACAATGCTCCTTACGGTATAGTAATTTTTAATCTTCTCTTGTGACTTTCGCTTGCGTAAAAGTGTGCCTAGTTTATTATAAAAACTAAAGTGAGCTTTTATAATTGCTACTGTATGTTTTGGTTGTAGCTGTAAGGCAAATTTCACTCCGGCGATGCCATCAAGAATAAGTCGTGTTATTAATAAAAAGAACAGGTTTCCATAAGCGTTTTTAACCAGTGCATATAAGCTATTTCTAAAATTTAGATATGTTTTTTTTGGGCTTGTATTTGCTAAGGTAGCTCCCCCAACATGATAAACCGTCGATGCGCCCACATACATAACTTGTAGTCCTTTATTTTTAGCACGCCAGCAAAGATCGATTTCTTCCATATGTGCAAAAAAAGATTCGTCAAAACCATTTAGAGCTTCATAGCTATTTTTACGAATAAACAAACACGCACCAGATGCCCAAAAGATCTCTGTGGTATCATTGTATTGACCTGTATCTATTTCTATTGAGTTAAATATTCGACCTCTGCAATACGGATAACCGTATTTATCTATAAATCCTCCTGCAGCCCCTGCATACTCAAACATTCCTTTATTTCTATGGTCCAAAATTTTTGGTTGAATTATAGCGGTTTTGGGATTGTCATTAAACGTTTGAACAATGGGTTTAAGCCAATCTTTAGTTACCTCTACATCGCTGTTAAGTAAACAAAAAATATCTGCATCAATACTTTTAAGGGCGTCGTTGTAGCCTTTGGCATAACCACCATTACTTGCGTTCTGAATTATTTGAACTTCTGGGTGATGAGTTGCTACAAATGCTACTGAGTCATCTGATGAAGCATTATCGGCGACATACACATCTGCTTCTTTAGAATATGCTATTACCGATGGTAAAAACTGTGCTAATAGCTCTTTGCCATTCCAATTCAATATGACTACTGCAATTTTCACTTGTTGTATTTAGGGATCTCTTTTAAAAAATGGTATTGTTGGTTCTCATGGTCAATGGTACAATAATAATGATTTAATCCGTTGGTTACCATCAAATATGAGGCATTTAATGTCATATTGTATCTGGCTATTTGATCAAAAGTGTGTTGTGTGATACCAACATTAGACGCCTTACACTCTACAATTAAGTGAATTGAACCGTCACTATTATAAACTACGATATCATACCTTTTTTTAAGATTATTTATCTTGAGTTCTTTCTCTACATTGATAAGTGACTTTGGATAATGTTTGTCTTGAATTAAAAATTGAACGCAATTTTGTCTCACCCATTCTTCGGGCTGTAAAACGACAAATTTTTTACGTATTTCATCAAAAATGAACAGTTTATTTTCTTTATTTTTGACTCTAAAGTTATATGTAGGAAACTTAAGTTTTTGCACCACACAAATTTGGGGATTTTTTTTAAATGGACGAAGTCAAACAACTTGTTAACGATATAAAAAAGGGTAATATTAAACCTATTTACTTTTTAATGGGTGAAGAGCCTTACTATATTGATAAGATTTCTGATTTTATTGAAAAGAATATATTGGCCGAAGAAGAGAAAGGTTTCAATCAAATGGTACTTTACGGTCGTGATGTTTCTGTTGATGATATTGTGAGCAATGCGAAGCGGTATCCAATGATGGCTGAGCGGCAGGTGGTTATTGTTAAAGAGGCTCAAGATTTATCTCGATCTATTGAAAAGTTAGTACCGTACGTAGAAAATGTACAACCTACCACAGTTCTGGTTATAAACTATAAGTATAAGAAACTTGATAAACGTAAAGCGTTATACAAGGCAATTAATAAAGTAGGTGTTGTTTTTGAAAGCAAGAAATTATACGAAAATCAAGTAGCTGATTGGATACGACGTGTATTGACACCTAAAGGATATAGTATCTCTCCTAAAGCCGCACAGATGTTGGTTGAATTTTTGGGAACCGATTTGAGTAAAATCAATAATGAACTTGAAAAATTGCAATTGATTATTCCTAAAGAGCAACAAATTACACCTGAGCTTATTGAAGAGAATATAGGCATCTCAAAAGACTTCAATAATTTTGAGTTACGCAAGGCTATAGGTGAGCGAAATGTGCTAAAGGTGCACCAAATAGTGAATTACTTTGCTGATAACCCAAAGGATAATCCAATGGTAGTAACCGTGTCTTTACTTTACAATTTCTTTTCGCAATTATTACATTTACACGGATTAAAAGATCGATCGCCACGCGCTATCGCTTCTTCGTTAAGAATCAATCCATACTTTGTGAACGAGTATGTAAATGCTTCTAGAAACTATCCTATGAAAAAAGTAAGTAAGGTTATCTCAACTTTGCGTGAATTTGATGTAAAAAGCAAAGGTGTAGGTGCCAATGCTGTTCCACAAGGTGATTTGCTACGCGAGTTAATGGTTAGAATTATGAACTAATCTTTTAAATGATCCATTGCAAACATTGCAGCACCTATAATGCCAGCGTTGTTTTGGTTTTTTGCCGCTACCACTGGAACATTAACCGTTAGTAGATCTTCAAATTTATCCATTTTCTTGCTTACCCCACCACCAATGATGATGAGATCTGGATTCATAACATCTGCCGCATGGTTTAATAAAAAATCTAGTCGTTTAGCCGCCCATTTTTTCAAGCTTAATCCATCTCTTTTTCGTGCTGAGTCGGCCGCATATCTTTCAATAATTTTACCGTCCTTGCCTAGCATGATACCCATTTCATAATTGGGTATAAGTTCTCCATTATAAAAAACTCCCGAACCAATTCCAGTGCCTACCGTTATGGTAACTACCAAACCATTTTTGTCTTTTCCAGCGCCAAATTTCATTTCGGCTTCTGCGGCTGCATCTGCATCATTAACCACAAAAAACTTGTTGCCACAATGTTTCTCAAATAGTTCGTCCACCTGAGTGCCAATCCATTCTCTATGTATGTTGGTTGCTGTAAAGCACTTTCCATTTTTTATTACTGATGGAAACGTTACTCCTATGGGTCCTTGGTACTCAAAGTGTGTAATTAGGTCTTTTATAACCTTGGCAACTGCATCTGGATAGGAGGGGTGTGGTGTAGATAGTCTAAATCTTTCGGTTACTAATTCTCCCGTATCTGCATTAACGATGGCTCCTTTGATTCCTGAACCACCAACATCAATTCCTAATATTTCCATTAATTACTTTTTGTCTAATGAGTATTTTCCAGCTCCTGTTAAAAATATTACTAGAAAGACTAAAGCATACATAAGTGCTTTTTCTTTTCTTCCAAATGGATCATCGGCGTGCACGATAAAAGCTGCTACTGCCATTGCGATAAATGCAGGAATTGCAGCATACTTCGTTTTAAATCCAATAATAATAAGGGCAGGGGCCACTACTTCACCTATTAAGGCCAGGATTAACGATAGCGTAGCGCCAACACCCAGAGGGTCTGGAAATTCTATAGTTTCGGCAAATAGACGATCAATTTTTGGAATTCCGTGTGTTAACAACATTACCGACATCCCAACGCGTAGTAATAACAGACCTAAATCTGTATAAGTGTTTTTAAGCATTTGTTAGTTAGTTATAGGTCCAATAAGCATAGTTATTGGAAAATATTAATATTCGATTTCTTGCTAAGCTATTCAATTTTTTTAAATTATTGAAAAAACATGTTTAGCTCCCTTTCAACAAATTAACACTTACTGTAGCCAATTCACTGTTAGGGAATTTTGTAAAATACCGTTCATCTGGAAATAATCCAGCTTCTGCTGCAATTGTGTTGAATACATCTACTTCTAATATGTATTGATCTGAGTAGCCATGTGTAGCATCATAGGCGGTAGCAGCGGTTTTACCAATATTTTGGGCGGCAAGGTGCGGAGGTATTGTATGTAGCTCTATGATGAGTAGTCCAAATTTTTCAACAAAAGGTTTCCAATTTTCAAAATGCTCTTTTAGTGATGCCTCAACTTCGTTGTTATTTAGACGTGTTCCTTGATATGCGTAAGCTCCAGTTGATTTACTTTTTTTGTTCGCAGAATCTTGCGGTGGATTCCAAATACGATTGTGGTCTAAAAATGTACGAACGTTCAGTAAATCTTTGAGATCAATATTATAATCGTCTTTTAAATCGTTAGCCAATAGATCTGGTCTCCCGATATCTCCCCAAATAACTTTAGCCCAGATATCGGCCTTTATTAGGTTCGCTCGAGTAACTTTTAATGCCGCTTGATTAAAATCTGCTCCTACCAGGAGTAACGGATGTTCTTCTAAAAGTCTTCCTCTTAAGGTTTGGTGCTCTATGACATCAAAAATGTGCTCAATAAATGCTCCGTTACCGCACCCCATATCTAAAATTCCTTTTGGCTGGTCATCGATTGGACGATTAAAGAGCTCGATTATTATTTGGTCAATAACCTTAAAATAGGTGGAGTGCGCGCCACCGCTTCCCCATACATTCATCTCCCTGTGTACGTGTTTTTCTGTTTCTTGAGGTGAGCTGGTTTTTAAAATTAATGGGTTACCAAAGATGAGTTCTTCTAGTTTTATAAATGTTGGTAGATAAGATACTGTGACACCATACGCACTTGCTCTTTTTGCAAAGAATAGACCTTTGTCTGTAAATCTGTAGGTTTCATTTTTTTTGTCAAACCATCCTAAATAGGAGAAAAAGTCAAGTATTTTTTTGAAACTCTCTGGGTCTTTATGATATTCTTGTGCTCTAAATGAGGCCTCCATAAAGTACTTATGAAACAAACCATTGACTCCTAGCATCACAATTATTGGTGCTATTATAACACCTTCAATATGCATGAGCAGCTGTTTTTCTACAGACCCTTCTTGTGGTTCTTTTAAACCAAAGTTGTTTTGATATTTGTTAAAGATGCGTTCTAGAACAATAAATGCATCGGTGCCAATGCGTTCTTCGGGAAATTTTACAGAGTAAGAAAGCAACGTTACTGCATCTTGGTATAATGAAACTAAACCAAAGGCTTTTTCACTTTTTTCATTGGTGCTATAAAAAATTGTATTTGATACATTATCGATATCCTGGTCAAGCCAGCCTTGTGAACAAAGGATACGCAAAGCAATGTTTAAATATCCTTCGTTTGCATTAAACTCATGAGTTAATTCTGAGAGTTCAACTTTCTTTTTTTCAAGTAAATAGGGAAAAATATTTTTAGCGTTTAGGGCTATACTTGTTGTGGCGGTTGCTAAGCCATCGAGGTGTCTAAAAATGATACTTCGGAAATGTTCTTTATCTTTTTTTGTAAGCATATATTCAAGGCATTATGCTTTTAAAGATAGGAAAAAATGAAGTAGAAAATTGATGATTATCTAACGTAATTTTGGATAGTCCTCTGGATTAGCTTCATGCATTACGTTATACACGGCTTCAAAAATATCTTCGGCCGAAGGTTTTGAAAAATAATCACCATCTGTACCATAGGCTGGGCGATGTTCTTTGGCAGTAACTAGCTTTGGCTCACTGTCTAAATATTCAAATATCTTCTGGTTGGCAATAAGTTCATTCAAAATAAATGCTGTTGCACCTCCTGGAACATCTTCATCTATAATTGCCAACCTATTTGTTTTTTCAACACTTTTTGAGATATCGTGATTAAGATCAAACGGAATTAATGATTGCACATCTATGACCTCTGCATCTATGCCTACTTCTAGTAATTCTTTGGCTACCTGTTGAACGATTCTTAAGGTTGAACCATACGAAACAAGCGTGATATCATCTCCTTCTTTGAGGGTTTCTGTAATACCTACAGGAGTTGTAAATTCTCCCATGTTATTTGGTAATCGTTCTTTTAATCGATAACCATTTAAACATTCTACAATTAAGGCTGGTTGGTCACTTGCCAACATGGTATTATAGAAACCTGCAGCTTTGGTCATGTTTCGAGGCACTAAGACATGTATTCCTTTAACCAGATTGATAATGCCACCAAGTTGTGATCCCGAATGCCAAATTCCTTCTAATCTGTGACCTCGTGTTCTAACAATCATTGGAGCTTTTTGCTTTCCTAAGGTTCGGTAATGCAAAGTGGCTAGATCGTCACTTATAATTTGCAAGGCGTACATTAGGTAATCGAGATACTGAATTTCTGCTATTGGGCGCAGTCCTCTCATTGCCATTCCAATTCCTTGCCCAACAATTGTTGCTTCTCTAATTCCTGTATCTGCTACACGTAACTCCCCATATTTTTCTTGAAGTCCCTCGAGTCCTTGATTTACATCTCCAATATTCCCTGAGTCTTCACCAAAAACCAAAACCTCTGGATATTTGCTAAATAGCGCGTCAAAATTATCTCTAATAATAATTCTTCCATCAACGAGCTGTGGCTTATCGTCAAATGTAGGTGCAACTGGTTTTACCGCTTCGGCTCTATTTTTTGACTCACTATACAGTAATGAACTGTATTTTGGCTGGTTGTTATCAAAATAAGTATTGATCCAATTTTGAAGGGATTCTTTCTCGTAACTGTCTTCAAAGGTCACGTAACGCAACGCCTTTCTAGCTGTTGAGATCACTTCTTTTCTTGTTGGTTCATCAATACGACTAAGATCTGAAACGAGCTTTTGAATAAAATTCTTATTTGGAGACGTTTCTGCTAGGTTTGATAGTAGTTGTACAAGTTGGTCTCGGCTTTCAAGAATTGGTGCTAAAAATGCATCCCACGCTCTTTTCTTGCCCTCTCTAACTTCTTTCTTTATGTCTTTATCGATCTTTGAAACCTCTTCTTTTGTTACAATTTGGTTTTCAATCATCCACTCACGCATTTTTAAAATGCAATCGTGCTCACGCTCCCATAAAAGACGATCATGACTCTTATAACGTTCGTGAGACCCAGAAGTTGAGTGTCCTTGGGGTTGCGTTAGTTCTGTAACATGAATGAGCACCGGAACGTGTTCTTCTCGTGCAATCTTTGAAGCTTCTTCAAATGCATTTATAAGTCCTGCATAATCCCAGCCTTTAACTCTTATAATTTCATATCCTTCTCCATTTTCATCTCTTTGAAAGCCTTTAAGGATTTCAGAGATGTTTTCTTTAGTAGTTTGATATTTTGCTGGTACTGAAATTCCGTATTCATCATCCCAAATACTTATCACCATAGGTACCTGTAATACTCCAGCTGCATTAATGGTTTCAAAGAAGACACCTTCACTTGTACTGGCATTACCTATAGTTCCCCATGCTACTTCATTACCATCTACAGAAAATTTTGTGCTATCTATATCTTTTAAATGACGATATATTTTAGATGCTTGAGCTAACCCGAGTAACCTTGGCATTTGTCCTGCGGTAGGAGAGATGTCTGAACTCGAATTCTTTTGTTTAGTTAGGTCTTTCCAATCGTAGTTTTCGTCTAAACTATGTGTTATAAAGTGGCCTCCCATTTGTCGACCTGCACTCATAGGGTCTGCGTCAATATCTGGATGCGCATATAGACCAGCGAAAAATTGTTCGATAGTAAGCTCGCCAATGGCCATCATAAAGGTTTGATCACGATAGTAGCCTGAGCGAAAATCACCATTTCTAAATGCCTTTGCCCATGCAAGTTGTGGTACTTCTTTACCATCACCAAAAATTCCAAATTTTGCCTTTCCTGTGAGTACTTCACGACGCCCCAATAAGCTACATTCTCTGCTTGTTACTGCTATGGTATAGTCGTTAATGATTTCACTTTTAAAATCATTAAATGACATCTGTTTAGCAATATCTGGGTTTGTCTGCATGTGTAGGGATTGAAGATGCAAATTTAGCAATTATTCAGGTTTTACGCAACGAGATAGCTTGTTAATATTTTGAATAATTATTAAAAATATAGCCTATATTTTGTTAATAACTTAAAATAAAGAAAAATATTGGGATTTCATTAAGAATATTTCAATTTACAACTAAAATAGCCTAATACCATTTTCTTCTAAAAAGACCCAGTAATGATTTTGGATCGGCAGTGAAGACAAATCTAATTTTTTCGTCATAATTGGGTTGTCCAATTTCCCAACCCAGATTAGAATAAACTGGAAAATATACTTCAAAATAATCGGTGACTAAATCAATACGAATTCCTGAGTCATATTGAAATTTTGCTTTTTCAAATTTGTTTTTAACCAATCCAAAATCGGCATACGCCTGAATGTATCTCCATATTGAAGTTGATACATTGGTTGTGGCCATCCATTG
>CAZAPO010000018.1:0-5935 GCA_964487005.1 uncultured Flavobacteriaceae bacterium
GTTTTGAAGTGCATTACGATATCAATAAGAAAGTAAAGCTTTATACCGATTTGTCTTATATCTATGGGTTTACGAGTTTAGAGGATTATAATCCAGAATTATTAGGTTTAGGGGCATTTAACGGTAATGTTTTTACACTCTCTTTTGGCGTTTCAATTGCCTTAAGTGGCTGCTATTATTGCGAATAATCTATGGCGACAGAAAAAATAATTTTAGGCATTGATCCAGGAACTACCATTATGGGATTTGGTCTCATAAAGGTAGTAGGTAAAAAGATGGAGTTTTTGCAATTGAATGAGTTGCAACTCAAAAAATACGATGACCATTATCTAAAATTGAAACTCATTTTTGAACGTACCGTAGAGCTTATCGACACACATCACCCAGATGAGATTGCTATTGAAGCGCCATTCTTTGGTAAAAATGTGCAAAGTATGCTCAAGTTAGGAAGAGCCCAAGGAGTTGCCATGGCAGCTGGTTTAAGTAGGCAAATTCCAATTACCGAATACCTGCCAAAGAAAATAAAAATGGCCATTACTGGTAATGGTAATGCTAGTAAAGAACAGGTTGCTAAAATGTTGCAAAGTGTTTTAGATCTTAAGACATTACCAAGAAATTTAGATGCAACCGATGGACTGGCTGCTGCTGTATGCCATTTTTATAATTCGGGGAAAGTTAGTGTAGGTAAAAGTTACTCTGGTTGGGAGAGCTTTGTTAAACAGAACCAGGATAAAATCATTTAAATTTTTATATGCATGTTTCAATGCTGAATAACATAAGATTTGCGATTTTATTTAATTGCTTGAATTCATAAAAAAATACAATTAACATCGCTGGGATTTACATTCATATACCATTTTGCAAGCAGGCTTGTTATTACTGCGACTTTCACTTTTCTACGTCATTAAAGAAAAAAGAAGAATTATTACAAGCATTAAATAATGAGCTACAGTTAAGAAAGAATGAGTTGGTTGGCCATACTGTTGAGACCATTTATTTTGGAGGTGGTACACCAAGTTTGTTGAGTAAATCAGAACTGCAGCAACTGCTAGAAACCATCTACGTAAATTTTAATGTTAGTAACACGCCAGAAATTACTTTAGAAGCAAACCCAGATGATTTACAACTAAAGCAGATTCGAGATATATCCAACACCGAGATTAATAGGTTAAGCATAGGAATTCAGTCATTTTTTGATGAAGATTTAAAAGCAATGAATCGCGCTCATAGCGCAAAAGAAGCAATAAAGAGTTTAGAAGAGGCATCAAATCACTTTAGTAATATTACCATTGATTTAATATATGGAATACCCAATATGCAATTAGAAAAATGGCATCAAAATTTAGAGATGGCATTTGAATTTGATGTTCCGCATATTTCTAGTTATGCACTAACTGTAGAGCCAAAGACTGCTTTAGAAAGTTTTATTAAGAAAGGTACTTATCCCGAAATGGATGAAGAATTATCTTTGCAACATTTCAATTATTTGATTACTCAAACCAGCGAAAAAGGATTGGTACAATATGAGATTTCCAACTTTGGAAAACCTAAGTTCTTTTCAAAACACAATACAAGTTATTGGCAAGGTAAACCCTTTGTAGGAATTGGACCTTCAGCCCATTCTTTTAATGGGAATAGAAGGTCTTGGAATGTCGCAAATAATGCAAAATATATTAAGGCAATTACACAGGGTAAGTTACCACAGGAGTATGAGGTATTATCAACTAAAGATCAATATAATGAGTATGTGATGACAGGATTGCGAACAATTTGGGGAGTGGAATTGACCCATCTAGAAAATAAATTTGGTGAATCTTATCGTGATCATTTCATTAATTCCTCAAAGAATTTCATGGCAAATGGTATACTGGATTACGCAAATGCTCAAATGAAAGCAATAGTTGTAACCAATAAAGGGAAATTCTTAGTTGATGGAATTGCTGCAGAATTATTCCTGATTTAAGTATATTTGAGATATGCTAGCTATAGTTCAATGTAATTCTAAACGATATAAAATAGATATGTCTAAACCAATAGATATATCAATTCCTTTACGAGCATCAGAAGAGAATGTGATTGCATGGTATCAAGACAAACCAGTAATTAAACCAGCAGTACACGAAGATTATGAGGTTAGTGTAAAGGCAGGAGCTTCGGTTAATTTTAATGGAATTTCCTTTAATCCGCATGCACATGGGACCCATACCGAATGTGTTGGGCATATTACAGAGCAGGTGCATTCAATAAATAAGAATTTAAAACAGTTTTTTTTTCTTGCGGAGGTAATTACCGTTGCTCCAGAGAAAATGGATGAAGATTTTATCATTTCAAAAAAACAACTTCAATTTGCAATTGGAAACAAAAAGCGCCGTGCAATAGTGGTTAGAACAATACCAAATACCAAAGAGAAATTATCCCGTAAATACTCTTATACAAACCCACCTTACATTACAGAAGAGGCAGCAATTTATTTAAGAAATAAAAATGTTGAGCATTTATTAATCGATTTGCCTAGTGTTGATAGGGAGCGGGACAATGGTGAATTAAAAGCGCATCATGCATTTTGGAATACTTCTGGGGAACTAAGAATGAATGCAACTATAACAGAGATGATATTTGTACCAAATAATGTAGTAGATGGCACCTATTTATTGAACATTCAAATAGCGCCATTTGAAAACGATGCATCACCAAGCAAACCAGTTTTATATAAAACAATAGAGTAAATGGAAGCGTTTTTAGGTGTCATCATAGGAGTTTTGCTCACGGCTGGAGTAATCATGTATTTTAAGTTTCAACAATCAAAGAAACTAACAAATACGCAATCAGTTATTTTACTTGATAAAATTAAAAGCGTTTGCAAGTTTATAACAGTAGAAGGTGACTTTGCAGAAATTTATCACTACGAAGATGTAAAGCAAAAGTTTTTAAAACTTATAACAAGCAAAAAGAAGGCTTTAGTAGTAGTAAATGCAAAGGCTTATGTTGGATTTGACCTGGCCAAGGTAAATATGAGGGCCAATACAAACACAAAAACAATCGTACTTAATCAATTCCCAGAAGCCGAAATTTTGTCAATAGAAACAACACTTGATTACTATGATAAGCAAGATGGTTATTTTAACAAGTTTGACGCCAGTGATTTAACAGATTTGCATAGCGAAGCTAAAAAGCATATTCAAGAAAAAATCCCAGAAAGTGGGTTATACCAAGCAGCACAAAGAGAAGCATTAGAAGCAATTTTGCTAATCGAAAATATTGTACAAACAATTGGTTGGACTTTAGACTATAAGGCCTTAGAAATAGATGACTCAAACAAAAAAATGTTAGAGTGAATATAGAACAAATAAGAGACTATTGTCTAGAAAAGAAGGCAGCAACAGAAAGTTTCCCATTTGATGATAATACGCTGGTATTTAAAGTTATGGGAAAAATGTTTGCTATGATTCCGCTCAACAAATGGGAAGCTGGAGAAGCCTCAATTACACTAAAATGTGATCCAGAATACACCATAGAATTAAGAGAGACTTATGAAAGCATATATGCAGGACCGTATGTAAGCAATAAACATTGGAATACTCTTGCCTTATTTAAAAATGAACTGTCACCAAATTTAGTACTAGAATTGATTAGTCATTCGTATGACATGGTAGTTAAAAACATGACAAAAAAGCTACGTAACGAACTTGATAATTTGTAAGTCTTTTGTAATGTGTAAAGGTTTAATAATTCACACAAAAATGCCATAATTGTCCCTAGAATCATTAGGTAAGCAATGTAAACTTAAATAAAATTTGTATCTTTAAAAGGCTTTCAAGTTCTGCATGATAATTATGAGATAGAGTTCTGGTCAGGCCTCAAAATTAAATAGTATTTAATAACCATAGATATACTAATTTAAATTTTGAAATCATGAAAGTCTTCCAACACTACTACACAAGCAGGATTACTTTTCTTGTATTCCTTTTTTCATCTTTTATTTTCTCTCAAGAAACCCCCACATATTATGTAGAGGTTACAACCATGCATTGGAATATGGATTTAGAAAATTTCTCAATGGATGAATGGAAAGATACCGAAATGGAATTCCATGAAAAAGTAACAATGAAAAATGAATATATATTGTCAACAACGGTTTTACAGCATCATTTTACCGAGGATAGTTCAGAAATTCTTTTTGTTACGGTTTATCCATCATGGATGGCCATGGAAGAGGCCGTAAAACGAAATGAAGAATTAATTGCAGCTGCTTGGCCTGATGAAGAAGAAAGAAAGCGTTTTTTAAAGAAACAAGGTAAATTTTATGCCACACCACATTCAGATGAAATTTATGTATCAATGCCAGGAGCGAAGGAATTAGAAGAACTCGAACTACCGTTAATTTACTACGTGCGAACAAGTTATTTTACATTTCCCGAAGATGGTAATGGCAATGAATTTATGAATGCACTTAACAAATTCAACGAAGTGGTAACACATAAGAATGAGCATTATAGAGGTTATTTTCCACAGGCACATTATTACGGCGCCGATAGAACAGAATTTGTTGAGGTTTTTGTAGCAGAAACCCTAGCCGAATTAGAAAAAGGTATTGCCCAACAAGGAAGATTGTTTGCAGCGCATTGGGATACCGATGAAAAGAAGGAAAGCTATAATAAGATCATGGACAAGTACCTAACAGGTGTGCATAGTGATAGAATATATAGTTCAGTTCCAGAACTACATAAGGCAATAAATCCGCCAGACGAAAACTAAACTGTTGTTTGATTTAGTTGTAAAAGCCATTTAAACATTGTTTAAATGGCTTTTGTTTTACGATAATCAGAAGGAACAATAGACTTTACAGATTTAAATTGTCTGTTGAAATTAGATATGTTATTAAATCCAGATTTATCAGCAATTTCGGCTATTGAAAGATCATTGTTTGAGAGTAAAAGTTTACTTGCATTCTCAACTCTCAATTCATTTAAAAATCTAAAGTAGGTTTTATTGGTACGCTTTTTAAAATACTTGCAAAAAGCATTCTTAGTCATGTTTGCAACGTAGGCAACTTCTTCTAAATTGATTTGCTTTTGGTAATGGTTCATGGTGTAGGAAATCACATCCTGCATTCGTTTCCCTTCATTCGCAGAGAATTTCTTTTCATAAACAAAAGAGGAAAGTTCTGTTTTCTTGGCTTTTGTCAACAGAGAAAGAATTTCTAAAAAAGTAGTAAATCGTTTTAGTTTTCCTACTCTTTTCAAGTTGGTAAACAAAGCACCAATGGTTTCTGTATCTGAATGTACTTTAAAACCATTCTCAGCATGTCTAAAAAAAGAGGATAGGCTATGCAATTCTTCCAAATCAAAGAAATGTTTACCAAAACCCTCTCGGGTAAAGAATAAAGTAAGCATTAATGACTTTTTGTTTGCATTCACTTCACTTTTGAATACATGGGGTAAATTGCTTCCAATAACTAAAACATCCCCTTTTTTGTATTGATTCACAGTATCCCCAACAACTAAGGTGCCTTCTCCTTCAACAAGATAGCTTAGTTGAATTTCTTGATGTTGATGTAGCTTATCATAAAAAACCAATTCGTGATCTTCTTGGTAGATCAAAGCGTCCTTGGTAGGTTTTGGAATTTCAAAAGGTAAAACTTTCATTGTTTCATCATTTTAAACGACTTATTGAAGTCAAATTACATCAATACTTCGCAAATAAAATCCAAAAAAATTATAAAAACAAAATTCCAAGGATAATATTGTATTATTATAGGATAAATGACAATTAAAATATTCTTTGAAGAGATTCTAATTTTACCCCATTACTTAAAACTATAAAAATGCGTGTAGAATGGAATGGCGTTATGCCAGCTGTGTTTACATGGTTGAAAGAGTCAAAATCTGGCGCTCTTGAAATTGACCTTGATGCAACACAAAAATACGCCGCAGGT
>CAZAPO010000019.1:0-2542 GCA_964487005.1 uncultured Flavobacteriaceae bacterium
AGCTACAGGAGAAGCACACATCACGGCTTCTTTTAATAACATTATCATATCACTTACTAACAAAAAAGGCGATGTAATTGCATGGTCATCTGCTGGTAAGATGGGATTTAGAGGTTCTAAGAAGAATACTCCATATGCGGCTCAAATGGCTGCCGAAGATGCACTAGGTGTAGCAAAGGAAGCAGGGCTTAAAAAAGTAAAAGTATATGTAAAAGGTCCTGGTAATGGAAGAGAATCTGCTATTAGATCATTACACAATGGTGGTATAGAAGTTACAGAAATCATCGACGTAACTCCAATTCCTCACAATGGATGTCGTCCACCAAAAAGAAGAAGAGTTTAATAATAATCAATATCAACGAGAGATCAACGGTTATCGAAGGATAAGCTTAAGACCTTAATTCATAATCACTCTCAAAACAAATTTAATATGGCAAGATATAGAGGTCCTAAAACAAAAATCGCACGTAAATTCGGTGAAGCTATCTTTGGAGAAGATAAGTCTTTTGAAAAAAGAAATTATCCTCCAGGGCAACACGGAAACAATAGAAGACGTGGTAAAAAATCAGAGTATGCTATCCAATTAATGGAGAAGCAAAAAGCTAAATACACCTACGGTGTTTTAGAACGTCAATTTAGAAACATGTTTAAAAGAGCAACAGCAGCTCCTGGAATTACAGGTGAGGTGTTGTTACAGCTTTGTGAGTCTAGATTAGACAATGTAGTTTACAGAATGGGATTATCACGTTCAAGAAGAGGAGCAAGACAATTGGTTTCTCATCGTCATATTACAGTAAACGGAAACATTGTTAACATTCCTTCATACCAGTTAAAAGCAGGAGATGTTGTAGCAGTTAGAGAAAAATCTAAATCGTTAGAAGCTATTGACAATGCATTAGCAGCTTCAAGTAGCGTTTACGAATGGATTACTTGGAACAATGATACTAAAGAAGGAACATTTGTTTCAGTTCCAGCTAGAGTTCAAATTCCAGAGAACATCAACGAGCAATTAATCGTTGAATTATATTCTAAATAATTAATTAATCATATTGGTATTTGGCCAAAGGGTTTACTGGTATTTCTTCACACCTTTAGACCGCGCAACCAAATAACAATTAAAACGAAGAAAAAATATGGCAATTTTAAACTTTCAGAAGCCCGATAAAGTAATCATGATTGATTCAACCGATTTTGAAGGGAAATTTGAATTTCGTCCTTTAGAACCAGGTTATGGATTAACAGTTGGAAATGCTTTAAGAAGAGTATTACTTTCTTCTTTAGAAGGATTTGCGATTACATCAGTTAGAATAGAAGGGGTAGAGCATGAGTTTTCTACCATTGCAGGAGTAGTTGAAGATGTAACCGAGATTATATTAAATTTAAAACAAATTCGTTTTAAGCGTCAAATAGATGAAATAGATAACGAGTCAGTTTCTATCTCAATTTCTGGGCAAGAACAAATCACAGCGGGTGACTTCCAAAAGTTCATTTCAGGATTCCAGGTTTTAAATTCAGATTTAGTAATCTGTAACCTAGATCCAAAAGTGAGCATCAATATGGAGATCACAATTGAAAAAGGTAGAGGATATGTTCCAGCCGAAGAAAATAAAAAAGCTTCTGCACCTGTAGGAACAATTTTTACAGACTCAATCTACACGCCAATTAAAAACGTGAAGTATAGCGTAGAGAATTTCCGTGTAGAGCAAAAGACTGACTACGAAAAATTAGTTTTCGAGATTGATACAGACGGGTCTATAAACCCTCAAGATGCACTAACAGAGGCAGCCAAAATTTTAATCCACCACTTCATGTTATTCTCTGATGAGCGTATTACACTTGAAGCTGATGAGATTGCACAAACTGAAACATACGATGAAGAATCATTACATATGCGTCAGTTATTAAAAACTAAGTTAATTGATATGGATCTTTCGGTTCGCGCACTTAACTGTTTAAAAGCAGCTGAAGTAGATACATTAGGAGATCTAGTATCATTTAATAAAAACGATTTAATGAAGTTTAGAAACTTCGGTAAAAAATCATTGACAGAGCTTGAAGAGCTTGTTAGTGTGAAAGGCCTAAGTTTTGGTATGGATTTAAGTAAATACAAATTAGATAAAGACTAACCCATCATATTTTGCTCCTCGCAAGAGTTGTAGCAAGATGATGGTTAATTAACAAAACAATGAGACACGGAAAAAAAGTAAACCATTTAGGTAGAAAAACGGCTCACAGAAAAGCGATGTTAGCAAATATGGCTTGCTCATTAATAGAGCACAAGCGTATTAACACTACAGTTGCAAAAGCAAAAGCTTTAAAGCAATTTATTGAGCCCTTAGTCACAAAATCTAAAGAAGATACAACTCACAACAGACGTATTGTATTTAGTCGTTTAAGACAAAAACAAGCGGTGGCTGAGTTATTTAGAGATGTAGCTGCGAAAGTAGGTGATCGTCCAGGAGGTTATACTAGAATTATCAAATTAGGTAATCGTTTAGGAGATAACGCTTCTATGGCTATGATCGAGCTTGTTGATTACAAC
>CAZAPO010000020.1:0-3098 GCA_964487005.1 uncultured Flavobacteriaceae bacterium
TGTTGCTGTTGTAGAATTTGGCGACAAGGTAAGTGCAAAATCAATGTTGGCTGGTGGACAAAGTGGTGATCCAGAATCTCCACATTTTGCCGATCAGTCACAGCGTTATGCCGATTGTGAATTTAAAGATGTGGCCTATTATCGAGCAGATGTTGAAAAACGCGCTAAAAAAACCTATAAGCCTGGGGAATAAATAAGTTAACCAACAAAGCTTTATGGCTAATACAATGAAAAACCTAAAGCTCATCTTGTTTATAATAGTTTTTTCGCAGTTTTGCTGCACCTCTTTATGGTTTGCAGGAAATGGAGTGATGAGCGATCTTATGGCTAGTTTTAATCTTGGTGATACTGCACTCGGACATCTCACTTCGGCCGTACAATTTGGATTTATTACAGGTACTCTGACCTTTGCCATCTTAACGATTGCTGATCGATTTTCACCTTCTAAAGTGTTCTTTGTCAGCGCCTTACTTGGAGCATTGTGTAATTTAGGAGTAATATGGGAGGATAATAGTTTAACATCTATACTAATATTTCGGTTTTTAAATGGGTTTTTTCTAGCAGGTATTTATCCAGTAGGTATGAAAATAGCCGCCTTTTATTTTGATAAAGGCTTAGGGAAGTCTTTAGGGTTTTTGGTAGGTGCCTTAGTAGTAGGTACCGCTTTTCCACATTTATTAAAAGACATGTCAGGCACCTTACCCTGGAAAACCGTCATCATGGTTGTTTCTGGACTTGCAGCATTTGGAGGTTTACTCATGGTGCTCTTAGTACCAGATGGTCCATATAGAAAAGCGAGTTCTGCATTTAATTTTTCGGCGTTTTTTAAGGTTTTTAAAAATTCAAAATTTAGAGCTTCAGCCTTTGGGTACTTTGGGCATATGTGGGAGCTCTATGCTTTTTGGGCATTTGTGCCTGTGATACTTGGTATTTATAAATCTCAAAATCCAGTAGCCGCCTTTAATATCCCACTATTATCGTTTTTCATTATTGGAATTGGTGGTTTGGCTTGTGTAGTAGGTGGTATTATCTCACAAAAGGTTGGGGTTAAAAAAATTGCCACTTTAGCCTTAACGCTGTCGTGCCTGTGTTGTATGGCTTCTCCGCTGGTTTTAACTACAGCTTCATCTAACATATTTATTGGTTTTCTTTTCTTTTGGGGTATGGTGGTTATTGCCGACTCTCCGTTGTTCTCTACCCTAGTGGCTCATAACGCACCATCAGAAATAAAAGGTACTGCATTGACCATTGTTAACTGCGTTGGCTTTTTTATTACCATTATTAGTATTCAACTATTAAGTGGACTACAAGGTGTCGTATCTTCAAAATATCTTTTTATGATATTGGCGATTGGTCCTGTATTAGGGTTAGTGGCTTTAAGGAGTGCTAATGCTAATGGCTCAAAAAAATAAAAGCTTCCATAAAAGGAAGCTTTCTAATAGAAAATTGATTATAAATTAATTGACTAATGCCGTTTCTAAATTGTCAATAATTACATGGTAGAATCCTCCAAATAATTCTGACATCGCTTGCTGATGCTCTTGTGGAGTATTAAACTCACATCCCCAAGTCACCTTACAACTACTATCTCCAATGCCTTCTACTTTAATTGTGCTTGAATAACCAGTTACTGGGAATGGCCCTTCCGTGATTTGGTACTGCATTTCCATAGCATCGTTATCTACTTTATTTAATATTTCGTGAATAGCTGCTCCATCTGGCATATAACATGTACGCTTGGCGCCTTCGCCTTCGCCTTCTGTAACAGATCTTTCAATGGGAGATATATTTTCTATCCCTCTAAATGATGATAAGGTATTCCACACACTATTTGCTGGTACATTTATTTGTTTACTAACTACTACTTCTGTCATGGTTTTAAGTTTTTAATTGTTGAACAAGACAAATGTAGATAGCACTCAAAAGGGAATAAAAAATAGCGTTCAGAAATAGCTATTATACCACAAACGATAAGCGCTCATCTATAAAACTTTGAAGACTTTCTTTATCATTGATCTTATACAGAATACTTAAACTGAAGATCACTCCTAACAAGAATTGCGCATACTCATCTTTTTTTTCGGGGTGTTGAATCTGGCCCAATTCAATGGCCTTATCTAAGACAACCTTATAACTATTAATTAGGGCATCAAAATACTTTTTATAGAGTCCGATCACTTCTTGATTTTCGTTTCTCATCTCTACAACTGTATTCACCATTAGACAGCTTCTTGGAAAGGTTTTATCTAAAAGTGCATCTATAAGCGCATAAAAAAAGTCTCTTAGTGAGATGAGTCCTTCTTTAGATGCCCTTAATTGACTTAAAAACGGATCGGAATACGTATTCATATAATATGCGATCGAATCCATAAACAACATATCTTTTGTGTATTTGTTGTAAATGGTAGACACACTCACATCTAAATGGTCTGCTAACTCTTGTGCATTTACTCCTTTATAACCCTGTTCCCAAAACAATGATTGCGCTTTAAAGACCAGTTCGTCGTACGTTTGATTAAGTGCTTGCGGCATAACTTTGATGTTTGTTTAAAATAACGGTAATTCCATTTGATATATATTGTAGGCGTTCTTCTTCAGTATGGATTAAGCAAAAACTCATACTGGTACAAAACAATCCCACTAAATGTCGGGCATAAAACTCGGCATGCTCTTTTGTAGATGCATCGTTATTTAGAAGTTCATGTATTAACACTTCAACTTCATTCAAATAAATTTTAACTAATTCGTTGATTTTTGGATCGGTATCTGCTAATTCTGTACCAATATGAATAAAGAAACAACCTGGATGTATGTTCTCCTCTTTTAGAAAGCTTAAGTAAAATTTGGTTAGTACTTCTTTGGGGTTAGTCGCTTCTTTTAAAATATTAAATTTATCATCACAGTAGCGCTTTCTGTATAGTTTTAAGGCATGGTATAAAATGCCATTCTTATCTTCAAACTCATGATAAAGTGAAAACCTGTTAACTCCTGTAGCTGCCACTATATCATTCACCGAACAACCTCTAAAACCATTCACCCAGAAAAGTCGAATGCATTTTTCAAGTACTCTGTTTACATTGTATTCTTTATATCGCATT
>CAZAPO010000021.1:0-4306 GCA_964487005.1 uncultured Flavobacteriaceae bacterium
ATTGTGAAGGGCTATGAAAAATATCACGAAAAAGGCTTAGAGATTATAAGCGTTTCATTAGATAGACCAGGACAGAAAGATCGATGGTTAAAAGCCATTGAAGACGACAAACTTACCTGGAACCATGTTGGGAGTCTGCAATATTTTAATGATCCCGTAGCAAGAATGTACAATGTGAGTGCTATACCATCTATGTTTGTTCTTGATGAACAGGGAAGAATAGTTGGTAAAAAATTACGAGGTCAAGCCTTGCACGATAAAATATCTCAGTTATTAGACTAATTATAAAAGCCTTCAAAATTGAAGGCTTTTTTTATATCTGTCCGGTACGTCGCATAACATATAAAAGTAAAATAGGGATCGCTAATAATATGACCATAAACAGGTTTTCTGTAAATACCCATGATGCGAGTACCAGTGTAATTACATAACCACCAATAGCACCTCCAAAATGGGCATCGTGTCCAATATTACCTACCCTGCGTTTCATCCCATAAATAGAATACAGTAAATAGGCAATACCAAACAAATAGGCAGGAATTGGAATTGGAACAAAGAACATGTACAATTTCATACTCGGATTTAATAAAATAGCAGCGTACAAAATACCTGTAACGGCACCACTGGCACCAACGGCACTATAATGGTATTCGTCCTTATGAAAATAGAAACTCAATAAATTACCACACACCAGGCTCCCAAAGTATACAATTAGAAAATTTATCTCGCCCAGATGTGCAATAACAGGATTGGCAAAGAAGTATAAGGTAAACATGTTAAAGAATAAATGCATTTCATCAACATGTAAAAAGCCAGAACTCAACATTCTAATTTGCTCTCCTCTTCGTACACCACCTACATTGAACTTGTATTTCTCGAAAAAAGAAAAATCTCTAAATCCGTTTAAAGAGAATAATACATTCGCTCCAATAATTACAATAGTTATAAAGTTTAACTGCCCCATAAATTATTAACGTAAAAAATCAAATGTACCTATTTTATTAAACTAAAATTAGTTTTATCGGCAAAAATATAGCATATATTTGCCAAAACATTTTGCCTTTGCAACTCATAGCCTTTATACTAGTTTATCCGTTATTATGGTTGATCTCTATATTGCCATTTCGAGTGATTTATATGCTATCGGATCTTATTTTTTTCCTGTTTTACTACCTTATTGGATACCGTAAAAAAGTAGTAAAAAGTAACTTAAAATTGGCTTTCCCACATAAATCTGAAGCAGAGATTAAACATATCATGAAAAAGTTTTATAAACACTTTTGTGATCTCATGTTTGAATCAATTAAATCATTCACAATTTCAGATAAGCAAATTTTAAAACGCTTCAAGGTCACCAATATTGCTAAACTAAAACAATACGAAGAAAATAAACAAAGTATTATTTTAATGTGTGGTCATTACGCCAGTTGGGAATGGTCCATGAGTTTGCAAAAGCATATCGACTTTATTGGGTATGCGGTGTACAAACGACTGCGAAACCCGTATTTTGATAAACTAATTAAAGGGGTAAGAGAAAAACACAAGACCTACTTAATTCCTACGAAGGAGATTATTTCTAAAATAGCAGAATCAAGAAAAGAAAATGAATTGTTTCTATGTGGAATGGCTGCCGATCAATCACCAAAAGCAAAAAAGGCCTATCATTGGACCGAGTTTATGGGTGTAAAAGTACCTTGCTATACAGGCGCCGAAATGATTGCTAAGAAATTTGATTTACCTATGGTGTTTATGAAGATTTCAAAAGTGAAACGCGGATTTTATGAAGCTACATTTTCTACCATTTCTGACCATCCAAAGGATTACAAAGACTACGATCTCACCGACAAATTCCATCAACTCGTAGAAGCACAAATTCATGAGGCACCAGAATATTATTTATGGACACATAAACGCTGGAAACATAAAGATAAAACTCCAGTAAAGAAATAGTCTGCTACAGCTTAGCGATGGCCTTAATTTCACGCATGATTTTCGCTGCCAATTCATCGGCGGCCAACTGTGATGAGGCCTCCGTATAAATTCTAATAATGGGCTCGGTATTACTTTTACGTAAATGCACCCAGTTATCAGGAAAATCGATTTTAACACCATCTACGGTCGAAATGTCCTCATTGGCGTACTTTGCCGCCATTTCACTTAATATCTTATCAACATCTATTGCAGGGGTTAACTGTATCTTATTCTTGCTCATGAAGTATGATGGGTAACTTTTACGAAGCTCACTAACGGCCATTTTCTTATCGGCTAATAAGCTTAAAAATAGGGCAACACCTACCAGCGCATCGCGACCGTAATGTAATTCAGGATATATAATACCTCCATTACCTTCACCACCAATAATAGCGTTATTTTTTTTCATTAACTCCACTACATTTACCTCACCTACAGCACTCGCTTCATAGTGCTCGCCATGTTTTTGTGTAACATCTCGAAGAGCGCGTGTAGAGCTCATATTACTCACTGTACTACCAGGTGTGTGGCTTAATACATAATCTGCACAGGCTACCAGGGTATATTCTTCACCAAACATCTCACCATCTTCACTCATAAAAGCCAGTCTATCTACATCTGGGTCTACTACAATTCCAAAATCGGCATGCTCTTTAACCACCATTGCCGATAAATCAGTAAGGTGTTCTTTCAAAGGTTCGGGGTTATGCGGAAAATGTCCTGTAGGGTCGCAATATAACTTCACGGCATGCACTCCTAACCTATCTAGCAATCTTGGAATAGCAATCCCTCCTGTTGAATTAACCCCATCTACCACAACTTTAAATTTGGCCTTTTCTATGGCTTCTTTATTTACCAAAGGAAGGTTGAGTACCTCGTCGATGTGCAGTTCAATATAGGCATCATTTACGGTGATTTTTCCTAGGGCATCCACCTCACTAAATAGAATGTTGCTAGATTCGGCCAGTTTCAAGATCTCCTCTCCATCAGCTCCACTTAAAAATTCACCCTTATGGTTTAGTAGTTTAAGTGCATTCCATTGCTTTGGGTTATGACTCGCCGTTAAGATAATACCACCATCGGCATGTTCTAGGGGAACCGCAACTTCAACGGTGGGTGTTGTAGACAACCCAAGATCGATCACATGTATTCCTAAGCCAACCAAAGTATTCATTACTAGGCTTTGCACCATTTCTCCTGAGATTCTGGCATCCCTTCCAACAACAACACGATAGTGCTCTTTATTACGTTGCTGCTTGATCCAAGCGCCATATGCAGCCGCAAATTTTACAACATCAATAGGTGTTAAATTATCACCAATAGTGCCACCAATGGTTCCACGAATTCCAGAAATAGATTTTATAAGGGTCATTTGCAATTATATTTTGAGCAAATATAGTATTTCAAAATCGTAATCCTCGTTATGAATTTGTAAATTCAACCAATGAATTTCTTAGCGCATATTTTTCTATCAGGTGATAATCCAATGGTCACCATTGGTAACTTTATGGCCGATGGTATAAAAGGTAAAGACTATAAAAAATATCCTAGAGACATTCAAATTGGCATCCTATTGCATCGTGAAATAGACACCTATACTGATGCGCATTTAACTGTTAGGAAGAGTACAAAACGGCTACATGAAAAATACAGTCATTATTCGGGGGTTATCGTTGATATATTGTATGATCATTTCCTTGCAAAGAACTGGGGTCGCTATTGTAATATTCCGCTGGATACCTATGTAGAGGATTTTTATGACTCACTAGAGAAGAATTTTGACATCCTTCCATTACGTATAAAAAAAATGATGCCTTATATGATTACCAATAATTGGCTGCTCAGCTACGCATCAATAGAGGGAATTGCTAATGTATTAGACGGTATGAACAGGCGCACTCAAAATAGATCACAAATGAATAAGGCAGTTAAAGAACTGGAAACCTTCTATTCAGATTTTGAGGAAGAATTTACTGCATTCTTTGAAGAATTAATTGTATTTGCAAGAGAAAAACTAAACTACTTAAACTCCCGAGAAGTCTTATAGGGAAAGGCTAAAACTAACTATGTACTATGACATTTATTGAACAACTTACTGCAACATTTAATGTACATCGCAATCCCGAAAATGCAACCCATATGCACGATTATATGCGAGGTAAGTTCCCTTATTTTGGTATCAAAACAACACTTCGGAGGAATCTTTTAAAAGAAGTTGTTGCAGACCACAAACAAGAAATAATATCAGATGTCCGAAATATTGCGCGTAATCTTTATAAGCTACCTGAAAGAGAACTTCACTTATGTGCAGTAGAACTAATTGAAAAACAGCTGC
>CAZAPO010000022.1:0-37956 GCA_964487005.1 uncultured Flavobacteriaceae bacterium
TCTGTGTTTAGCACAATTTTATTGGTTTCAACAAACACCTCATCAAACTGGTTAATAATACCAGCATGTGTGTTGGTTTTTTTATTCTCAGCCACCAAAAGTGCTTTTGCTCCGTTTACTAATGAAGCATACGCATGGTAAGCGGCATCTGACCAAAGCTTTTTTTCAAAGGCTTCTTGTGCTAACACCACTTTTTCTTGTGCTTCAAGAAGTAAGGTAGCCACTAGATCAATTACTACACCAGCACATTCTCCAATGCCTACCGCCTGAATATATTTATTGGTCTTGCCCCAATCAATAAAATCTTGATCGGTTAAATTCTCTGCTGACGCTAGTGGTACTAAAAGACTATAGAAGTACTTTTCGCCTCTTCTATCATAATACTCTAGGAAGTTTTCTTTTTGATTTTTATTTAGTTGAAAGTCATCTAGTAACTGCCTTAAGGCTTCTGGTCCTCTTTTTGAAGGTAGCTTAATTACCTTATCTGCAAACCTGCCCTCTCCATTACCTAAAACACCACCTCCTAATAAAATCTGTACTGCTGGTGCTACTCTCTTATCTTTGGTTCTAATTGACATTCCTTGAAAACCGATATGGGCCATATTGTGCTGTCCACAGGCATTCATACAACCACTAATTTTAATGGTTAAGGCTTTGCTACGCACCAAGTGCGGATATTCTAAAAGCAATACGCGTTCTAATTCATTGGCCATCCCTGTGCTGCTGGCTATTCCAAGGTTGCAGGTATCCGTACCTGGGCATGCTGTTATATCGGTTATTGAGTTATATCCCAAATCAACAAAGCCAAGTTGTTGTAATTCCTTATAAAACAGTGGCAACAAATCTTCACTTACATGCCTAATAAGTATATTTTGTCGCAACGTAAATCGTAATTCGTCTGCAGCATACTTTTGTATTAGTGTTGCTAGTTTTCTTGCCTTATCTGTTGAAAAATTACCAAGCCTCACTTTCACACCAATTGCAAAAAATCCTTTTTGTTTTTGTGGGATAACATTTAGTTCTTTCCAGGCATTAAATTCTGATTGGTTAACACTAACCTGTTCTTGACTATTAATTTTTGAAATCTCAATAGGGCGATCAAAGTTGGTGGTATCAATAAGCACTTCAGGATTGGACAGCGCTGCTTGCTCTTCTTTAATAAGCGAAACAAACTTCTCTAAACCTATGTCCTTGATTAAAAATTTCATTCGTGCTTTTAGGCGTTTTGCGCGTTCACCATGACGATCAAAAACACGAAGCACACTCTCAATAACCGGAATTAACTTTTCGGTTGGTAAAAATTCAAAAAGTACATCTGCATGTCTTGGTTGTGAACCTAAACCGCCACCAAGCAAAACTTTAAATCCGCGTTGTCCATCATGTATTTTTGGAATAAATCCAAGATCATGAATATAGCTCAATGCCGTATCATTATCTGAAGATGAAAACGACATTTTAAATTTACGTCCCATTTCCTGACAGATAGGATTGCGCAAAAAGAATTTGAAAACGGCGTCTGCATAAGGTGTTACATCAAAGGGTTCGTTCATATCTATTCCGGCAGTTGCACTCGCGGTAACATTTCGCACTGTGTTACCACATGCTTCACGAAGCGTAACATCATCCTTTTCTAGTTCTGCCCACAGTTGGGGTGTTCTATCTAAACTCACATAATGAATTTGTATGTCTTGTCTAGTGGTGATATGAAGGTTTCCAGTAGAATATTCATCACAAACATCGGCAATGCGTGTCAATTGTTTACTAGTTACCTTCCCATATGGCAGCTTAATTCTTATCATTTGCACACCAAATTGCCGTTGCCCATAGACTCCTCTTGCTAAGCGCAGGCTTCTAAAACGCTCCTCGTCTATATGCCCCTCCTTGAACAATCGAATTTTCTGTTCTAACTCGATAATGTCTTTTTCAACTATTGGGTTTTCTATTTCGGTTCTAAAACTTTGCATACTATTTCCCTCCCTCTTCTTTTTTATGAGGTTTTAAATTTGATTTTTTATGTGGGTTGGTTTAAGCTTTTTTGGCAGAGCACTATTGAATAAATCCGGCTCCAACGGTATTATTTGATTGTGAATCGATTAAAATAAATGACCCATTTGTACGATGCTCTTTAAATGGATCAAAATAGATAGCCCTGTTTACTTTAAAGGTCACCGATGCTATATCATTCATTTGCAGACTTTCTACATCTGGTTCTATTCCCGAATAGTCTGGTTGAATTTTATGATGTATTTGTTCTACTCTTGCCAATACCTTATTGATTCCATGTTGCAATAGATATTTCTGTCCATGTCGCAATTGTTTGGCATCCATCCAGCTAATGGTCGCCGTAAACTGTTTCTCTATGGTAGGCAGATCTTCTTTTTTAACAATCATATCACCTCGACTTACATTGATATCGTCTTCGAGTGTAATTGTTACTGATGATCTTCTGGCTGCCGTTTTATATTGTTGATCGTACACATAAATGTCTTTGATCTTTGAATTTGTTTGTGATGGTAGTACAACTACCTCATCACCTACATTTAAATCACCACCATACACTTTTCCTGCATATCCTCTAAAATCATGAAAATCGTTGGTTTTTGGTCTAATTATGTATTGCACTGGAAATCTTGGTGTTCCTGTGTTATAAATATCTTCATTATCTAATTCTTCAAGATGTTGTAAAAGCGTCTCACCTGTATACCAAGGCATATTATCTGATCCATGCACAACATTATCTCCTTTAAGCGCGCTTACTGGAATAAATGTTATGGATTGATCTTGATAGTCGCGCTTACTCATTAGAGCTTCAAAATCTTGTTTGATTCCTTCATATACTTCTTCTGAATAATCAACTAGATCCATTTTGTTAATAGCCACTATTACGTCTTTAATACGTAAAAGGTTATTGATAAAGAAATGGCGATTGGTTTGTTCAATCACTCCTTTTCTGGCATCTATTAAAATAATGGCAGCCTGAGAGGTAGATGCTCCTGTAACCATATTTCGTGTATACTCAATATGTCCTGGGGTATCTGCTATAATGTAGCTTTTACGTTGTGTTGAAAAATAGATATGTGCCACATCAATGGTAATTCCTTGCTCTCGCTCTGCCACTAACCCATCAGTTGCAAATGAGAAATCGAGGTAATCAAAACCTTTTTGTCTACTTGCACGCTCAATGGCTTCTAATTTATCGTTTGTTAGCGATTTGGTGTCATAAAGAATACGTCCTATTAAAGTACTCTTCCCGTCATCTACACTCCCTGCTGTTGCTATTTTTAAAACTTTCATAATATGTTTTTTTGAGATCCCTTGATTTTCGTTAGGGTAACTTAAGATTTGGTCACTATTTTTGGTTAGAAATAACCCTGTTGTTTACGTTTCTCCATGGCAGCTTCAGACCTTTTATCATCTATTCGTGCTCCTCGTTCCGAAATTGAAGATTCACGTATCTCCTGAACTACCGAACTTATATCTGTAGCCGATGATAGCACGGCAGCAGTACAACTCATGTCGCCCACGGTTCTAAAACGCACCAGGCGATCTTCTACTAGTTCATTGTCCTCACGATAAACCACCTCATCGTTTGATGACCAGATAAGTCCATCTCTAATAAAGGTTGGTCGCGTATGTGCAAAATAAATGGACGGTATATCTATATTTTCTTTTTCGATATATGACCATACGTCTAATTCTGTCCAGTTTGAAATTGGAAAAACACGAACGTTTTGTCCAAGTTCTATTTGTCCATTAAGCATGTCAAACAGCTCTGGGCGTTGATTCTTTTCATCCCACTGCCCGAAGTCGTCTCGTACAGAAAATATACGTTCTTTGGCCCTTGCCTTTTCTTCATCTCGACGTGCTCCACCAATACAAGCATCAAACTTAAATTCTTCGATAGCATCAAGTAAGGTTGTAGTTTGCAAGGCATTTCTGCTAGCGTATTTACCAGATTCTTCCTTAACTTTTCCTTGATCTATTGAGTCTTGTACATTTCTTACAATAAGATCGAGTCCGAGTTCCTTCACCAAATTATCTCTAAATTCAATGGTTTCTGGGAAATTGTGTCCCGTATCTATATGCATTAATGGAAATGGAATCTTGGCAGGGTAAAAAGCCTTTTGCGCAAGTCTCACCAGGGTAATTGAATCTTTCCCACCAGAGAACAGCAACACAGGATTCTCAAACTGTGCTGCCACTTCTCTAATGATATAGATAGCTTCGTTTTCTAAGGGATTGATGTTTATGGTACTACTCATAATAAATTTGTTTAGGCGTGCAATCCGCATTCGCGATTTGATAATACTTTTGTTGGGTCGAAATATTTGAACTCATTTGGTAATTGATGTGCCTCTAAATAGCTGTCTAATTCTTCATCTGAAAAATTGTAAAACGGGCTCACCTTTAAAGTGCCATCTGCTGCATATGATAAAATACCAATACTGTCTCTAAAGCTTGTTTGCCCTTTACGTATATTGGTAAACCATACATCTGGCTCATGCTCTTTCATGGCTCTTTTAAATGGCTCTAGTTTTACTTGTTTTGTAAATAGTTGATGCTTTGGATCATCTACGTCTGGGATACCCAATACCACATCTCTGTGTGCCGATGTTTGTTTGGGTACGTACAACTTAATGTTAAGTGATAACAAGTCAATTACGTTCTCTGCGTGTTTGTAAGTGTTTGGTGTATTATACCCAGTATCACACCATATTACTTTAATTCCTGGCAATACTTGAGTTACCACATGAAGTATAGCGGCTTCATAAGGTCTAAAGTTGGTGGTTACCACTGGTCTTTTAGCATGATTAATCACCCATTGCACAATTTCTTGAGGTGACTTCTTTGCTAATTCAACATTTAATTTTTCTAATTCTAAGCGTTTCATTTTCCCCATTTTACACGATTCCATGCTCTTTCATGTACGAAATACAATAGCATTTTTGATACTAATTCTATAGCTCCAATAGATAAAGCTAATGTTAATGTCCCGGTGAGTACCCATGAAATTACAATGGTGTCTGCAGTACCAACAATACGCCAACTAATGGTTTTTGCAAGGCTGCGTTTAATGTTCTCACCCGATTCTTTCTTCTCAAGTTTTGTCTTGTGTTGAACATTTAAAAAGCTATCTATTATCATCTATTTTTATATTTACTATTACCCTATCGGTTTACTAGGTTAATGATGCAAATGTAGTATTAAAATTTTATTATCAAAGTTTTTTAAGAAATTTTATGGCCCTAAAATCGACTTGAGCACTATTTTTATCGATTTCGGAAAAAATGACGAGAAATTTTCAGAATATCAAATCTGCTAAAGAAGTATTATTGAAGATTGCCAAGGTACTATCTCTAACATCTATCATGAGTTTATGTACTGCACATTTATTTTCATCTGGGCAGTCGTCACACTTTTCATACCAATTAAGGCTTACACATGGCACCATGGCAATGGGCCCTTCTAACACCCGCATGACCTCGACCATTTTAATGTCTTTTGGTTCTCTTAGTAGGTAATAGCCTCCACCTTTACCTTTTTTTGATCCTAAGAATCTGGCCTTTCTTAAGGTTAATAAAATACTCTCTAGATATTTGTGAGAAATATTTTCGTTCTCAGCGATGGTGCTTATTTGTACGGGCGATTTATCTTCTAATCTTGCCATAAATGTAAGCGCCTTAATACCGTATTTTGTTTTTGCCGAAAGCATATTGCTAATATAGAAAAAAGACTTCTTGTTTCATATTCTATAAATGGGCTCAATATAACTGTAATGCTATTGTGTTTACTCTGTTCTTTTAAAATTACCAATAACTAAACCAATAAAAATTACGTATCTTAATACCTGGTAATTCTTTTGTTGTACTCCCCATTTTTAATTAGTAGCTGTACTGGGCAAAGTGTCCAGACGTATTCTATTAATCAAACATCAACAAAATGCCTTGGTATAACGACCTTCGTCCTATAAGTGATGAAAACAAACAGCAATACGCATTGATCTTCCCTCACATGACCAATGTCGAAAAAAAACGAACCATTACTAACATATTGGCCCTGCGTAACGCCCTTGACAGCATTCCAGAAAAACGGACAGATAAAAATCTCTTGCTTTGCAGTTGGAACCTAAAAGATTTTGGTTCGTATTCTAATCGCGTACCTGAGTCTTATTTTTATATGGCAGAAATCATGTCCCGATTTGATATTATATCTATTCAAGAGTGCCGCGCCAATCTTGAACCTTTAAAAATATTACTACGTATTTTAGGGTCTGACTGGAGTTATATTTTTAATGATGTAAGTGATCATGAAGGGTCTAATAGCGAACGTTCACTAATTATATTTGACAAGCGACGTTGCAATTTTTCAGGTCAAGCTGGTGAGATTATATTACATCATAAAATAAGTCAGAATCACCAGTTAAAGCAGTTTAACAGAGTCCCTTATTTAACTGGTTTTACTGCTGAGTGGAAAAAGTTCTCGTTGATCACCCTACACTTAGAACCTGGTGATAAAGATGCCTCTCAAAAAATTAGAGAAGCCGAAGTGCAATTTTTACTCGAACTTCTTAAAAAACGACTCTCAAAAAAATCGGAAGTCCGGCTTTGGTCAGACAACCTCATTATTCTTGGCGACATGAACCTGTACAAGGCAGATGCCAAAGCATTTAAATTATTAAAGGACAATCATTTTATTGAAGTTGATGCGCTTGTTGGTCAAGACACCACAACAGCAAAATCAAACAATATGTTTGATCATATTTTCTTCTATAACAAGAGTAAATTCCCGGCGTTAGCAAAAACTAATAATGCCGGAGTGTTTAATATGTTTGACACCGTTTTTAGAGATGACCAGCACAATTTTGGGCCTTATACTACCTATATTGATAAGTTAGAACAAGCTAGAATTGCTAAGGGTAAAGGACCGTTTACCAATAGAAAATTATATTATGATATACATTGGCGTACCCGTCAGATTTCTGACCACTACCCAATTTGGGTAGAGATGGAAATTGACTCGTCTGATGCGTTCTTAAAAAAGAAGTTAAGTGAGTTTAATTAGGCTTCTAGTGCTTGTTTTAAATCGGCAATAATATCATCTACATTTTCTAGACCCACCGATACACGAACCAAACCATCGGTTATACTTACTTCTAGTCTGTCTTCAACGCTCAGTTTACTGTGCGTTGTTGATGCTGGATGTGTAACAATTGAACGTGTATCACCTAAATTGGCCGAGAGTGAACATAGTTTAATGGCATCTAAAAACTTACGCCCTGCTGCTACACCTCCCTTAATTTCAAATGCAACAATATTACCTCCTTTTAGCATTTGCTTCTTAGCAACATGGTATTGTGGATGTGACTTTAAAAACGGATATTTTACCCAATTGACCTGTTTGTGTTCTTCTAAAAACTCAGCTACTTTCAAAGCATTTTCACAATGCTTATCTACTCGAACCGTTAAGGTCTCTATACTCTTACTCAAGGTCCAAGCATTAAATGGCGATAAAGCTGGTCCCGTATTTCTGGAGAATAAATAAATTTCTCGAATTAAATCTGATCTACCCACCGTAACTCCACCCAATACACGGCCCTGACCATCCATAAGTTTTGTTGCCGAGTGTATTACAAGATCGGCCCCAAACTGTATTGGTTTTTGCAAATATGGCGTGGCAAAACAATTATCGATTACTAAAATTAAATTATGCTTCTTTGCTATGGTTCCTAAAGCCTCAAGGTCTAATATATCAACTGCTGGATTTGTTGGCGACTCTGCATATAATATCTTAGTGCTTGGTGTTATTAAGCTTTCAATCTTATCAATTTCATCTACCTTAAAATAACTGGTAGTGATGTTCCATTTAGGTAAAAATTTGGTAAACAGGGTGTGTGTAGACCCAAACACAGATCTCGCCGAAACAATATGATCGCCACTATTTAATAAGGCCGCTAGTGTAGAAAATACTGCTGCCATTCCTGTAGCAAAAGCATAACCATCTTCAGCTCCTTCTAATTTGCATACTTTCTCAACAAATTCTGAAGTATTAGGATTGGTAAATCGGCTATAAATATTACGCACCTTTTCTTCAGTAAATGATGCACGCATATCTTCGGCATCCTCAAAAACAAAACTTGATGTTAGATACAAAGGACTTGAATGTTCTAAGAATTGTGTTCGCTCTAATTGTGTTCTAATAGCTTCCGTTTCTTGTTGATGTTTACTCATTATGTTTATTTTTTACTTTCAGCCTGTTATAAATCGACCTATTTGTTTTTTATCTATCAATACTTGTTTCTACTAATTTTAGTATATCTCCAAAAACGCCACGAGCGGTGACTTTTGCTCCTGCTCCTGCTCCTTGAATTACTAGTGGCTGCTCTCCATAAGACTCTGTATATATTTCGAAAATAGAATCTGAACCTCTTAACGCTCCTAGCGGAGAATTTTTGGGCACTGAAACCAACTTAACATCTAGTAGGGCACCATTGTCATCAGACAGGTCACCATATAGATCACCAATATATCGTAATACATGAGCGTCCTCTTGTTGGTTTTTTACTTCCTCATACTGTTTATCCATGGCACTTAATGACGCCAAGAAGTCTTCTTTTGATATTGTTCTTAATGGCTTTGGAATTAAATTTTGAATGTTTACATCACTAATTTCATTATGCAAATCGAGTTCTCTCGCTAAGATTAATAACTTCCTGGCAACATCATTACCGCAAAGATCTTCACGAGGATCAGGCTCGGTGAATCCTTTATCGACTGCTTCTTGCAATACCTCTGAAAAGGGTCTCTTTTGATTTGAAAAATTATTAAACAAGTAGCTTAAAGAGCCTGAAAACACCCCTCTTATGCGTGTAATATTTTCACCAGATAAGTGCAAAAGTCTTATGGTATCTATGAGTGGTAACCCAGCTCCTACATTGGTTTCATACAAATACCTTTTTTGGTTTTTGTTCAAATGCACACGTAATTCTTTGTAAAAATCTAGTCCAATTGTATTGGCAATTTTGTTTGATGAAACTAAATCAAAACCATGATCCACTAATTTGGTATAATTAGCAACAAAGTCGACACTCGCGGTATTATCTATTGCTATTAAATTTTCTAAATGATGCTCTTTCGCATAGGTAATAATATCATCTACCGTATAGGTATTACCCTTGCTAATTTTTGTTCGCCAATTCGTATCTACTCCGCTTTCATTTAATAGTAATTTCTTAGAATTGGCGATGGCAAAAATATTGAGTTTAACTCCTTTACGTTGCTCGATATCGCTAGCAGAAGAGATTATTTGATCAATCAAGGTCCCTCCAACCAAACCATGTCCAAAAATTGCCAAATTTACTTTCTTTGAAATTCCAAAGATCTCACCATGTATTACATTTAGTGCTTTATGTAAATCTTTTTTACGGACCACCAGGCTAACATTCTTTCCAGTCACAGTATTATTGAATAACAGTGGTACAACCTGATTTCTTATTAACGTGTTGTAAGGCTTATGAAAAGTGCTTAAATCTTGTCCAATAATTGATATCACAGAGACATCATCTACAATTTCGATGTTGTTGACATCCTTTGAATAAAAATCGCTTTCAAATTCACGCTCTAAAGCAATTACCGCCTGTTGCGCCTTATGTGCATCAATAACAAGACCAATACCTCGCTCACTTGAGCCTTGAGAAATAATACTTACACTAATATTTTGGTTACTTAAGGCTCTAAATATTCTTGCGTCTACACCAACTTTTCCTAATAATCCTCGCCCTTCAAGATTAACCAATGCTACGTTATCTAATACTGATAGCGACTTAATACCTCCTTTATTTTGTCTTGCAGTAATTAAGGTTCCTTTATCATCTGGGTTGAATGTATTTAAAATTCTGAGTGCAATATTTTTCTCCAGCAATGGAATAATAGTTTTGGCATGCAACACATTTGCACCAAAATTTGCCAATTCGTTGGCCTCGTTAAAAGAGAGTTCTTCTATCTTTTTTGCCTCTTTTACAAAATCTGGATTTGCCGTATATATGCCATTTACATGCGTATAGTTTTGCAACTCTTCTGCATCTAAATAGTTGGCCAATAATGAAGCTGTATAGTTGCTCCCATTTCTACCTAATGTGGTCGTTTCATTATTGGTATTTGATGCAATAAAACCAGTGACCACATTTACAGTCTGTCCATTGTACTTTTCAAAATGCGTAATCACATTTTCTTTAGTAAGTTTTGTCAAGGGTTGGGCATCTCCAAAATTGGCATCTGTTTTTATAAGGGTTCTTGCGTCAGTAGCATTGGCCTTAATTCCTTTATCATTAAGTAATTGCGAGATTAATTTTACCGAAATTAATTCGCCTTGCGCTAATATTTCATCTTTGGTTTTATTGCTGTAATCACCAAGTAACTTTACACCTTCAAAGAGCTTATCTAAAGTCTCAAATTCTCTTGAAAAATCAATAGTATTGTGAATTGCAGTTTGGTATGCCTTAAATGAAGCCAACAAATCTTTATAGTCTTGATTCTTAACAGCTTTATCTAAAATAGCTTCAAGCTCGTCGGTTGCGTTTCCTCTTGCCGATACGACCACCGCGATCCGCTCGCCCTGATTAACCTTATCTTCAATAATGGATAGTACCCTTTCTATACCTTTACCATTGGCTAATGATTTACCCCCAAACTTCAATACTTTTATTCTTTTCTGGTGCTCTTCTGGTTTGAAAATCCCTTGAATTATCTTTTCTAACTGCTTGTACTCTATTAGAAAAGCGTCGTGGCCGTGCACCGAATTGATTTCATGATAGGTGACATTTGGATGTGTTAAAGCAAGTTGTTTTTGGGTTTCTCTATTTTCGTCTGCAGTAAAAAACAAATCAGAATCTACGCCAATGATGTGTATTTTTGCCTTAATAGTATCAAGTACCTTAAAATTGGCCTTTCTATCTTTAGTTACATCAATAGTTTTTAACAATTGATTCATTAGCTTATAAGCCGATAACTGAAAACGTTCTTGCAATTTCTTCCCATGATGCAGCAACCAACTCTCAACATTAAACATTTCTAAATCTTCATTTTTTGTTCGTTGAAAACGTTCTTTGAAAGATTCGGGTGTACGATAGCATAACATAGCATGCATACGTGCGTCATGAACCGGATTACTTGAGTTGTTTAAGAATTGTTCTTGAATCTGACAATTAGCAATCAACCAATCAGTCGATTTCCAATCGCTAGCAATTGGTATTAAATGCGTTGTTATATCAGGACTAAGAACCGCCATTTCCCAAGCTATACCTCCACCTAACGACCCACCAATAATTGCAAATAGTTGCTTAATCTCTAATTGTGCTAATCCTTGTAAAAATAGCTGCGCCACATCTCGAGCTACAAAATCTTTGTAATTATCAACCACAAAACCGTCATACCCATTCCCAGGTATGTTAAATGATAAAATGGTAAAGGCATTGGTATCTATAATCTTATTAGCACCTATAAGCTCTTTCCACCATCCATTTTCTCCAGCCACGTGACTGTTTCCAGTTAGCGCATGGTTCACCAAAATTATTGGAGCCTCACCTAGCGGTTTCCCGAACAGTTGATAACTTAAATTAATCTCAGGACAACTTTTCCCGCTAAAGGTGCTATAGTTGTATATTTTTGTATGTAATAAATTATGCTCCACAATAACATTTTATATGTCAAAACATCATCATAAATGATTAATTAAAATGTTATAAAGAAGAATGAAGTATCTATAGAATACGCATTATTGTTATCTATCCAATATGTTTTAGAAGACATTTCGCTTACGATTAGTTTGACTTCTAAATCAGGGTAGAATTTAGCACCTTCTTTACATTTTGAGAAGTACCTCAAAATTGTAAAGGGTTGCTAAGGTTTCACAGGGTCTATTCCCTCCACCTTTCTTGATAACATTCAGTATGTGTTTGAACTTTGTCTGTGCAAATATTCAGTTATAAAAATTTAATAACCAAATATTTTTCTAGATATTTTAATTTGATGGATTTAATTTCTGAAATTTCTCTCTTATAATCACATCAACCGATTTATTTTCTATTTTGCTTTCTAGCCATGAGATCACATCAAGGTATAAAAATGCCCTTCTTTCGTATGGATGATCTTCGTATTGTTTTAATTTCTCCAGCAGTTTAATAAACTCCCTCTTTAGTTCGTGAGGGTAAATATCGCCGAGTCCTCTCAAAAACTTTATCATTTCTTTTTGCACCTCATATAAATCCTCCATCTTAATTAAAAACTTATAGGTGCTTTTGATTAATGCATCTAAATTGTAGTCTAATCCTGCTTCATAATGCGCTACAAGATTTAATATCCTTGAAAAACACAACAAATCTTCGCGCATTTCCAACGATCTATTGCTTATTATTTTATCTAAATACTCAATACATTTTCTATTCTCACCAATTCCAAAATATAGGCTAGCAATCTTATAATAAAACACCATAACATGATGCTCATCTAATCTGCTTTTATGTTTTTGGATTCCAGTTAGCACCTCATCAATTATTGGCAATCCTTCCCTAAAGGTGCCTTCCATGAAATGCAAATTAAACTTATTGCTGTATAGATAAAGAAATGTCAAACTCTCAACATTATCATCTTTTGGGAACCAATTTTCTTGACTTATTGTTTCAAGACTTGTTAAGGCTTCTTTAAACTTTTCGTGATGTTTTATAAAAAATAAGGCCTCCAATAAATACTGATTTCCTCTTAAAAAAAACACTGGATTAAGTTTGATCATAGCAGGATTGTCATGAAAAAGATCAACCCATTTTTTTGAATATTTATAACAAGAGAGAAAATCTTGTGTTAAAAAACTATACCACAAGTATGATTTGTACAGCCAAAGTTTTTCTCTAAAACCAAGATCATTAATATCATATTTAGGCAATCTATCATGAAAGTACTTAGTAACTCTATTGTACTCTTCATCATTTTTAACATAGCCGGTTTTTAAGAACAGTCCGTATAATTGCAAGGATAAATTTGAAAGTTTACTAGCCAGTACATTTTGTCTACTCACATCTTTTGCCTGAATGGTGAGTTCGTCGGCTCTGTTACTAATACTTCTCGTGATGTATTGCGATTCAATGACCTTTTCTAATTCAATTATTTCATAAGCTACATTTTTCTCTTCATTGGCAACGGCGAGCGACTTGGCTTTATCTAAAATCTTCAAGCTTTGCTTATACAGCCCTTTATGATAGAGTATTGTTGCAAAATCAAGCTGTTCGCGAATTTGAATACGAACATTCTGATGTGAAGGGTTTAATCTCAAGCTAATAAGTATTTGCTTGTAGAGGTGTGCTTTTAAGTTTGAAAGTTGTTGTTTTTTTACAATCCCTTTCTTTAAAATAGTAGCCTCATCATAGTTATTGAGCTTGTCTAGAACATTAAAAAGTTGTAAAAATTTAGAGTCTTCATTTACACCCAAACGACCAACATAAAGTTTGAACTGTCGCTTTTCTGATTTTGACAGTGATTTTATAAGTACAAACAAGTTATCTTTTTGTTCTTTAGTCATAGTGTAAAAATCAATATATAATGTTGATTTACAATTATTTAGGTGTTAGCAATTAGGGTTAAACATCGTAATGTATAAAACTCTATAAAATGCTTTAAAACTCCAAAATATAAATTCGTAATACAATTAGAAAATATATTTTGCAAAATGTCTAATACCAACGTACAAATTTTTGACACCACTTTACGCGATGGGGAGCAAGTCCCTGGATGCAAGTTAAATACTGAACAGAAATTAATTATTGCCGAACAGCTTGACCAGCTGGGCGTAGATATTATTGAAGCAGGTTTCCCTGTTTCAAGTCCTGGCGATTTTAAATCGGTAGAAGAAATTTCTAAGATAGTTAAAAATGCTACTGTTTGTGGATTGACAAGATCTGTAGAAAACGATATTAAAGTTGCCGGTGCCGCGCTAGCACATGCGAGAAGACCCAGAATTCACACTGGTATTGGAACTTCAGATTCTCATATACAACATAAATTTAAATCTAACAGGGAAGACATAATTGAACGTGCAGTTGCCGCAGTAAAGTATGCCAAAACCTTTGTTGAAGATGTTGAGTTTTATGCTGAAGACGCTGGAAGAACTGACAATGATTATTTGGCCAGAGTCTGTGAAGCGGTTATTAAGGCAGGTGCTACTGTGTTAAATATTCCTGACACAACTGGGTATTGTTTACCGCATGAATATGGTGCAAAAATGAAATACCTCATGGAAAATGTCAAAGGGATAGATAAGGCTATTTTATCTTGCCATTGCCATAATGATCTCGGGCTGGCCACTGCAAACTCCATTGAAGGTGTTATCAATGGTGCACGACAAATTGAATGTACCATAAATGGTATTGGTGAGCGTGCAGGAAATACTGCTCTTGAAGAGGTGGTAATGATTTTAAAACAACACCCTTACTTAAACTTAGATACAAATATTAATACCTCTATGCTTTACGGAATTAGCCAATTGGTTTCTGATAGCATGGGAATATACACCCAACCTAACAAAGCAATTGTTGGAGCTAATGCCTTTGCACATAGCTCTGGTATTCATCAAGATGGTGTAATTAAAAATCGAGAAACTTACGAGATTATCGATCCAAAGGACGTTGGTGTAACAGAGTCGGCTATTGTTTTAACAGCAAGAAGCGGACGAGCTGCATTGGCTTATAGAGCTAAAAATGTTGGTTATGAATTAACCAAGCTTCAATTAGACGAAGTATATAAAAACTTCTTAGCCTTTGCCGATAAGAAAAAAGAAATTGATGATAACGATATTCATCAAATTATAGAAACGAGTAAAGTATATAAGGAAATTGTGTCTTAATCATGAATTTGAATATAGCTGTTTTACCAGGTGATGGCATTGGGCCAGAAGTTATTGATCAAGCTATTAAAGTTTTAAAAGCTATTGCTTCTGAGTTTGATCATGATTTTAATTTCACCTATGCTCCGGTTGGAGCCATTGCTATAGATGAACATGGAGACCCATTACCTGAGAACACGCTAACACTGTGCAAAAACACCGATGCCATATTATTTGGGGCAATTGGTGATCCTAAATATGATAACGATCCATCGGCAAAAGTTAGACCTGAGCAGGGACTTTTACGACTGAGAAAAGAGCTCGGGCTATATGCCAATATACGACCTGTAAAAGCGTACGAGACCTTATTAAACAAATCTCCCTTAAAGCAAAATATTATTAAAGACACCGATATTAGCATTTATAGAGAGCTAACCGGTGGGATTTATTTTGGTAAAAAACATTTAAGTGAAGACCAGAATACTGCATCTGATTTATGCGAGTACTCACGTCACGAAATTGAGCGAATAGCTCATTTAGCATTTAAAGCAGCATTATCTCGAAAGAAAAAGGTAACCTTGGTAGATAAAGCCAATGTGCTGGAAAGTTCGCGTTTATGGAGGCGTGTAGTGAGAGAAGTCGCAAAGAATTATCCTGATGTCTATCTAGAATTCTTGTTTGTTGATAATGCAGCTATGCAAATGATCTTAAATCCTAAGCAATTTGACGTGATTCTTACCGAAAACATGTTTGGTGATATAATTAGTGATGAAGCTAGCGTTATTGGCGGTTCTATTGGATTGTTAGCCTCTGCTTCTATTGGTGACAAGCATGCAATGTTTGAACCTATTCATGGGTCCTTCCCGCAGGCAAAAGGTAAAAATATTGCCAATCCTATTGCTTCAATTTTATCGGCCGCGATGCTTTTAGACCATTTTGATTTACGCGAAGAGGCTGAAATGATTAGAACTGCTGTCGACAAATCATTGAAATTATATATCACAACACCCGATTTAAATACCAAATACGACAATATTAAAACCAGTAATGTAGGTGACTTTATTGAAGATTACATCAATCATCCTAATGATTCTAATCTCAATTTTAAGAACATACATCTTGGACAATCTACCATCATTTAACAAATTTGTTGATTAATAGTAGTAGTAATAATGGTGGAAAAGCGCACTCTCGAGTGCGCTTTTTAATTGTTAATAGCATAATAAAAATTCCCCGTTTCTGGTATCGATAATAATCCATTTTCTGCTAACATCTTGGTAGCTTGTGTATATATGAAATGATACCACCATATGTAAAATTCTTCGAAGCTAATCCCTTTTGCATATCCCATGGTTCGGTAAACATGCTTGCTATAATCACGATTAGTTTCTAAAATCTCCAGTAAATGCACCGAAAAGTTCTGTGCCATTAGTGAGAGCTTATTATTGTCCTCATTATTAATTATTGGAACTTTTTTTAATAGATCTTCAACAAATATGGAGTCATTAAGTTGCTTTGACACTATATTTCTGTTATTCCCATAAACAGCTATAGTTAGTGTGTCATTTATTTTTTTGTATTGGTTTCCAAATATCCCAAAGGCCTCTTTTGGGTGTGTTTCATTTTGAAGTAATGCATAATAATAGTTTTTACCATGACGAAGTGGCCGTTGAGGCGCTTTTAAAAACTTTTCTTCAATGGTATTTATTTGCCAGTTATCTAATAAAACATTGCTTAGTAAAAGAAATGACATGTGCTCAAAGTCATGGGTTTCTGCAAGGTTTAATTGTTTATAGTTTCGCCGTAACGACAGAATTTGATCTTCGACAGTTGTCGCAATTTCAAGTGCTATTGGCAAGCTATAGTTATAAAGTGACTCTCCTTGTTGGTGATTTGCAATAAATATGGTTGGGTGATAATCGGGCAACTCCAAGAGCCATTGCTTTGTTGTAAGTAAGGCAATTTGTTGTTGTAAGGTTTGATCATTCCATCCTGATTTTCGTTTAAATTCTTCCTTTGTATATCCTTCATGAAGGGCTACTAGGAACAGATCTAAACTGTCCTTGCGCGTATTGAAATCGGGGTAATTGGGCCCGCTTGAAATCATCTTGTGATCAAAACGGCTACTAAAAATTGCATCAATGCTTAGTTGTTTTGGAGAAGTACATGCAGATAAACACAATACTATACCCCACAGAAGTAGTTGTTGTTTCATAAACAAAAATTTTGGTTAATTAATGCGTGCATATCGCACACGCGGTGGTATAGTTAGTTAACCTAAAGATGCGTAAATGAAACGTTTGTTACAATCGTGCTATAAAGTAGTGCACAATTAACTATGCTAATAGCTTCTAATACTGATGAAAAGCGTCTGATACAAATTTTAAAACTTCGGGAAGTGAATCACGCCAATAGGTCCATGTATGTCCACCATCTCTAACACGATATTCATGTTTAATTTGTCGCTTATTAAGTTCTATATGAATTAAACTATTCCCTTCGAACAGAAAATCGTCATCTCCACAATCTATGTACCATCTCACCGATTCTATTTGTTCTTTAGTCATTCCTTTAATTAATTCTAACGCATTGTGTTTCTTGAAATACGGTTCGGCTTGTTTTTTAGTGACTTCAATTTTATAAAAATTCTTGTACCCCTCCATGAGCTCTTCGACCGTTAGCGGACCAATGTAAGCACTCAACGGACAAGCTGATGAAAACATATCTGGTCGATGCAAGGCGTACATAAAAGAGCCACCTCCTCCCATTGATAAACCTGCAATCGCCCTGTACCTCTTTTCACTTTTTATTCGGTATTTTTCTTCTACGTAGGGGAGTAGTTCCTCAAAAAAATAATCTTCATAATTCCAGCTCCCATCTATTTGATTAAAGTACCCTAACTGTGTGGTAAAAGCATCAGGCATAACTATAATCATGGGTGTTACTTTTCCTTCTTTTATGGCTTTATCTGTAATATGTAATACTTCACCAAATTGTACCCAACCCGTTTGATCATCTCCAGCTCCATGTAATAAATATAAAACAGGATAACTGCGATCTGAAGACTCATAATCTGGCGGAAGGTAAACCGCATAATTTCTATCCATTTTTAAAATTTTACTTGTATGTGAAAGCTGGTCAAATACTTTCCCTGTTTGCGCATTTAACCCAATGTTGATGAGAAAAAATGCAACAACTGCGATGATTAATCTTTTCATTTTAAGTTGGTTATAAAGTGAATATCTAAGATACTTTAATATTTCAGTTTCGTCAACTTTATACAAAAAAAAGAGCCCAGTACTGGGCTCTTTAAATAACTAACGTATGCGTTAGCAAGTATTCAAGTTACTAAATTTTCTTAATCTTGATGTTGCGATACCACACCTTGTCACTGTGGTCTTGCAATCCAATATGCCCTTCATGATATTTACCAAATCCTTCCCAACCTTTAAACTTAGAATTCTCTATCATGCTGTCCCAAGCTTCTCCCTTTACGGGAAATGTAAATGCTTCTTTCCCATTCATTTTTAGTTTGCCCGTATTTTTATCATAATTTACTTCAAGTTCAACATGATTCCATTCGCCTGCTGGGTTCACTAATTCTGGCGGACATTTGATCAAATCGTATAGCGAGCCTGCTTTGTGTGTCCCCTCAGCTACAAAAGAATCTGGATGTTCGGCATTATCTAATACTTGTATTTCTGGTCCAGTTTGGTATGCCTCTCCAAACTTTTCATCTTCATGCACTGCCCAAAAAATGCCGCTATTTCCTTTTTTTGATATTTTCCATTCCAGTGACAAAACAAAGTTTTTAAACTTATCTTTTGTTATAATGTTTTTACCTCCTTCTTCACCTGGGGTGAACGCCATAGCTCCGTCTTCGATGGTCCATTCTGAGTACATCTCGTTCGTATTATATCCTCTCCATTGATTAAAATCTGTCCCATCAAATAATACAATCCATTCGCTTGTAGTAGCACCTGAAGACGGCGTCTCAACAACTTTCTCTTCTTCAACAACTACTTCTTTTTCCTTTTCTGACTTACAGCCTATAGTTAGGGCAAAAACTGCGGTTAATAAAATTATTCTTCGCATACTAGAGTTCTTTTATTTTAATATTTCTATACCAAACGTTGTTACCATGATCTTGAAGACCAATAAATCCAGTCTTATATTCTCCAAATCCTTCCCAGTCTCTAAATTTTGATTGACTTACAAGTTGCTCCCAGCCAGGACCCTCTAATGGAAAGTCTAAAATCAACACATTGTTCATTGTTACCTTTGCGGCATTCGCCTTATAATCTACATGTATTTGGCATGTATTCCATTCACCAATTGGCTTAGCTACATCTTTTGCGGGTGCAATGATATCAAAAATTGCCCCTGCTCGGTGTTTTGGCAACACCAAGGTATCTTTAGCAATCTCATTATCTCTGACCTGAACCTCCAAGCCTGTTTGATATGCTACCGAATATTTCTCATCATTACTTACGCCCCAAAAGATACCACTGTTACCTCCTTTACTAATTTTCCATTCTAATGACAGTATAAAATTTGTATACTGCTTTTTTGACACAATGGTTTTTCCCCCTTGATTGCTTGGAGTATAAGCCATAGCGCCATCTTCAATTGTCCACTCTTTGGGCACCTCAATATTTTGAAAGCCTCTCCAATGCTCATAGCCAGAACCATCAAAAAGGATGGTCCATCCATCTACTTCTTTGTATGGTGTTTCTTTTTTACACCCTACCAAAGCAACAATGATTAGTATGTACAGTACATTTTTCAATTTAAATGCCTAAAATATTTCTTAATTGCTGTTCGTCTACATCACCTCCTGCAAAATCGTCAAATGCTTTTTGCGTAGCCTCTATGATGTGCCTTTGAATAAATGGTGCGCCCTCTCTAGCTCCTTGTTCTGGACTTTTAATAACACATTCCCATTCTAAGACCGCCCAAACATCACAGCCGTATTCAGTAAGTTTCGTGAAAATTGTTTTAAAATCAACTTGCCCATCTCCTGGCGAACGATAACGTCCAGCCCTATCCCTCCAATCATTATAACCACCAAATGTTCCTTTCTTTCCTGTTGGGTTAAACTCAGAGTCTTTTACATGAAAGGCTTTTATAAATTCATGATAATGATCTATATATTGTATGTAATCTAATTGTTGTAGCACAAAGTGCGATGGATCATACAAAATATTAACTGCCTTATGATCATTTGTTGCTGCAAGAAATCTTTCAAATGTATCTCCATCATGAATATCTTCGACAGGATGGACTTCATAACAACATGCAACACCGTTTTCTTTAAAAACATCTAAGATTGGAGTCCATCTTTTTGCTAACTCCTTAAACCCAAGATCTACTAAACCTTTTGGCTGTTGTGGCCAAGGATGTACTGCTGGCCAAAGTAATGAACCCGAAAAAGTAGCATGCGCCTTTAAACCTAATCTTCTACTGGCAACGGCCGCATCTTTAACTTGCTGGGTAGCCCATTCTGTTCTGGCCTTATAATTTCCTTTAATTTCGTTTGGTGCAAATGCATCAAACATGATATCATGTGCTGGGTGCACCGCTACCAACTGCCCTTGAATATGGGTAGAAAGTTCTGTTATCTCTAATCCGTAACTATTGATTTTACCTTTGAGTTCATCACAATACGTCTGACTTTCTGCTGCCGTCTTTAAATCTATTAATGAAGGGTCGGTTGGTATTTGCACTCCTTTATATCCTAGATCGCTCGCCCATTGACATAAACCTTCTAAAGAATTAAATGGTGCTTTATCGTCCATGAACTGAGCAAAAAATATAGCTGGTCCTTTTATAGTTCTCATTTCTTAATCTTCAATTTTAGTCCAAACATTTCCGTTCTTGTGTGAAGCAACGACACATTCAATGAAGTTCATACCACGAACTCCATCAATCATGGTTGGAAATTCACCGTGATCATAATCTTCTCCATTTATAGCCTTAGCAACACCTTTATAGATATTGGCCATAGAATCGAAAATACCTTCGGGATGCCCCGGAGGTAGTTTCGTTCCGTCCAGACTAATTTCACTATTATAAGCATGTCCTGGCTTTAAGACTCTTATTGGTTGGCCGTCTTCAATCCAGTATAAATAATTTGGATTTTCTTGTTCCCATTTTAAACCTCCCTTTCTTCCGTAAATATTCACTCTAAAATTATTCTCTTCTCCTGATGCAATTTGTGAGGCTCTGATTAATCCCTTTACTCCATTGGTACACCTAATTAATACGGTACCGTCAACATCCATTTGATTATCGTCGTATACATAATTTAGATCTGCTAACACTTCACCCACCTTTAGTTGTGTCACATATTCAATCATATCAAAAGCATGTGTACCTATATCCCCAATACAACAGCTTATTCCTCCCTTCTCAGGATCCAATCGCCAAGTATTGGCTCTAAGTTCTGCATCATGAATTATTGGGTTGATCCATCCCTGATAATATTGTGAGTCGATCTTCTGAATAGGCCCAATGGCACCCTCGGCAATCATTTGACGCATCTGACGTATCATTGGATACCCCGTATAGGTATAAGTAACCGCAAATACGAGCCCAGTATTGGCTAATGTTTCGTTTAGATCTTTTGCCTCTTCGTAGGTAGTGGTCATTGGTTTTTCACAAATCACATTAAACCCATTTTGCAACAGCTTTTTAGCCATTGGATAATGCAAGAAATTAGGTGTAAGAATAGAAACTACTTGTACACGCTGGTCTTCTGGAAGCTTAGATTCTTCCTTAACCATAGTATCAAAATCTATATATACCCTATCTTCTGACAATCCCAACTCACGTGCAAATCCAATATTATCTTCCCAATTTGGGTTAAACACACCACCTACAATCTCATACTTATCAAACATTGAAGATGCAATTCGATGCACAATACCAATAAGCGAATCTCCTCCACCTCCTAATATTCCTAATCTTATTTTATTACTCATTAAGTAAATTCTTAAGCTTTATATTCTACTTTTTCATTTTTAAACAACAAGGCAAATACTATTAACACACCAATTGCAAATAATGCTGGGAATGTCCATACATCTTGCCAACTATGCGTACCATCGGCTAAGGCATTTTTATCTACTATCTGACCCGCGACCCAAAAACCTACCAGCATACCAACTCCATAAGTCGCTAATGTAATTAATCCTTGTGCCGCACTTTTAACTTTTTCTCCTGCCTTAGAATCAGTATAAATTTGTCCCGACACAAAGAAAAAGTGATAACATATACCATGAAGTGCAATTCCAATGGCTAGCATGAAGAAGAGATCTCCAGCATTTCCATAGGCAAATAAGGCATATCTAATCCCCCAGGCTAGCATCCCAAAAAGAATTGTTTTTTTGAAACCATATTTCTTAAAGAAGAAAGGTAGTAATAGCATAAAACCTACTTCTGAAATTTGACCTAGTGAAGCCCAAGCAGTAGAGTTTTCAACCTTTAATTCTGTGAGGAAAGGACTTATATTTTGATAATAAAATGCCAGTGGAATGCAAATTAAAACCGATGACAAAAAGAAAATAAGAAAGTTTCTATCTTTCAACAGACTTAATGCCTCAAGCCCTAAAATTTCAGAGATAGTTACTTTTTCTCCTTTCTTCGTGCTTGGTGGTGTTTTTGGTAAGGTAAAACTAAAAAGTCCTAAAACAGCAGAAGCAATTGCAACCATTGTAAACGTATTTGACAACATTCCTTGGCCTATATTCTCGATAGAATCCCACTTAAAGGCGAAACTGATTAAAAGCCCTGCAATTATCCATCCAATTGTTCCAAAAACTCTCACCATTGGAAACTGTTTTGCTGGATCATTCATTTGGTTAAACGATACCGAATTTACGAGCGCCAATGTTGGCATATATAATATCATGTATCCAAGAACATAAGGATAGAATCCACTAAATTCTCCTGTTTGAGACATCTGATACATTAATATTGCCCCTATAATATGGAGTACACCTAAAATTTTCTCTGCGTTAAAATATCTATCTGCAATTAACCCAATTATAAAAGGTGCAATAATTGCTCCCCAAGATTGCGTTGAATACGCCATGGCTGTTTCTGCTCCTGTTGCATTTAAATTGTTCCCTAGAAATGCTCCCAGCGTTACAAACCATCCTCCCCAAATAAAGAACTCGAGGAACATCATAAATGATAGTTGCGCTTGTATCTTAGTTTTCATTAGTTAGTTGTTTTAGTTAGTTTACCTTCTTGGCTGCATTGATCAATAGATCTCTAGTAGCAATAATTCCTTCTGCTTCACCTAATACATTCCCTTCATATTCTACCCCAATATATCCAGTGTAACCCGCATCTTTAACTATTTGAAGCATTCTTACATAGTCTTTTTGCGTTTCGTTACCCTCTTCATCAAAATCATGTGACTTGGCACTAACGGCTTTTGCCACAGTCATTAAACGTTCTAATCCGTCGTACATATCTGGATAAGCCTCATCACATCCATTTTCTCCCCAAGTAATACACCAATTACCAAAGTCTGGAAGCGTACCACAATTTGGCATATTAACCGCATTGATCACCTCTACCAATTTAGGTGCATCTGAAGACAGACCACCATGATTCTCAACAATTACATTAATATTTTTTGTTGCTGCATACGTAGACAATTTGCGTAATCCATCTTGAGCTGACGCTAAATACTCAGCAGGATCATTGGTCCCACTAGTGTTAACTCGAATTGCATGACACCCTAATTCTGCGGCGGCATCTACCCACTTTTTATGATTTTCGACTGCTTGATTTCTTGCGGCTTCATCTGGTGAGGCTAAATCTCCTTCGCGATCAACCATAATCAATACATTCTCTACACCAGCAGCTTCACTTTCTTGTTTGCAACGTTCTATAATCGCTTTCATTCCTTCTTCAACACTATCGTACTTTGCCAGCTCTCTTGTATATAATTGGCTAACATATTCTATTCCTTCAAATCCCCACTCTTTGGCTTTTGCTGCAAAAGTATATGGGCTCACACTGTCAAATCTAATCATCTTATTCATAGACCATTGTGCTAATGACAATTTAAAAAATGGTGCTTGTTCTTCAACTACTGCAGTTTCTACCGATTCTTCTTCTTTTTTATCAGCATTTTTACAGCTTACTAATACACATAGAGAAAGTACCAATGTGTAAACTAATGGTTTTACTATTTGTTTCATTTGTAATATTTTTAAACGGAAAAGTTATGAAATTGAAAAATAACTAAATAGTGCGCTAATCTTGTTTATTTTTATTCAGTGAAAAAATTTAAACAACAATAAAGTTACTTTAAAAGTGAAATTTATACCGCTTCAAGCATTTTATTTCGGTATTCAATAGGGGTACATTTTTCGTGTTTTTTGAAAACGGTCGAAAAATACTGGCTAGTTGAAAATCCGCAACTAAATGCTACTTCTGCAACACTTAATTCTTCTTGTTCAACAAGTATTTGCTTTGATAATTCTAGGCGCTTAATCATCAAGTAGCGCATTGGGGTTAAATTGGTTAAGCGTTTGCAATGATGTGTAAATCTGGTTAAACCAACTCCTGCCGATTGCGCCATCTGCTCAATGGTCCAAGATTCAGTAAGATTCTTATCAAGTTCTTTTAAAAATAATTTCACACTTCTCGAGCTATCTGTTAGCTGTTCATTGAGTTCCACCTCTTCCGAATCAAGGAGGTCTAATAATAAGATTAACAGATGGTTAATAAGAAGTCGAATACGTGATGAGTTGCTGCCATTTTTGTCACTATCAACGGCCTTGCCAATGTACTGGAAACAGTCTCTAATTCTATTGTCAGCCTTCCAAAGCATTTTTTCGTTTTGCCGCAGAATGGTGGTCAATCTATCTAAATCACTTGGCGCAAGCATAATCCATTCTGGCCAGACCCAATTTTGATGGGGTCTTCTTACTTCAAGATCGATTATTACCCAATAAAATTTTCCCATTCCAATGGTAGGATTCCCCACTTTATGAGCTTCCCAAGGACGCGTAATAGTTAGAAAATTTGGCAATAATTCGGTTTCAATATTTTCTTGCGCATATGGCATTGTTCCCGACTCTAGAAAATGTATTTCTATACCCTCATTTCTATGCCAATCTAAGCCCCAATCTTGCGGTTCGTTGGCATCCCAATACCCAATACTATTAAGCCCCAAAGTATCATCTGTTAGTCTATCACCTGGGTAAGTATATCTTGCCAAGGCCTTAAACTTCAATTTTTTCCTGTCTACAGCATCCACTAATGGCAAACATGTATCTGCATGATACACAATTCCATCTGATTGAAAGGGTGCTATTTTTTGTATATTTATCTTCACTGAAAAAAATTGAACACTATTAAGGTGCAAAATAATTAATTTGGCAAGAAGTCAATATATTTTTTGACTAAAATTGTTCTTCTAACTATAAAACAAACAAACTTAATATGAACTATTTATGCGCAAGTGAAGATGAGCTCTTTGACGCAATTGTTGTAGGTACTGGAATTTCTGGTGGCTGGGCTGCAAAGGAATTATGCGAAAACGGTTTAAAGACTTTGGTCTTAGAGCGCGGTAGAATGATAAAACATGTTGAAGACTACCACACGGCACATTTAGACCCTTGGGATATGCCCAATGGAGGGACTACTACAAGAGAGACAAAAAAAAGAAAACCAAAACAGCATAGAACTGGTTATGTGACTCATGAGGCACGACAACACTTTTTTGTTGACGATCAAAAACACCCTTACAATGAGGATCGACGTTTTGATTGGATTCGTGGATATCATGTAGGTGGTCGTTCATTAATGTGGGGGCGTCATAGTTACAGATTGAGTGATCTTGATTTTGAAGCCAATAAAAAGGATGGAATTGCTGTAGATTGGCCAATTAGATATAAGGATATTGCTCCTTGGTATGATAAAGTTGAAGAATACATTGGTGTAGCCGGTAGCAATGAAGGGATTCCACAACTACCTGATGGGAAATTCTTAAAACCTATGCCATTAAACTGTGTTGAAGAACATTTCAGGGATACGGTTAAAGATAAAATGGAACGAACGGTTACAAATGGTCGCGTAGCTCATATTACTGAAGGCACAAAACCTGGTCTTGGACGAAGCACATGTCAGTTTAGAAACAGATGCATGCGAGGTTGTCCTTATGGTGCGTATTTTAGTAGTAACTCCTCTACATTACCAGCTGCAGAGGCTACGGGTAATATGGTTTTACGTCCTCATTCTATAGTACATGAGGTTATTTACGATGAGCAAACTGGAAAAGCAACCGGTGTACGTGTGATTGATGCTGAAACAAAGGAAAAAATGGAGTATCATGCTAAGGTTATCTTTTTATGCGCCTCAGCAGTAGCGTCAACTTCAATTTTATTACAATCTAAGTCTGATAGATTTCCTAATGGACTAGGGAATGACAGTGGCGAATTAGGCCATAATATTATGGACCATCATTTTCAAGTTGGGGCGAGAGGCTCAATTGAAGGTTTTGATGATAAATATGTAAAAGGTAGACCTCCTGGAGGAATTTATATTCCAAGATTTAGAAACCTAGGCGATGGTAAATCTGACACTAAAGATTTTATTAGAGGATACGGATACCAGGGCGGTGCCGGACGAGGGTCTGTTTCTGATCTAGTTGCCGAAATGAAGTATGGCGCCGAACTCAAGGAAGAAATTCTTAAGCCTGGAGGATGGGGAATGGGTATTACCGCATTTGGTGAATGTTTACCTGACCACAGCAACAGAATGTACCTTGATTATGATAAATTAGATGAATGGGGACTTCCTACTGTTACCTTTGATGCTGCATTTGGAGAAAATGAAAAAGCGATGCGCAAAGATATGCAAGAACAGGCAATCAAGATGTTGGAAGAAGCTGGTTTTAAAAATGTATATGGCTATGACAATCCAGGAAATGCTATTGGTTTAGGAATTCATGAAATGGGTACTGCCAGAATGGGACGTGACCCAAAAACCTCAGTGCTAAATAAGTGGAATCAAGTGCACGCTTGTAAAAATGTATTTGTCACAGACGGTGCATTTATGACCTCTTCAGGGTGCCAGAACCCATCCCTTACATATATGGCATTCACAGCAAGAGCCGCTAATTATGCTGCTGAACAATTAAAAAATGGTAACCTATAAAATAAAGACGACATGAAAAGAAGAGAAGCATTAAAAAATATAGGTCTTGCAGCAGGTATAGCCGTTGCTACACCATCGGTATTGAGTATTCTTCAAAGTTGTACGAGTGATACTAACACATGGCAGCCATTATTTTTTACAAGTGAAGAAGGCGCATTGCTGAAAGGTATAACCAATACAATTTTACCAAAAACAGATACGCCTTCGGCATCTGAAGTTAATGTCGCCGAATTTCTTGATCGCTATGTCAATGACATCCTTATGGAAGACGAACAAGCCGAATCAAGAAAAGCGATGGAATCACTTTTAGGTATGGTGAAAGAGAATTATGGCGCCATTTCAAAACTAACTGATGACAATTATAAAGATCTTTTAGATAACCATATGAAAGTTCGTGGTGAAGAAGGTGGTGATCATCCAATTTCACAATTTTTAAACCAAATCAAATCACAAAGTATTTGGGCATATAGAAATACTGAATTGGTAGGCGAAACCATTTTACCTTATGACCCAATTCCAGGTCAAGCCTATTGTGGTGACCTACAAGAATTGACCGGTGGTAAGTCATGGTCACTATAAATTTTGTAAATGAATCGTTTTGTTCTAATAGCAATTAGTCTTTTATGTATTAACCTAGGAACTAGTTGTAAAAATTCTAAAGAGACCCCTTCAAATGAGAAGTGGGTCTCTTTGTTTAATGGTAAAAATCTTGATGGATGGCTAGTAAAAATAACGGGCTATGAACTCAATAATAATGCATTCAATACTTTTCAGGTTGACAAGGGGGTTTTAAAAGTATCTTATGAAGCATATGATACTTTCACTAATCAATATGGGCATATTTTTTATAAATCTCCATTCCAGAATTATAGACTCCGACTTCAATATCGATTTATTGGCGAACAAGTGAATGGAGGTGCAGGATGGGCCCATAAGAACAGTGGTGTAATGATTCACTCCCAAACTCCTGAAAGTATGGGCATAGATCAAGAATTTCCAGTATCTCTAGAAGTACAATTTTTAGGTGGTCTCCAAGAAGGTCAGGAAAGGCCTACTGGTAATTTATGTACTCCCGGCACCCACGTTAAAATGAATGGTGAATTGATTACTGACCATTGCATTAATTCGATATCTGAAACTATCTATGACAATTCTTGGGTTAATGCCGAAGTGGTTGTTAAGGGTGATACCATAGTTCACAAAATAAACGGTAAAGATGTTATGACCTATTCCAACCCTGTAATTGGTGGTGGTTTTAACATGTTCCCAGAAAGAGAAGGTGAGAAGGTTACCCAAGGTTACATTTCTTTGCAGAGTGAAAGTCATCCAATTGAATTTCGTAATATTGAGATATTAGAACTGGACAATTAATTTAATGCACATGAAAAGACGTCAATTTATTCAAAACGGAATATTAACTACTGCTGCTATTTCTGCAACACCGTTAACATCATTTGCTTTAAATACTACTAAAAAGGAACAGTCAACATTCAAGATGAAATTTGCACCACATGACGGCATGTTTAAACATCATGCTGGTGAGAATATACTAGATCAGTTGCGTTTTATGATCGATCAGGGATTTAGTGCCTTTGAAGACAATAATATGAAGGCACGTTCTGTGCAGGAGCAAGAAGCCATTGCTTCATTAATGACGCAACATTCTATGGAAATGGGTGTTTTTGTTGCGCATAAAATTTATTGGAAGGAAGCAAATTTAGCCTCTGGAAATAAAGAGTACCTTAACGAATTTTTAAACGACATAAGATCGTCTGTTGATGTTGCCAAAAGGGTAAACGCAAAATGGATGACCGTTGTTCCTGGTCACGTTGATCTAAGATTGGATAATGATTACCAAACGGCTAATGTTATTGAAGCTCTTAAACGTGCATGTGATATTTTGGAGCCACACAACCTAACAATGGTTCTTGAACCCCTGAATTTTAGAAATCATCCAGGATTATTTTTAACCGAATCTCCTCAGGCATTTCAAATATGTAAAGCTGTAGATTCACCATCTTGTAAAATTCTATTTGATATTTACCATCAACAAATTCAAGAAGGTAACTTAATTCCAAATATTGATGCTTGTTGGGATGAAATAGCTTATTTTCAAATTGGTGATAATCCTGGTAGAAATGAACCAACTACCGGAGAAATAAATTATCTAAATGTTTTTAAACATATCCATGAAAAAGGATACAAAGGTATTCTTGGAATGGAGCATGGCAACTCCATAAATGGAAAAGACGGCGAGCTTGCTGTTATTGAAGCCTACCGTCTTACCAGTAATTTTTAATAGTGTTTACTCAACAATAAATTTACCTTTCATCATGGCATAGTGCGCTGGGAAACTACAAATAAAATCGTAGGTTCCGGCAGCAGGCGCATCAAATTCGATGGTAGTAGTTTGACCACCACCAATCATATCGGTATGAGCAATAACATCTTGAGTTCCTTCTGGAATGTATTGATTATCATTGGCCGTTGCCGCTTTTGCTGCGAAGGTAATTACATCAACGCCCTCCTTTAAGATTACAACATTGTGCCCCATAATCTTTACATCCATCTTTCCAATATGACGCAAGGTTAGTCTAACTTTTTTACCAGCTTGTACTCGAATTTCAGTCTTGTCAAACTTCATAAAATCGTCTGCACTAATCACAACCTTACTCACGTCTTCCTCAACTTTCTTTTCAACTTTTGTATCGCTTATTTTAACCTTATTGTCTTTTTCTTCTTTTTTCTCTTCGCCTCCACAAGCTACTATTGCTAAAGAAAAGACGGCTACTAATAGGTGTTTAATTGTTTTCATTCTAGTGTTTTATTATAGTTTACTAATTTATGTGTTATTGATTTATTCTGGAAATTTTAACCTTATTTTTTCGAGTGCTAAATTGTGAATACTTCCTACATGGCTATGCTTTTTTGAAAGGTCTGGACTAAAGGTTCCATTTTGTACTTCCTTTCCTATTTCTTGATAGGCATCTCTAAACGATTTCCCTTGTACAACAAGATTATTTATTGAATCAACGGTAAACAGATACCTATATTTTTCGTCATTAAGGTCCACTTGTTTTGCCTCCATTTGTTGGATTGAGAAATTAAAAATGAATAGTATACTTTTCATCTCTTCAATTGCCCCAATCATGTGCTCTTTTAACAACTGATAATCTCTATGATAACCGCTTGGTAAATTATTGGTAATTAATACCATTTCTGACTGTAATGCTTGAATCTTATTACTCTTTCCTCTAATTAATTCAAATACATCTGGATTCTTCTTATGAGGCATAATACTACTTCCTGTTGTTAGCTCATCTGGAAATGCTATAAAATCGAAATTCTGACTCATGTACATGCATATATCCATTGCAAATCTAGACAGCGTATTGGCTAGACTTCCCAGAGCTGCCGCAATGGTTCTTTCACTTTTCCCTCTTGCCATTTGCGCGGCTACTACATTGTATTTAAGGGTATGAAACTCCAATTCTTTTGTCGTAAACTCCCTATCAATAGGAAATGAACTTCCGTAGCCAGCTGCAGATCCTAAGGGATTTTGATCAATCGTTCTTAAAGCAGCATTTAGTAAAATTATATCATCTATTAAAGTTTCTGCATAGGCCGATAACCATAAGCCAAACGATGAAGGCATTGCCACTTGCAAATGTGTATAACCTGGCAATAATTTATCCTTGTGCATTTCTGCTAAAGACAAAAGTGTTTCAAAGAAAGCTCTGGTTAGCCCTTTAATTTGAGATAAATTCTCTTTGTAATATAATTGACAAGCCACTAACACTTGATCGTTTCTTGATCTAGCCGTGTGAATCTTTTTCCCTACATCACCGCACATTTGTGTAAGTTCTGCTTCTATTTTTGAGTGGACATCTTCAAATTCCTCCTCAATAACAAAAGACCCTTCTTCAATATGTGTTGCAAGTATATCAAGCCCTTCTAATAGCTGCTCTAATTCTGCATTAGAAATTATTCCAATTTTAGCAAGCATTTTAGCATGTGCCTTCGATGCAATCACATCATATTTGGCAATGTGCAAATCGATTTCTCTATCGTTCCCTACCGTAAAATTTTCAATGTGTTTATCTACCGAAAAACCTTTATCCCACAATTTCATAATCTTAATGTTATTTGTTTATAAGAGTACATGATTTAACAATTCAACATAAATCTGTATCCCTTCTTCAATTTCTGCTATATAAATAAATTCATCTGCACTATGCGATCTTGTACTATCTCCAGGCCCTAATTTCAATGAAGGGCAGCTAAGCGCTGCCTGATCTGAAAGGGTTGGAGATCCATAGGTGCTCCTACCCATTTTAATTCCAGCCTGCACCAATTCGTGTTCCATAGGAATACTCGATGAGTTCAATCTCAAACTTCTTGGCATTATACTAGAACAAGGTGCTTCTGCAATCAAAATATCTGCTATCTCTTGGTTAGAATAAGCATCATTTACTCGAACATCTATCACCAACTCAACCTCTGCAGGAATGGCATTGTGTTGTTTGCCACCTTTAATTTGTGTTACGGTCATCTTTACATCTCCTAATGCCTCTGAAGGTCTCTCAAATTTATACTCTTTAAACCATTGTAATACCTCAATAGTGTTGTACAGCGCATTGTCATCATTAGGATGTGCAGCGTGTCCAGGTGTTCCTTTTACTTTAGCATCAAATACTACTAACCCCTTCTCTGCAACCGCCAAATTCATAAGTGTTGGCTCTCCAACAATGGCGACGTCAATTTTTGGGATGACAGATAGCATACTATTCAAACCATTTGGCCCACTACTTTCTTCTTCTGCAGATGCTACAATGACCAAATTGTATTTTAAGTTCTTTTTTGAGAAGAAATAAGCAAATGTGGCCAGTAGTGAAACTAAACAACCACCCGCATCGTTACTCCCTAGCCCATATAGTTTTCCGTCTTCTACAATGGCTTTAAATGGATCTTTTGAATAACCTTTGTTTGGTTTAACTGTATCATGATGCGAGTTTAACAATAGGGTAGGTTTACTTACATCAAAATATTGATTGACCGCCCAAATATTATTTTGAGTTCTTTGATATGTGATGTTAAATTTCTGGAACCATAACTCTAATAATAAAGCCGTTTGATCTTCTTCTGAAGAAAAAGATCTTGTTTCTATGAGGGATTTAAGAAGCGTTATGGCTTCTGATGTTAAACTTTCTAGATTCATTGTACGGTTGTAAATTTTATATCTTTATTAAAGAGCATTTCTTGTTTTCCAATACAGACCTTCCTCACTCCATTTTTAATCGCATGAAAACAGTTATCTAGTTTAGGAATCATTCCGTCTGCTATCACACCCTTTTCTTTTAATTCCTGATAATTGGTTTGATTAATGTCTGTAACAACAGAATCATTATTATTCATATCTTTTAATACCCCACTTTTCTCAAAGCAATAGTATAGTTGAACTTCAAATAAATTAGATAAACCTATTGCTAATTCTGAGGCTATGGTATCTGCATTTGTATTTAAAAGCTGTCCATTTTTATCGTGTGTAATAGCGCAAAAAACCGGAGTTACATTGTTCTCAAGTAAGACTGTAATCACTTCTGAATTCACTTTATCTACATCTCCTACAAATCCATAATCAATGGCTTTCACCTCTCTTTTATGAGAAATAATTGAATTCCCATCGGCACCAGTTAATCCAATAGCATTACATCCCCGTTTTTGCAGTTTTGCGACAATACCTTTATTGATCTTCCCAGCATAGACCATTGTAATGATATCTAATGTCTCTGCATTGGTAATTCTTCTTCCATCAACCATTTGCACTGGAACACTCATTTGTTTGGCCATTCTGGTTGCTAATTTACCGCCACCATGAACAAGAACTTTTGGTGATTCCAACTTGGCGAAAGCTGCCACAAAAGCAGACAATGCTTTATTATCATCAATAATATTACCTCCTATTTTAACTACTTTAAGTGTTTTCATAGGTTTTCTAATAATTTCTTTAATACTATTTGTGCTGAAAACGTTCTGTTATTTGCCTGTTCTATTACTATTGAATTCTTACTGTCTAGTACTGCATCTTCAACCACCACATTTCTCCTTACTGGTAAACAATGCATAAATTTTGCTGAACCTAATTTGTCTTTGGTAATCATCCATTTCTTATCTGTTGATAGTACTTTTCCATAATCCTGATAGCTGCTCCAATTTTTGGTATACACAAAATCGGCATCTTTTAATGCCTTCACTTGATTGTTTGTTATTATACACCCACTTGTTATTTTTTCATCTAACTCGTATCCTTTAGGATGCGTTATGGTTAAATCTACATTTAAGGCTTTCATCATGGTTACAAAAGAATTTGCTACTGCATGCGGAAGCGCCTTTGGGTGTGGTGCCCATGACAACACAACTTTGGGTTTGCTCGTCTCCTTTTGTTCTTCTATTGTAATGGCATCTGCTAATGCCTGCAGCGGATGCGCCGTTGCACTTTCCAAATTTACAATTGGTACCGAAGCATATTTTTCTAAGTTCTTAATTACAAATTCTGATTCGTCCTTTGTTCTGTCCTCCAGCGTCGGAAATGCACGTACAGCAATAATATCGGCATATTGAGAAATCACCTGAGCCGCCTCTTTAATATGTTCTGCCTTATCTAAATTCATAACCGTACCATCATCATATTCTAATTTCCAAGCATCATTAACATTAAGAATTGACACCTCCATACCAAGGTTTTTTGCCGCTTTCTCGGTACTCAATCGTGTTCTAAGACTAGCGTTAAAAAACAACATAACCAGTGTTTTATTCTTTCCTAGCTCCTTATATTGAAACCTTTGTTTTTTTAAACCTTGTGCTTCCTTTAGTAACTCACTAATATTCTCTATATCTGAAATGTTGATATAATTTTTCATGTCAATTCTTTATTTAAAGCCGTTACAAATTGATCGATATGCTCTTTTTTAACTGTTAATGGCGGTAATATTCTAAGGAGGTTTGGATTTTTGGCACTACCTGTGAAAATATGATGCTTATGAATTAAGTTTTTCCTTAGTTCTGCGATAGGAAATTCAAATTCAAGTCCAAGCATCAAACCTCTTCCTTTAATCATTTTTAACCGTGGGATTTTTGAGACTTGCGCTTCAAAATAGGATGCTATAACTTTTGCATTAACTAAAAGGTCTTCTGCTTTTAAAACTTCTAAAACTGCTATTGATGCGGCACATGCCAAATGGTTTCCTCCAAAAGTGGTACCCAACATACCAAAAGAAGCTTCAATTTTTGGATTTATTAATATCCCTCCAACAGGAAAGCCATTTCCCATTCCTTTTGCCATGGAGATAATGTGTGGCCGTATCCCGTGTTTTTGAAAGGCAAAGAAATCTCCTGTTCTTCCAAAGCCACACTGGATTTCATCGGCAATCAATAATGCTCCATAAGTCTCAGCTAAACTTTCGAGTGCTTGATAAAATGCTGTTGTGCTTTCATCTAAACCACCAATTCCTTGAATTATCTCCACAATAATTGCGCAAACATCACCCTCTTTTAAAATAGCTTCCACCTGCTTTACGTTTCCTAAATCTACAAATGCAACTTCCTGCTGTGCATTAATGGGAGCTATAATTTTAGGATTGTCAGTAGCTGCCACTGCTGCCGATGTTCTTCCATGAAAACCATTGGTAAAGGCAATCACTTTTTTCTTTCCCGTGTGAAAGGAAGCTAATTTCAATGCATTTTCATTTGCCTCTGCTCCAGAGTTACACAAAAACAACTTGTACCCTTCACAACCAGATTGCTCAATAATTTCTTTAGCTAAATCTTCTTGCAATGGATTTTGAATGGAGTTACTATAAAAGCCCAAATTTGCAACCTGATCACTTATGTTCTTAACATACGTTGGATGTGAATGCCCAATAGATATCACCGCATGCCCTCCATACAAATCTAAATATTCAGTACCATGTTGATCATAGACATGAACATCCTTAGCTTTTACTGGTGTGATGTCAAATAAAGGATACACATTAAATAGACTCATAGCTGATCTGTTTTTATGCTGTTAATTTTATTGAATGATGCTACCATCCCTTGAATCAATGATGAACTTAACCCTTTATGCTCCATTTCATTCAACCCTTCTATGGTGCATCCTTTTGGTGTTGTTACTTTATCAATTTCTTGTTCTGGGTGATTTCCATTTGTGATTAATAAATTGGCGGCTCCTTCACAGGTATGCATTGCTAATTCCTGAGCTTCATTGGCTTCAAATCCTAATTGAATAGCTGCTTGCGTGGTAGCTCTAATTAATCGCATCCAAAAAGCTATTCCGCTAGCGCAAACTACTGTTGCAGCTTGCATTAAACTCTCTTGAATAATAATTGATGTTCCTAACCTATTGAAAATAGCTTCTGCTATCTTTACGCGCTTTGCACCCTTTTGGTTAGCACAAATGCAAGTCATCGATTTTCCTACTGCAATTGCGGTGTTTGGCATTGCTCTAATAATAAATTGATCTTCTCCAACTACCAATTCCATCTTCGCTATGGAAAAACCCGTAATGGTTGAAATCAATACATGCTTTTCGGTCAATTCAGATTTAATACTATTCAAGACGCCTTCAAAGTGTGCAGGTTGCACCGCAAATATGATGATGTCTGAATTTTTAACTGCTTCAACATTATTAGAAGTTAAAACCACATTATTATACCCCTCAAAATCTGCTAATGATTTTAAATTTCTTTTGGTTAGATAAAGGCTTGTAATTGCATCTGTTGTTATCAAACCCTTGGCAATTGACTTTCCCAAATTTCCTGTTCCTATAATAGCTATTTTCATGACTAAAAATATGTTCCCTTTAATTGTAATCCTTCTTTTTCTTCTAGCCCAAACATTAAATTCATGTTATGTACCGCTTGTCCTGAAGCTCCTTTTAACAAATTATCAATGCAACTTGTAATTAATAACTTGTTCTTATGTTTATGCACATGAATTAAACACTTATTGGTATTAACTACTTGCTTTAAATGCACGTTCTGCTTTGATACAAAAGTGAATTCTGCATCTTTATAAAATGCGTTAAACAAGTTTGACCCATCCTCCACACTTCCATCAAATGCAGTGTACATGGTTACAAAAATTCCTCTTGAAAAATTTCCTCTATTAGGCATAAAAATGACCTCATTCTTGAAACTTGATTGCAACTGATTAATAGATTGATTGATTTCTCCTAAATGTTGATGTGTAAATGGTTTGTAATACGAAAAATTATTGTCTCTCCAAGTAAAATGAGTGGTTGAAGACAATGATGTCCCTGCCCCTGTGGCCCCTGTTACCGCATTTACATGAATATCATCTTTAATTAAACCAGCTTGTGCTAAAGGTAAAATAGCCAGCTGAATTGCTGTAGCAAAACATCCTGGATTTGCCACATAATTTGCTTTTTTAATGGCATCTTTGTTTAGTTCAGGTAATCCGTAGATGAATTCTTTTTCTTCGAAAACGGCATCTGGTGTAAGTCTAAAATCATTACTTAAATCGATAATCTTTGTATTCTTAGAAAACTTGTTTTCCTGCAAGAATTTCTTAGAGTTTCCATGCCCTAAACACAAAAACACGATATCAACCTCTGGATTGATAGTATTCGTAAAGTGTAAATTGGTATTCCCTACCAAATCTTGGTGTACCGCACTTAAGGCATTCCCTGCGTTTGAGGTACTAAATACAAAATTAATTTCTGCATTTGGGTGATTCAGTAAAATTCTTATCAATTCACCTGCAGTATAACCTGCACCTCCTATAATTCCAACTGTGATCATTTGTTTACGCTTTGATATATTTTACTCTGATTTCCATAAATCTTGATAAAGCCTTTGGCATCATTGGCCGTCCAGCCTTTATTCTCTTCGCCATAGCTTCCAAATTTGGCTGACATTAGATCGTTTTTTGATGTTATCCCATCGAGAGAAAAATGGTAAGGTTTTAAAGTCACCGTAACATCTCCAGAAACCTGTAGTTGGCTATTTTCTAGAAAAGCCTCTAAATTTCTCATTACAGGATCTAAAAACAGCCCCTCATGTAAATGTGTTCCGTACCAGTTTGCTAGATAATCTTTATGTTGTAACTGCCACTTTGTAAGGGTGTGTTTCTCTAATAGGTGATGTGCCTTTATGATTATACTTGCTGCTGCGGCTTCAAAGCCAACTCTTCCTTTGATACCAACAATAGTATCGCCAACATGAATATCTCTACCTATAGCATAGACTGAGGCTAGATCATTTAACTTTTCAATGTTTTCTTGAGGTAAACCTTCTTCGTCATTAACTGCAACCAGCTCTCCTTCTGAAAAGGTTAGGGTGACTTTCTCGCTTCCCTGTTTTTCCAATTGCGACGGGAAAGCTTCTTCTGGTAATGGTTGATTTGAAGTTAAAGTCTCTGCACCTCCTACACTTGTTCCCCATAACCCCTTATTGATTGAATATTTTGCCTTGGCCCAAGACATATCTACTCCATTTGCAACTAGATAATCAATCTCTTCTTGTCTGGTTAGCGCATTATCTCTAATTGGTGTTATAATTTCTATCTCTGGTGCTAATGTTTGAAATATTAAATCAAATCTAACTTGATCGTTACCTGCACCTGTGCTACCATGTGCAATATAATTGGCATTGATACTTTTTGCATATTCAATAATTTCAATTGCCTGTACTATTCTTTCTGCACTTACTGAAAGCGGGTACGTATTATTTTTGAGTACATTACCATAGATAAGGTACTTTACAACCTTTTGATAGTATGATTCTATAGCGTCAATATTCTGATAGGTCTTAACTCCCATCGCATAGGCTTTCTTTTCTATTTCCTGAATTTCAGAAAATGTGAAGCCTCCTGTATTCACACTTACTG
>CAZAPO010000023.1:0-3117 GCA_964487005.1 uncultured Flavobacteriaceae bacterium
CTTATCAGGGAAAATTTGATCCTGCATCGGAAGATAAACTCCAGCAGAATCTACTAAATAAATAATGGGTAATTTGTTTTCAATAGCAATTTCTTGAGCTCTTAGATTCTTTTTACCAGTAATTGGAAACCAGGCGCCTGCTTTTACAGTAGCATCGTTAGCTACCACGATGCATTGCTTACCTTTAACATAGCCAATTTTAATCACAACACCAGCAGAAGGGCAACCACCGTGCTCCTTATACATATCTTCACCTGCAAAGGCTCCTATTTCAATGGCAGCTTTACCTGAGTCTAAAAGGTAATCTATTCTTTCACGTGCCGTCATCTTACCTTTTGCATGATGCTTTTCTATTTTGGCTTTACCACCACCCAATTTTATTTTTGCAAGTCGGGTTCTAAGCTCTGAGGAAAGTAGTTTATTGTGATCTTCGTTTTTGTTGAAGTTTAATGTATTCATTAGCAAATTTATCTTGTTACTAAAGTACCAATTTCTCTTTAATTATGATATACTAATAAAACATATATATTACATGGAAATATATTCCTTGGAAAATAAATAAATTTTTCATAAGTTTGTACCATCTAAAAACAATAAAATGAAAAGAAATAAAATAATTTATTATATCGTAACAGGTTTGTTATCATTGTTAATGAGCTTTTCGGTATATATGTACTTGTTTGATCATGAAACCGTAAAAGGTATGTTCACAACGTTTGGGTATCCAACATATATCATATATCCATATGCTTTCGCAAAGATTTTAGGGGTCATTGCTATTTGGCAAAATAAATTCCCAATAGTTAGAGAATGGGCATACGCAGGTTTTTTCTTTGCATTCATTCTGGCATTTTTTGCGCATTTTATGATTGGCGATGGTGAGCAAATGGGTGCGGTAATAGCCATGGTACTTTTATTAACGTCTTACTTTTTTAGTAAAAAATAATTCACTTATGAAAAAGATAATAGCATTTGCAGGAAGTAATAGTAAAGCTTCTATAAATAAACAATTAGCAACCTATGTTGCCGGACAAATTCAAGGAACCGAGGCAAAAGTTTTAGACCTTAATGATTATGAATTACCGTTGTACGGGATTGACTTTGAAAATGAACATGGTATACCAAAAAATGCGTATGAATTTTTAAATGAAATCAAATCAGCTAACGGAATTGTTCTCTCTATGGCCGAGCATAATGGAGCTTATGCGACGGTACTAAAAAATCTGATAGATTGGATGTCTAGAATAGAAAATAAGTTGTTTAATAATGTTCCTATGCTTTTAATGGCGACTTCACCAGGAGGTCGTGGAGGAGCATCAGTATTGGAGCTTGGAAAATCAAGATTTCCATATTTGGGAGGAAATATAGTTGCAGATTTTTCATTACCTTCATTTGGACAAAATTTTTCGGATTCAGAGGGAATCACCAATGAAGTTCTTAGTGCGCAACTAAATGAAGCAATTAGCACCTTCAGTAAATCAATATAATTTAGAATAGTTATGGCAGAGAGAGAAATTATTAAGGAGTATAAAAAAGATGATTTTACAATTATCTGGAAACCAAAAAAATGTATACATGCTGCAGAGTGTGTGAAAAGGTTACCAAATGTTTATAAACCAAATGATAAACCATGGATAGTGCCAGATAATGCTACGATTGAAGAATTGAAGGAGCAAATTAAAGCATGTCCTTCAGGAGCTTTGTCTTATAAGATGGAAAATGAAACAACTCAAGAAGAAGCACATCTCGAGACAGTGGTGGAGGTTTTGGAGAATGGACCTTTATTGGTATATGGAACATTGCACGTTACCAAAACAGATGGAGAAAAAGAGAAAAAGAACAGAACCACAGCATTTTGTCGCTGTGGAGCCTCAGAGAATAAACCATATTGCGATGGGAAACATAATAATATTGGATTTGTAGGGTAGGATGGGAGATTTTGCCAAAGAAATTAATTCGAAGTTTAAAAGCACTAAAGTAAAAGCATTGCTAAATATTATATATACGGCAAATTGGATAGGCAGTCAACAAAATGCTTTTTTTAAGCCATACGGACTATCGCCACAGCAATACAATATCTTAAGAATATTAAGAGGTGCAGGAGAACCACTCAAAGTTCAAACCATTAAAGAACGCATGATAGAACGTGCTCCTAACGCAACTAGGTTAATGGATAAACTTTGTGCAAAAGAATTAATTGATCGTATAGCATGTCCAGATGATAGAAGGGTAGTTCATATAAATATTACAACTGCTGGATTGAAGCTGTTAGCAACCATCGATAAAGAGCTAAAGCAAGATTATATAGAAAATTTAACAGATGATGAAGCCGCTCATTTAAGCGACTTATTAGATAAAATTAGAAACTAAAAATTTAAATAAATAGTTTCCATGGAAACTATTGGAAAGGAAAATAATGAAATTAAATACAATTAAGACAATAGGAAGGAGTGATTTTGTAAATATGGGACCGGTGAGATTAAGACAACCAATTCCAACAACCCAATTAAATATGGTAGACCCATTTATTCTATTACATCACTATGGCCCTTATAAAATTGATATAGAAAATAATCCATTTGATCTTGGGCCACATCCGCATCGTGGATTTGAACCAATAACCTTTTTAATTCAAGGAGAACAGCTACATAGAGATTCTCTTGGTAACGAAAGTTTGGTGAAAGCTGGAGATGTACAGTGGACTACTGCTGGACGAGGAATTGTGCATGCAGAAGGACCAACTAAAGAATTTGTCGAAAGGGGTGGAACGCTTGAAGGCATTCAGCTTTGGTTAAATCTACCAGCAAGTAAAAAAATGATCACGCCAAATTATCAGCACATATCAGCAGAAGAATTTGTTGTAGAGAACACAAATGACGGTAAGGCACAAGTACAAATAATAGCAGGTAGTTTTAATGGTAAGTCAGGAAAAATTATGACCCAAACCGACGTCAATGCGTTTATGATTGATATTGACGAAAATGGTGAAATTACTATTCCAATTTCAAAAGGACACGAGTCGTTGGTGTATCTCTTAACAGGGGAAGTGACTGTTAATAAAAGTATTATGTTAAAAAAGGATGCAGATCAATTAATAGCTTTCCATGATGATGGAGA
>CAZAPO010000024.1:0-6778 GCA_964487005.1 uncultured Flavobacteriaceae bacterium
AAACCACCAACCCATTCAAATGCGGCTTGCACAAAAGGTACCTTTAATACACCAATGGCTAAAATTAGTTGAGCACCAAGCCCAAGCCCAACAGTTCTCCAATTAATAGCCTTTCGGTTTTTACTTAATAAGATGGCAATAATTAAAAGCACAAACATACCTAATGCACCACGCATTAAGCTGTTTAAAGAAAATCCCTGGCTAGGGATAATATCTGAAGTCATTTCTTGAGCAAAACTCGGGAAGACACCAAAAAAAATAGCTACAATAGCTAAAATTACCTTTTTCATTAAATTAAAATTATATCAATTAGGAATGACAATTCCACATGAAATTAGTTAGTTAATCTAAAGCAAGATAAGGATTTATTTTACCAAGAAGGTGAATTAGCGCTTAGAAATTTCGTCGCGAATCTTTGCTGCCATTTCATAATCTTCATTGGCAACCGCTTGATCTAATAATTTATGAAGTTCATCAAGAGTTTTACCTCCAAAATTATCTTGACCTGATGAGGTTTCAATTTCTTCAGCAAGCACTTCATCCATCAAAATATTATCTGTTTTGTGCTCTTCTTCTCTTTTGGGGTTAACCTTTAAGTAGATTCCTGCTTTATCAAGAATGTTTTTATAGGTAAAAATAGGGGCGTTAAAACGAAGCGCCAAGGCAATGGCATCACTGGTTCTGGCGTCTATTATTTCTTCAATTTTATCGCGCTCACAAATCAAGCTTGAATAAAATACGCCATCAACTAACTTATGAATGATCACTTGTTTGACAACAATGTCAAAACGGTCGGCAAAATTCTTAAAAAGGTCGTGAGTTAGTGGTCTTGGAGGTTTAATTTCTTTTTCTAAGGCAATGGCTATAGATTGTGCTTCAAATGCGCCAATTACAATAGGTAATTTTCTGTCTCCATCAACCTCACTTAAGATTAAAGCATATGCACCATTTTGGGTCTGGCTATATGAAATCCCTTTTATATTTAGTCTTACTAAGCTCATAACATTTAAAACACAAAGAACTGTTTAAATTCGGACTTTACCAACTACCAAAGTAGATTTAAGATGAACATACGAGAATATTCGCTAAAAATGACAAGTCATGTTCACAGTAAAGGGGAATTAAAACAGTCCTTTTTAATACTTACAAGTTATAAAATTTAAGCGTTTTGAGCTTTAAATTCTTTCAATTTTTCAATAAGTTGTGGAACTACTTCAAAGGCGTCACCAACCACTCCATAGTCGGCAGCTTTAAAGAATGGCGCTTCAGCATCAGTATTAATAACCACCTTTACCTTTGAGGCATTGACACCTGCCAAGTGCTGAATTGCACCCGAAATTCCAATTGCAATGTATAAGTTAGATGCTACTGGTTTACCAGTTTGTCCTACGTGCTCACTATGTGGTCTCCAACCTAGATCAGAAACTGGTTTTGAACACGCTGTTGCAGCACCTAATACATCTGCCAATTCTTCTACCATTGCCCAATTTTCAGGGCCTTTTAATCCTCTACCGCCCGAAACAACGATATCGGCATCTGCAATAGAAACTTTATCTGTAGCCTTATCTACCGATTGAACACTTACATTTGAAGATACAACTGAAGGCGAAAATTCTTCCATACTTGCGGTTCCAGATGCCTCCACTAACCCAAACGAATTACTCGAGACACCAACTAATTTAATATCAGTATTAATTTCGGTGTGGTTAAAGGCTTTGTTAGAAAATGCATTGCGTTTTACAGTGAATGGTGAAAGGTTGGTAGGTAACTCAATAACATTAGAAGCATAGCCAGCGTCTAGACCAACCGCTAGTAACGGTGCTAGATATTTACTATCTGCACTAGAACTTACCACAACAATCTGCGCACTTTCTTTGACTACTGCTTGTTTGATCGCATCTGCATAAATCTTTGCATTGAAATCACCAGCATTGTTAATGTTCAATACTTTATCAACTCCATAATTCGCAAGTTCTGAGGCGTCATTGACGTTAAATGTAACGGCAGTAACCGAACTGTTCATACTATTGGCTACTGATCTCGCATAGGAAGCAACTTCTAATGCTCCTTTTTTAAATTTTCCTTGTTCTGATTCTGTATATACTAAAACTGACATCTTTTTCTCTTTAAATAATTATATAACCTTAGCTTCATTGTGCAATAAATTGACGAGCTCATCTAAATTATCTGGAGCTACCAATTTTACTGCTCCTTTAGGTGCCGGTTTTTCAAATTTAACCGAAGTTGTTCCACTTGAGACTTCAGCAGGGTCAACTACAGTCAAGGGTTTTTTACGTGCCATCATAATACCTCTCATGTTTGGGATTCGAAGGTCGCTTTCTTCAACCAGGCCTTTTTGCCCACCAATTACTAAAGGAAGACTTGTGCTTACTGTTTCTTTTCCTCCATCAATTTCTCTCGTTGCTGTAGCATTTGAGCCCTCTACATCAAGGCCAATGCAATTATTAACAAAATTTGCATCGGTTAAGGCTGCTAGCATACCAGGAACCATTCCACCATTGTAATCTATAGATTCACGTCCTGCAATGACCAAATCATAACCTCCGTCTGCTACTACTTTTGCTAATTGTTTTGCAACCAAAAATCCGTCGGTTGCTTGTATATTTACCCTAATAGCTGCATCGGCTCCAATTGCCAATGCTTTTCTTAAAGTAGGTTCTGTTTCAGCTCCGCCTACATTCACAACATCTACAGAAGCTCCTTGTTTTTCTTTAAACCACATTGCACGCGTAAGCCCAAATTCATCATTGGGATTGATCACAAATTGTACGCCATTGGTATCAAATTTGGTGTCATTATCCGCAAAATTGATCTTTGAAGTGGTATCTGGCACATGACTAATGCACACTAATATTTTCATAGTCTTTTTAGTTTATTAAATATCCAATTTTTGAGGTTACGAAGGTAATTAAAATTATACAAATTTCCTATGCACGCATAATAAATTTTTTAGCCTTTAGAAACCTTCTTTTTTCTTTAATTATTGTTATTTTTGCTGTTCGAAAAATCAGTTTAAATGAAGACTATTCAGTTTAGAGAAGCCGTTTGTGAAGCCATGAGCGAAGAAATGCGAAGAGATGAGAGCATTTATTTAATGGGTGAAGAGGTTGCAGAATATAATGGTGCATACAAAGCTTCTAAGGGAATGTTAGATGAATTTGGTTCAAAACGAGTAATTGATACTCCAATTGCCGAACTCGGTTTTGCAGGAATAGGTGTAGGTTCTACAATGACAGGATGCCGACCTATTGTTGAATTTATGACCTTTAACTTCTCGTTGGTTGGAATTGATCAAATTATAAATAACGCAGCTAAGATCAGACAAATGTCTGGTGGACAATTTAAATGCCCAATCGTGTTTAGAGGTCCAACTGCATCGGCAGGTCAATTGGCAGCAACACACTCTCAGGCATTTGAAAGCTGGTATGCTAACTGCCCTGGATTGAAAGTTATTGTTCCTTCAAATCCTTATGATGCGAAAGGCCTTTTAAAAGCAGCGATACGTGATGACGACCCTGTTATTTTTATGGAAAGTGAGCAAATGTATGGTGATAAGGGTGAAGTACCTGAAGGAGAATATATTATACCGATTGGTGTGGCAGATATAAAGCGCCAGGGAACAGATGTAACTATAGTATCATTTGGAAAAATCATTAAAGAAGCATATAAAGCGGCAGATGAATTAGAGAAAGAAGGCGTTTCTTGTGAAATTATTGATTTACGTACGGTACGTCCATTAGATATTAATGCCATTTTAGAATCGGTTAAAAAAACCAATAGATTAGTAATTTTAGAAGAGGCATGGCCATTTGGTAATGTATCAACTGAAATTACTTATCAAGTACAGGAAAAAGCATTTGATTATTTAGATGCTCCGGTACAAAAAATTAACACAGCAGATACACCAGCACCTTATTCACCTGTATTATTAGCCGAGTGGTTACCTAACAGTGACGATGTGGTTAAGGCAGTAAAAAAGGTAATGTATTCATAAAATAAACAAGTATTTTTACGTTATATATAAACTTCATTAGCACGATTGTTGATGAAGTTTTTTATTAAGATGAAGCACTTCCTATTAACAGTATTGGCTTTCTTTAGTTTTTGTACCCTTTGGGCGCAGACAAAAGTTGGTGGTCATGTTTATGATGTTAACGGAGATCCGGTTTCTTTTGCAAATATTGTATTTAAGGGATCTTCTGAAGGAACTATCACTAATGAAAATGGACGTTTTTATTTAGAGTCTGACCAAGATTGGGATGCTATTGTAGTTTCATTTATTGGTTATGAAACAATGGAGATTCCACTTACTAATAAAGTTACCTTTGATTTAAGCATAACCATTAATGAAGAAGCAGCCCAACTTGATGCTGTGGTAATTGTATCGGGGAAACAACCAAAAAAAAATAACCCAGCAATCGATATCTTACGTAAAATCTGGGAGCGTAAGCGTAAAAATGGTCTTAAACAATTTAAGCAATACGAATACGATAAATACGAAAAGGTTGAGTTTGACATTAATACCATAGATAGCTCTTTAATTAAAAGTAAGCTTTTTAGAGGGATGGAATTTGTGTTTAATCAAGTTGATACCTCAAGAGTAACTGGTAAGACCTATTTGCCCATGTTCATTAATGAGGCCGTTTCAACAGTTTATGGTGACAATGTTACAAATAAAGAGAAAGAGGTATTAAGAGGGAATAAAAATTCTGGTTTTAATGATAATCAGGTGATAATTGATTTTGTTGATGATCTGTATTCAGACTTTAATGTGTATGACAACTATTTGAAGTTCTTTGACAAGAGCTTTGTAAGTCCATTGTCAAAAACTGGAATTAACACCTACAACTATGTGCTGTCTGATAGCACATTTATAGATAACAAATGGTGCTACAATATTATTTACTATCCTCGTCGAAAAAACGAACTTACATTTAAAGGTGATTTTTGGGTAGCCGACACGACTTATGCCATTAAAGAAATTAATCTTCAGGCAACCAAAAGCGCCAATATCAACTGGGTAAAAGAGATTTATATTGAGCAAGAGTTTGAAATGCTTAATGATTCATTGTTTTTAGTAACTCGCGATTATATGTTGTCTGATTTTGCCTTTAGCAAAAAGGAAAAATCACGTGGCGTTTACGGGAAGCGAACCACCTTGTTTAATAATTACAAATTTGATATCCCTAAAGAAAAAAAGTTTTATGATGAGGAGGTCTACTTTTATGATAAAGATGTATACGATCGTGATGATGCCTTTTGGGAGACTAACCGATTAGAAGAACTGAATAAAGACGAAAAAGGAGTTTATAAAATGCTAGATACTCTGAAAACTGTAAAGAAATTTCAGCGTATGTACAATTTAGGAAGTATTCTATCTTCTGGCTATATAGAATTTAACAGAGCACCCTTAGATTATGGACCAATATTCTCAACCTTCGGATTTAATGATGTAGAAGGGTTGCGACTTCGCACTGGAGGGCGAACTTATTTTGGGCGTAATGATATCTGGCGCTTGGAAGGATTTCTAGCTTATGGTTTTAAAGATGATAAATTTAAATATGGTATTTCGGGGAAATGGTTACTCGATAAACGTCGGCGTATCATTATTTCAGGAGGTAATAGAAGAGATGTAGAGCAGATAGGTGCGAGTTTGACCACATCAACAGATGTACTAGGGCGGAGCTTGGCCTCATCAGCGGTAGTGGGTACCGGAAATAACGATAAACTCACCACTATTAATTTAACGAGTGCCGCAATTGAAATGGAACCCTGGCGGAATGTTGTTTTTAGATTGGGAGGTAACTACCGTACGCTTGAGTCGGCATCACCAACTTTTAGTCTCGATTACTACGATGAAAATGGTGCTATCGAATCAGAAATTAAACAATACGAAACCACCTTTTCAATGAATATTTTTCCAGGAAGAAAAATGACTGGGTTTGGGGTAGAGCGCTATGATGCAAATGATGATTACGCACATATTTTTGCCCAAATAAGTATGGGTGATAAAGGAATGTTTAATAGTGATTTTGATTATACCAAACTACAATTTTCATATTTACAACCTTGGCAAATTGGTGGGTTTGGAAGGTTGACCTCTACCATTGAATTGGGTAAAACCTATGGAGAAGTACCCCTTGGGTTATTGAGTGTGGTGCCTGGTAATCAGTCTTATTTTTCAATATATAGTACGTTCTCACAATTAGATTTTTACGAGTTTGTAACCGATACTTATGCCTCACTTCATCTAGAACATAATTTTAACGGCCGATTGTTTTCAAGAATACCTTGGCTGCGTAAGCTTAATTTACGTGAAATAGTTAGTGTTAGAGGTGTATGGGGAGACCTATCTGATGCTAATATCGCCTTAAGTGAACCGGCTAATATTCCATTAATTGCGCCTAATAAAGAACCTTACTGGGAATATAGTTTTGGTGTAGGAAATATTTTTAAGATCTTTCGCTTAGACTTCAATTTTAGAGGAAATTACCTCGATAATCCAGAGGCCAGAAAATTTGGTGTTACTGGAACTTTTGGTTTCCATTTTTAATTTCTGAACACTATTTTTTTATTAAGAGATCTATATCATTATTTTTGAGATAGATACGTATGTAATGCGATATAAAGAATACAATGTAAACAGAGTACTTGAAAAATGCATTCGACTTTTCTGGGTGAATGGTTTTAGAGGTTGTTCGGTGAATGATATAGTGGCAGCTACAGGAGTTAACAGGTTTTCACTTTATCATGAGTT
>CAZAPO010000025.1:0-14874 GCA_964487005.1 uncultured Flavobacteriaceae bacterium
ATATCCGGCTTGCAAATTTAAAGCATTTCCGGTTAATACAATATCACCTGTTGGTGTGATACCATCTAGTTCAGTTGCAATTTCGTCATCGGCAGTTCGCTTGGCGTATTCACCCATAAATGAGAACCCATTATATTTAAACATGGCATCAACAAAAATGGTAGTTTGATCGGTTTCATAAAGTGAGCCATCAGTTCTAATCATATAATCACCCGCGAAACCTCGTTCTCTAACTGCTCTTTCATTATAATTATAAGTAACACCAGCCATTAATTTTGGAGCGGCTTCACGTTTGAGGTCAGATTGGCTATAATCTCCTTTAGATTGGAAGGTTCCAAATGGTAAAAATTCCAAACGAGCTGTATACTGTAAACCTCCTTCATTTCCTTCGGTCACGTTACGCCCCTCACCTTGTGATACTGAAAACTTTTCACGCATTAAGAAATTTTCTCCTAATTTAGTTTTATGTCTTAATTGAATTCCAAGATCACGGTCTATATTAAATCGACTATTAAGCAATGAACGATCTATTAATTGTAAGTTTCCTGAAGACACTACACGCTCAACGTTTCCAGGTAGTTTCGTTTGACCAGCCCATAGCTCCCAGTTTTCTGCAAAGTTCCACATAATTACAGCATCTAAAATATATCTAGGCGTATTTCTATTGAAGGGACTTGCTCCAGAAATGTCTCTATTTGATAGCCCTAACTCAATCTTATATTTAAGTTTTGGACTGTAGGCGTATCCGTCAAACTTAAGACGTGCACGTCTAACAATAAAGTTATGATCAGGACTGCCATACTGATCACCATTATAATCCCAAGAAGACATTGAGCGCACCTGAAATCGTGGTGCAAACTTTACACTAAAAGAACTGTCTTTAGCCGTAAAGTTGATAAGCCCTTTTCCAAAAGAGGTGTCACTAATTTCTTGTGCAAAAAGTATAGAGGTGGTAAATATCGCAGCAATAGCGAAGGTAAGTCGTAATTTCATTTTAGTTATTAGTTTTTGTCAGTGCAAAGAACCAATTCCAATGTTAATAAATGGTTAAGAGAAGTTTAATAGTTTAATAATAAAAAAGAGACTGCCTTGGCCAAGGCAGTCTCAAATAGAATTCATAAAAATGTAGTCGACAAAAACTAATAGATTATATGAAATACTAATTTGTCTTAAGACAAAGCAAATATGCGATTTGCACATAATGTTATTGTAATGTGAATATTAATTAAACATTAAGCTTTTTAGCAATTGAAACAAAAAATACAATTATATGATAATTAAGTAGATAGAGATCTAATGTTAAATTAATGTTACGTAAATATTGCTTAAACGTTAATAATTCTGTAATTTAGAACTATTAATGACCCAAAACAGTTTATTATGAAGAATTATTTTGCACTATTAGCATGCTTCTTTGTAACTACACTAATGATGGCTCAGAGTAAAACCACAACGTATGTTGCTCAGGGCGATCTAATCGAGGCCACGTATTATTATGAAGATGGTTCTATTGAACAAAAGGGAACCTTTAAAAATGGTAAACTTCATGGTACATGGACAAGCTATGATGTTAATGGAAACAAATTAGCTGTAGGTACATACAAAGATGGCATAAAGACCGGGAAGTGGTTTTTCTGGACTGATGATTCTCTAAAGGAAGTTGATTATTTTGACTCCAGAATTGTTAGTGTTCATGAATGGAAAGACAAAAACGAACTAGCGATTAGAAATCGATAAAAAAAGCACCCAGAAATGGGTGCTTTTTTTATGATATTTAATCTTTCTTAGAACTTATATGAATAACCTATTGAGAAGGCAGTACCGGGATCACGCAGTCTAAAAATTTGATCTTGGGCTCCAAAAGATTGGTACGAACTTTCTCTTTCACTACCAAGAATGTTTGATATTTTAAAATCGATGTTAGATCTTTTATCTTCTCCAAAGGCCTTATTCAATGTAAAGTTTAAACTGTTAAAAGGTTTGGTGTATACATCTGGAATAATTCCAGTTCCAACTACTTCTAATGTTTCTCCTTGAACATTGTAAAAAATACCTGCTCTAAATCCATTTTCGTCATCACTATAATCAAAACCAGCATTAATTAAAAATGGTGACTGCCCTTGTAAATCTCGTTCTCTATCTACTGATTCGCCATTTCTTACCGCTAATTGTCTACGCTCAAACTCGGCATCTGCCATTTCTAAGGTTGAACTAATTATAGATGCATTAGTCGTGAATCTTAAGTTTTTAAGGTTTTCAGATACAAATCCCAAATCCTGGCGAAGTTCAATTTCTCCACCAAAAACCTTCGCATTACCTAAGTTAGCTACGGTTTGTTGTTCTGCAGTACCAGGAAAGAAAACGACCTCTATTGGATCTGTGAAGTCTTTGTAAAAGCCACTAAAAGCAATCATCTGTCCACGTTCTCTAAAGAGCTCATACCTTAAATCGAAGTTGTTCATATAACTTGGTCGAACAGGGTCATAGATTACACTTCCATCGCTTGCCAAAATACCGAAGGCGTTACCAATAAAAGTCAGGTTTGAAATAGGATCAAAAATTTGTGCGATAGATGCCTCTTTAAATGATGGTCTTGCTGTAGTTCGTGAATACGATGCACGAATATTAGTGTCTTCATTAACAGCAAAAATTAAATTTGCTGATGGAAACCAATCGGTAGCATCAATAATTTTCTCACCAACTAAAGCCTCTCTGTTTTGATTTTGTCCAGTATAAAATTGAGCGTATTTTTCTGTTCTAAGCCCCAAAACTGCTTTAAGCTTTTCTGAAACATTAAACTCATTAGACATATAAAGGGCATAAATGTTTTGTTCTCCTTCATAAGAGTTTACGGGTTGAAAATCGTTCTCAAAAGCTAAGAAGGTACCAGTGCCAGTATCTGGGTGCCATACATTATCATCTTGAAGCAACAAATTGGTGTCCCCATTTGGAACAATAAGATCAGTGGCATTAAATAACCATTGGTCAATACTAAAGTCCCTGTATTTGAAGGTATACGAACTACCAAATCTTAATTGCGCTGGTCTTTTTGCCAGTTCATACTTCTTTTTAAAATCCATTTTATACACCCAGTTCTCTTCTTGAAGATGTCTCCACAGGCGTATAGGATTACTTGCCGTACTGGGACTAATTACATAAGAACCGTCGTCTGTAACTTCTAAAGGAGTAATTCGGTGATCCTTGTCGTTTACTTTTGACAGCGTTGGAGAAAATTTCCAATCAAAATCCCAACCACTATCTAATCCAAGTTTATGAGTACCACTAAACATTAAATTAGAAATAGATCGTTCGGTATATAGTAATCCATCCTTTACTACTGCTTCAAATCCTGAGCCTTCTCCAGCTTGTGCTATCTGTTGCTCAAAAAATCCTGCTGATGACTCCCCATTTTGAATATGCAATAAGTTGACTTTAAACTTTGACAATTCTGTTTTAAAAGTAACGCCAGCCAGTCCACTTAATAGCACATTATTAATACCTTCACTACCCGTAGATGTACGTCTAGCATCCAATTCAAATACATCAGGTGAACCATTACGTTTACTGTACTGGTTATCTATTCTATTCTCATAAAATGTAGTATTATTTTTATAAGACATAGATACTTGATACCCTAATTTGTTATCGCCAACATCATATTGATTTCCGGCTGTAAAACCAAAGTCAAAGTCCATGTTACTTCGTTCAACATCAGCTTTAAGTTGGGATTCAAATCGGGTTGTTAGCGTATTAAGTAATAATCTATCCTCAAACCTTCCAGGGATAGGTTGGTATCTGTTAATAGGTCTTTTTCTAAAGCCGTTGTCATAACCTAAGAAATCAGAGTTACTGCCTTCATAGGTTAGGAACTGGTCATTAAAGTGCATATCAGGATTATAACCAGCACCTACAGAAACAGAGTATTCGGCAGAAGTAGGAAAGTCTTTTGTTACTATATCTACAACTCCACCTGTAAAATCTGCAGGGTATTCAGCCGTCGCCGATTTCACAACAATAATATTATCAAGGATATTGGTTGGAAAAATATCCATTTGAATGGTGTTTCTATCAGGATCCAACCCCGGAATATCCACCCCGTTTAATATAGATTTTGAATACCGATCACCCAGCCCTCTTACGTACACATATTTTCCTCCTTGAACCGAAACTCCAGGAACGCTTTTTACCGCACTGGCAAGATCACCCGCTCCAGTTTTCTTGATACTTTGAGCAGAAAGCCCATCTAAAAGTGTAACCGATTTTTTTTGGAAGTTTAATACGGCACTTTCAGTATTTCTTTTGACTGATGTAGTAATAACAACCGTATCTAATTGATTGGTGCTAAGCGTTACATCAATTACGGTCTCTTGATTGGCTGTAACGACTACATCGCTAATTTCTTGTGTAGTGTATCCAACAAACGAGAATACGATGGTATACGTACCTGGATCTAGTTCTAAAGTGTATTTGCCATCAAAATCTGAAGTAGTACCAATGGTAGTTCCTTTAACCAAGACGTTGGCAAAAGCCATAGGTTCAACAAATTCACCATCCATAATGGTTCCTGAAACGATACCGGTTTGACTAATACTTAGAAACGACGTAAAAGCAAAAAGAAAAAATAATTTAATTGTTATCTTTTTCATAGGTATGTTATGCTTACAAGTAACAGATCAAAGTAGTTCGATCTGTTACTTTTTAAATTGCTTTATGTGTGATTGTTCTGTTTAATTGATTGATTAGAAACCTAAGTTTCCAGCATAATTAGCCCAAGTCCAGCTAAAGTTTGAAACAATTGCTCCTACGGTCTGTGAACCTTGATTTACAGCAGTAGCTTCAGAGCCAAACCCGGTTACTAGAACAGATTCTGCTTTGTTTACAAAGAGGTTGTTAACATCAGTAACGGCACCAGGTAATACTATTTCCCATGCTGAGAAAGTAAGTGAGCCATCATTATAGTTAGTGGCAACAGCATCGTTGTCTAATTCTACATCCGCATCATCTTTAAAGCCGTAAGCAAAAACATTGTTTGTTGCTCCTTGTGCTCTACTTCTGTAATCTGCGTACTCACCTTTAGAAGTTATGGTATTACCAATTAAGGTCACATTCTCTAAGGTGAATGCCCCTGTTAATGAACCTTCCGGACCATCTATTTCTAAAGCGTGGTCTGAGATATCACCTAGGGCAACAACTGCGTTAGAAATGGTGCCTGAATAGGCTTGGTCAATATCTAATCCATCATCACCTTGAGCATATACAAGTAAATTTGTTGCATTTACGGTTCCTCCAAAAAATTCGATACCGTCATCTACATTTGCAACAACTTCAACATTGTCAATTATAGTACCTGAACCTACCCCACCAAGTGTAAGTCCGTTAATTTCATTTCCTTCTCCAATCAATGCACCACCGTGACGAATTGAAACATAGGTAAGCACACCAGAATTATCGGCAGGTTCATCACCACCGTACAATCCAAATGTATCATCGGCAGGAATCCCTTCAATTTGTAATTCTTCAACATCTCCAGAAAAAGAACATGGAGCATTTCCAAGAATTAAGAGCCCTCCCCAAAGACCTCTATTGTTTTCGTCTAAGTTAGTTCCTGTGGTTTCACCAGCATCAATGTTGTCTGCTTCGGCAGTGAAGATAATTGGTTGTGCAGAAGTTCCTTCTGCCATTATTTTACCACCACGTGCAACAATTAATGCAGAAGAAAGTGATCCTGTTCCTGCTCTACCTTTAATAATTGTGCCTGGTTCTATGGTTAAAGTAACACCTTCTTGTACTACTACCTTACGGTCTAATACCCAAATTTTGTCGTTTGTCCAGGTAGTGTTTAAAGCAATACCTCCTGCAACAACAACAACCTCTGTTTGGTCACTACCTCCGTTGCCACCATCTTCTATAATTGTAATAACCTTTTCTTCAATAATTATTGGCGTATCATCATCTTCAATACAAGCTGTAAATACTAAAGTTGCTACGAACAAAAAGGGTAATAATAATTTTTTCATTTTGAATAATAATTTGATATCAGTTCTAATTAAATTTTGTACCGCAAATGAATTGCATTTTTGCGGGTTAGAGGTTAAACCACATTTATAAAACTATTATCATAAGGTTACCTAAAATGGTCTTTTTTATAAGATTGGGAAACGTTAATTTAACATTGGAATACTTATATTGCATTCCTAATTTTGAAATATGAACTGGGAGCAACTATTGTCCTTAAAACGCTATGGTGATACCAATAAGAGGTTAAGAAAAGAACAGGACGAAACAAGACTGGGATTTGAAGTAGATTATGATCGAGTTATTTTTTCTTCGGAGTTTAGAAGTTTACAGGATAAGACGCAAGTAATACCACTTTCTCAAACAGATTTTGTACATACAAGGCTTACGCATAGTTTGGAGGTAAGCGTTGTTGGTCGGTCTCTTGGTAGACAGGTTGGTAAAAAAGTGTTGCAAAAGTATCCGCATTTACAAGAAATTCATGGATATCGTGCTAATGATTTTGGTGCTATTGTCGCCTCGGCAGCATTGGCACATGATATTGGGAATCCACCTTTTGGACATTCGGGCGAGAAGGCGATTGGGCAATATTTTTCTATTGGTGAAGGGAAGCAATTTAAAGATGGGCTTACTGCCAAAGAATACCAAGATTTATGTGATTTTGAAGGGAATGCTAATGGCTTTAAAATTGTAACGCAAACCCGTGAAGGAAGAGAAGGAGGTTTGCGATTAAGTTATGCGACCTTAGGGGCTTTTACCAAGTATCCTAAAGAATCATTACCCAAAAGAGAAACAACACATATAGCCGATAAAAAATACGGTTTTTTTCAAAGTGAAAGAGAAGTTTTTCTGGATGTTGCTAATGAACTTGGACTAAAGCAAACCAGAAACAATGAACATATTAGTTTTTCAAGACATCCTCTTGCTTTTTTGGTTGAAGCTGCAGACGATATTTGTTATACGATTATCGATTTTGAAGATGGGATTAATTTGGGACTTATTCCTGAAGAGTTTGCATTAGAATATTTAATAAAATTGGTTAAAGAGACCATCAATATTAAAAAATATAATGCACTTACAAATACGCAGGATAGAGTGAGTTATTTAAGAGCTCTTGCCATTAATACACTTATAAACGAAGCGGTAAAGGTGTTTATGAATAATGAAGAAGCGATTTTAAACGGGGAGTTTTCAACGGCGCTATTAGATAAAAGTACCTATGAGGCTCAAATTAATGATATTATTAAGTTGAGCGTTGAACGTGTTTATCAATCAAAAGAGGTCATTGAAAAAGAAGTGTCTGGTTATGCAGTGATTACCAGCTTGTTAGATACGTTTATAACGGCAGTTAATAATAGTTCAGATGAAGCTGCTTCTAATTATGACCGCCTCATTTTAACCATGTTACCTAATACAATTAATTTCAATTCTAATAGCCTGTATGATAGACTCTTGGGGGTAAGTCATTTTGTGGCCTCTTTATCAGATAGCAACGCCATATTAACATATAAAAAGTTAATGGGAATGAACCTATAGTAAAGACAGTATTTTGTTCTTTATACCGTCAATGTCCAACCCAATTGATTTTTGAAGTTCATTTGTTGATCCGTGTTCTATAAAAGTATCTGGAATACCCATTACTTCAATATTGTTTTGGTAATTGTTTTGTGATGCAAACTCTAAAATTGCACTACCCATACCACCATGTATAGTTCCATCTTCAATACTCACTATTGTTGTGTGTGATTGAAAAATAGTATGAAGCAACTTTGTATCTATTGGTTTAAGAAAGCGCATGTCATAATGCGAAACATCTATGTGCTCTACAGCCTTTATAACATTGTTGGCAATACTTCCTATACTAATAATAGCAACATTGTTACCTTTTTTTAAGGAAACACCTTCTCCAAATGTGATTTTTGAGAATGGCTGTTTCCAATTTTTCACGAGTCCGCGACCTCTAGGATACCTAATTGCAATCGGATTTTCAAGCCCTAATTGAACTGTATAAAGAATATTTCTAAGTTCAATCTCATTTCGTGGCGCAAAAATGGTAATGTTTGGAATACACCTTAAATAAGCAAGATCAAAAGCGCCATGATGTGTGGCTCCATCTTCACCAACCAAACCTGCACGATCTAAGCAAAAGATAACAGGTAACTTTTGTAAGGCCACGTCGTGTATTACTTGATCATATGCACGTTGTAAAAAAGTAGAATAAATATTGCAGTAAGGGATCATGCCCTGAGTGGCCATTCCAGCCGCTAATGTCACCGCATGCTGCTCTGCAATCCCTACATCAAACGCTCGATCTGGGAATGCTTCCATCATATATTTTAAACTACTACCAGTTGGCATGGCAGGAGTTATGCCAATTATCTTTTCATTTATGGCCGCCAACTCAACTATGGTTTTACCAAATACATCTTGATATTTCGAGAACTGTGAAGGTGTCTTTTTTATGAGCTCGCCGGTAAGGGCATCAAACTTTCCTGGAGCATGATATTTTACCTGATCTTCTTCGGCCTTTTTTAAGCCTTTTCCCTTGGTTGTGATTAGGTGTAACAGCTTAGGGCCTTCGATTGTTTTTAAACGCTCCAATTCAGAAATAATAAGGGGTAAGTCGTGACCATCTATGGGACCAGAATAGTCAAACTTAAGAGCCTCAAAAATATTATCTTGGCCATTGGCTCCTTTTTTTACATTGGTTAGATATTGTTTGAGAGCACCTACACTTGGATCAATTCCTATGGCATTATCGTTAAGTACAATCAACAAATTAGCGTCTGTAACTCCAGCATGATTTAAGCCTTCAAAGGCCATTCCACTAGCAATAGAAGCATCACCAATTACTGCAATATGATGTCTATCTTCATTTTTTAATTTTGAGGCTATGGCCATACCCAGTGCCGCCGAAATAGAAGTAGAAGAATGCCCAACGCCAAAAGTGTCATAAATGCTTTCTTCGCGCTTTGGAAACCCGCTAATTCCGCCAAACTGTCTATTGGTATCAAATTGATTTTTTCGTCCTGTAAGAATTTTATGCCCATATGCCTGGTGACCTACATCCCATATCAGTAAATCGTCTGGAGTATTAAACACGTAGTGTAGGGCAATGGTTAGCTCAACAACTCCTAAACTAGCACCAAGGTGTCCTTCTTTAAGAGCCACTATATTAATAATAAATTCACGTAATTCTTGAGCTAGCAATGGTAATTGACTTGCCGAAAGATTACGTACATCGTTTGGTGAACTAATATGACTTAAAAGGGTATTTTTCAAGCGAAACAATTATTATTTGCTCAATATGAACTGCATTGAACAAAAGTACAAGATTGAAATCGTATTTTTACAGGATACACGAGATTTAATAATTTAATAGTTGAAATTTTTAGCTGTTCACTTATTCTTTTGTAATTGATCTTATGGAAAACATTTTTGATGACACCTATTTTATGCGCAAAGCACTACAGGAGGCTGAGGCCGCTTTTGAGAAAGGAGAAATTCCTGTTGGTGCTGTGGTTGTGGTTGACAATCGCATTATTGCACGCGCACACAATTTAACAGAAATGTTGAACGATGTTACAGCACATGCCGAAATGCAAGCAATTACGGCTGCAGCTAATTTCTTGGGAGGGAAATATCTTCAAAATTGCACGCTATATGTTACACTTGAGCCTTGCCAAATGTGTGCTGGTGCATTGTATTGGAGTCAAATAAGCACCATTGTTTTTGGTGCTACTGACGAAAAGAGAGGATTTGGCGCAATGGGAACCCAATTACACCCAAAAACTAAGGTAAAAGGAGGTGTGTTAGCCGAAGAGGCTGCTGCTCTAATGAAACGATTTTTTGTTGAAAAAAGAAACTTGAACTAATTATTATAGTCGCGCATCTTTTCAATATTTTCTTTAGTTATCATATAGTCTTTGGCGTTTTTATCTTTCCATCGATAATAAGAAAATAATGGAAAAACGATAAAAAATAGCCCTGCTACACCAAAGCCAATATATGTTTCGGCCTTCTCCTCAGCAAAGAAGTAACCATATCCAATACTGGCTGCAGATGCTATAAAGAAAAACCAAATGATATATTTCATAAATCGCAGAATTAGCTCTTTAAATCTAATTTTAAGTTTAACTCTTTGAGTTGTTCATTGTCTATTGGTGCAGGTGCATCTATCATTACATCTCGTCCTGAGTTATTTTTTGGAAAGGCAATAAAATCTCTAATAGTCTCTTGCCCGCCAAGTATTGCAACCAACCTGTCTAAGCCAAAGGCAATTCCACCATGTGGTGGAGCTCCATATTCAAAAGCATTCATTAAAAACCCAAATTGTGCTTTTGCTTCTTCTTTAGTAAACCCTAAGTGGTCAAACATAATAGACTGTGTCTCTTTATCGTGAATACGAATTGACCCACCACCAATTTCGTTACCGTTAAGAACTAGATCGTATGCATTTGCCTTAACTTCGCCTGGTTTAGAGTCTAGTAATTCAATTTGACCTGGTTTTGGAGAAGTAAATGGGTGGTGCATAGCATGGTAACGCTCAGTCTCTTCATCCCATTCTAATAATGGGAAATCTATTACCCATAGTGGTGCAAACTCATTTGCCTTTCTTAAACCAAGGCGTTCTGCCATTTCCATTCGTAACGCACTAAGTTGCCCTCTCACTTTATTGGTATCACCTGAGAGTACACAAATAAGGTCACCTGGTTTCGCTCCCGTTATTGATGCCCAATTGGTGAGATCATCTTGATCATAGAATTTATCGACAGAAGATTTATACGTACCGTCTTCGTTACAACGAACGTATACCATTCCTAAAGCTCCAATTTGAGGGCGTTTCACCCAATCAATTAATTTATCAATCTCTTTTCTTGAATAAGAATTCCCTCCTGGGACAGCAATACCAACTACAAGTTCTGCACTATTAAATACGTTAAAATCTTTATGTTGTGCCACAGCATTTAATTCGCCAAATTCCATTCCAAATCTAATATCTGGTTTGTCATTACCGTATCGTTGCATGGCCTCATCGAAGGTCATTCTAGGAAATGTATCAACTTCAACACCGTTAATTTCTTTAATTAAATGTCTTGTTAATCCTTCAAAAGTAGTTAAGATGTCTTCTTGTTCTACAAAGGCCATTTCACAGTCTATTTGCGTAAACTCTGGCTGTCTGTCGGCTCTAAGGTCTTCATCCCTAAAACATTTAACTATTTGAAAGTACTTATCCATACCTCCAACCATTAATAGTTGCTTGAAGGTTTGTGGTGATTGTGGTAAGGCATAAAACTGTCCTTCATTCATTCTTGAAGGAACAACAAAATCTCTCGCTCCTTCTGGAGTTGATTTTATTAAGTAAGGCGTTTCTACTTCAATAAACCCTTGAGTTGACAAATAATTTCTAACGTGTTGGGTCACATTGTGTCGAAATATCAAGTTCTGTTTAACGGGGTTTCTTCTAATATCGAGATATCGATATTGCATTCTTAATTCTTCTCCACCATCTGTTTCATCCTCAATGGTAAAAGGGGGTAAATTGGCTTCGTTTAGTATGTTTAGCTTTGATACTAAAATTTCAACATCACCTGTTGGTAGTGCTGGATTCTTAGAGGCACGTTCAATTACCTGACCCTCAACTTGTACTACAAACTCTCTCCCTAAAGTTTTGGCAGCTGTCATTATTTCTGATGGAGTACGTTCTTCATCAAATATTAACTGAGTTATTCCATAACGATCTCTTAAATCTACCCATATCATAAACCCCTTATCTCTGGTTTTTTGAACCCAACCAGCAAGGGTTATGGTTTGTCCAATATTTGCTGCTCTTAACTCGCCACAATTATGACTTCTGTACATGCTTAAAAATTTTGATGTGCAAATTTAAGGAAGTTCAACCATTATTAAATAAAAACCCTCAACAATTGTTGAGGGCTTTTCGCTATTAATCCTTTTTATTTCGATGTATAAAAAAGACTACTGTATAACAACCTCGTCTGAAGTTGTTTTTTGTCTTAACCACATTTTAAATCTTGTGATTAAGTAAAATAGAATTGGTACAATAACTAGGGTTAAGAATGTGGCAATTAATAATCCAAAAATAACTGCCCACGCAAGAGGCCCCCAGAACACAACATTATCACCACCAATGTAAACATTGGCGTCCAGATCACTCATTAAGGTGAAGAAGTTAATATTAATACCAATTGCTAAAGGTATTAGCCCCAAAATTGTTGTAATGGCTGTCAATAAAACTGGACGCAAACGCGCTTTACCGCCTTTTACTACAATTTCAAATAAGGTATTCTTATCTATGAAATCATCTTTCCCAAGATTTTGTTTCACCTTTTCACGATCTATTAAAAGCTGGGTGTAATCGAGTAATACTACTCCATTATTTACCACAATTCCAGCCAATGCAATGATTCCCATCATGGTCATCATAATAACAAATGACATATTGAACATTAATATTCCTCCAAATACACCTATAAAACTTAAGAATATGGCGAACATGATAATTCCTGGTTTTGAAACCGAATTAAATTGAAATATCAAAATGAAGAAGATCAATGCTAATCCTGTCATAAATGCACCATTTAAGAAATTCTGTTGCTTTTGCATTTCTTCTATTTGGCCAGTGTAATCTATTTTAACATTTTCTGGCAAATCAGGAAAAGAACGCATTTCACTTTGTATTTGATTTACAATGGCCGCTGGGTCAATAAATCCTGGAGCAAGAGCCGAGTATAATGTTACCACGCGTTTCACTTCTTTATGCTTTATTGAGCTAAACCCAGAATTGTTGGTAGGATTGACCAATGCCGATACTGGGATGGTCTTTACCTGTCCAGAGCTCATGTCTCTAAATGTTATAGCCTGATTGAATAATGCGCTTCTGTTATATCTGTTTTCTTCATTAAATCTAACATAAATATCATAATCTTCGCCACCCTCTTTGTAGATTCCAGCCTTTGCACCAAAGATTGAATTACGCAATTGTTGACCAACTTGTGCTGCATTAACTCCTAACTCGCCTGCTTTTTTACGATCAATGGCTACTTGCATTGAAGGCTTGTCTTTATTTACATCAATTTTTAGCTCATCAATACCGCCAATATTCTTTGAGTTGATATAGTTACGCATGGCCTCGGCCGTTGCGATAAGCTCATTGTAATCATTTCCTTGAATTTCAATATTAATAGGGTGTCCTATTGGTGGGCCATTGGCATCTTTTTCTACAGAAATTAGTACACCTGGATAAATTCCTACCAAGGCTTCTTGAACTCGTTGACGCATTTCTTCGCTATCCAGACCTCTTCTATATTTAAATTCTCGCATTGATGCAGTAATCTTTGCTTTATGAGGTGTTTCTGCAGCCGATCCCATGTCGGTTTGAGGGTTTCCAGATCCTTCACCTACTTGTGAAACAGAACTCTCTATCATAAAATTATAATCTCCATCCATGTACTCGTCATCATGTAAGATGGTAAACACACGCTGTTCAATTTCTTCGGTAATTGCATTGGTTTTTTCAATGTCTGTTCCTTCTGGATACTCGATATAGACAATGATTTGGTTGGGTAGATTGTCTGGGAAAAACTCGGTCTTTGTGTCTCCACTTTGTAAAGACGACCCAAACGATCCCATGGCAATAAAAAGAAGAATAGTAATTCCTCCCACCAATAGATATGGCTGTCTTCCACTTAATGCACTTCTTAATCTTCGCTCATACCAGTTTTCTAATCTCACTAAGAATCCAGTTTGAAAAGCATTGGCCCATTTTCTAAGGAACAATCTATAAATCCAAAGCATAACCGCCGTAAATATCATTAATGTTCCTAAGCCACGGTAAGTACCACCTACAAAAAATACAAGTAGTCCGAGAACAGTCATTACAGAAGTCATGATTACAATTTGTTTTAATGGCATATCCTTATCTTCTACACGCATGAATTTTGAAACCAATACAGAGTTAAAGAAGATGGCCACAAATAGTGATGATCCTAGTACCATCGATAAGGTAATAGGAAGCAATTTCATAAACTCACCCATAACTCCAGGCCAAAGCCCGAGGGGTACAAATGCTGCTACCGTTGTTAGTGTAGAAATGATAATTGGGAATGCAATTTCACCAATACCCTTTTTAGCAGCTTCTTTTCTACTCATGCCTTCTTCATCCATAAGGCGGTAAACATTCTCAACTACCACAATACCATTATCAACCAACATTCCTAATCCCATAACAAGACCAAACAGTATCATTACATTTAAGGTATAGCCAAAAAGGTTTAATAGCATGAGTGACATAAACATGGACATAGGTATTGCGAAACCAACAAAAATGGCATTCTTAAATCCTAAGAAGAACATTAAAACGGTCACTACCAGAATGACTCCAAAAATGATGTTGTTTACTAAATCATCTACTTGACCAATAGTTTTATCTGATTGATCATTAGCGACAGTTACTGTTAAATCTGAAGGGAATACATTTTCTTTGGCATCATCTACTATATCATAAATTTGAGTAGCAGCAGCAACCATGTTTTTACCAGCACGTTTTTTAACATCTAGCATGACAACACGATGTCCAAATTCTCTTGCATACGTCGTTCTGTCTTTTTCTTTAAACGTAACTTCAGCAACATCTTTTAAATAGATAGCATTACCATTTTCAGACTTAACAACGAAGTTTTCTAATTCCGAAGGATCTTCAATTTCTCCTAAAATCCTGATCGTACGTCTTTGGCCACTAGAAATTAAATTTCCAGCAGACATCGTCATGTTTCCTCCATTTATAGTGTTTATAATGTCTCCAAAACTAACTTGAGCAGCCATCATTTTATAAATATC
>CAZAPO010000026.1:0-5795 GCA_964487005.1 uncultured Flavobacteriaceae bacterium
GTGCCCCATTCAGTGGTATTCTTCTTAATATTACTCATATCACCAACGATGAGTCCCTTACAGTTATCAAAATATCCAGCTCGTTTTAAGCTCTGTAACATTCTGTCTATATGATATTTATATTCTCCAATTTCTTCAAAAAAGATAATCTTGCCACTAGTGTCAATTGTAGAATTAGAACCTAACATGGTGTGTAATAGGGTCAAATTACCACCAACTAGTTGTCCAGAAGCTTGACCTAACCTGTTCATTTCATTAGATTCAATTTTATAGCTTAATGTTTCACCAAATAATGCTTTTTTAAAGGTGTCAACAGTTTCTGCGTATTGCGACATGTCTTCACTCATGCTAGTGCACATCATAGCATGTAAACTCTCAACGCCAACATTATGAATTTGGTTATGAAGAGCCGTAATATCAGAATAACCAATTAACCATTTAGGGTTCAATCTAAATTTAGAGAAATCAAGTTTGTCTAATACTCTTACAGCGCCGTAACCGCCGCGAGCACTCCAAATAGCTTTTATGTTGGGGTTATCTAATTGTGATTGTAAATCAAATGCACGTTGACTATCGGTACCAGCAAAATGGTTTGCTTTGCTAAACACATGTGTGCCAATTTTTACTTTTAGCCCCCAGCTTTCTAGTAGTGCTTTAGCCATATTAAGTTCACTTTCTTTGTGTTTTAAAATACCTGAGGGAGCAACAATGGCTACACTATCGCCACTTTGTAGGTAAGGTGGCTGAACTAGCTTGTGAGACATATTTAGTTTATTAGATGAATTTACTGATTGTCCGTATGCGATAAAACCAGTTGTGAAAACACAAAACAAAGCGGTAATAACTATTCGGTTTAATAACATATAAAGGCTTTTTGTAAATATAACGAGTTTCTAAAGAAATCCTTTTCTTAATGGTACCCAAATTATGTATTTTTGTGGCTTCAAAATACCTATTCATGCCTAAAAGAATTACTATAACAGCAGCATTACCGTATACAAATGGACCTATTCATATTGGTCATTTGGCAGGTGTTTATGTGCCAGCAGATATTTATGCGCGATACCTTCGCATACAAGGAAATGATGTTGCGTTCATTTGTGGAAGTGACGAGCATGGAGTGCCAATAACAATTAAGGCTAAAAAGGAAGGTGTGACACCACAGGATGTGGTTGATAAATATGATGCGGTAATTAGAAAAGCCTTTGATAATTTTGGTATTTCATTTGATAATTATTCAAGGACTTCAGCCAAAATACATCATGAAACTGCTTCAGATTTTTTTAAAAATTTATACCATAAAAACGAGTTTGTTGAAGAAGTTACAGAACAGTTATATGATGCTGAAGCGGGTCAGTTTCTTGCAGATCGATTTGTAGTTGGAACATGCCCAAAATGTGGTAATGAAGAAAGTTATGGCGATCAATGTGAAGTTTGTGGTACAAGTCATAATGCAACAGATCTTATAAATCCAAAGTCTGCTATCACGGGTGCTACACCCATATTAAAAGAAACTAAACACTGGTTTTTACCATTAAATAAACATGAAGCATTCTTAAAAGAATGGATACTTGAAGGACATAAAGATGATTGGAAACCTAATGTCTATGGGCAATGTAAATCGTGGATTGATGACGGCCTGAGGCCAAGAGCTGTAACGCGTGATTTAGACTGGGGTATACCAGTTCCAGTTGCAGGCGGAGAAGGGAAAGTGTTATACGTATGGTTTGATGCACCAATTGGATATATTTCATCGACCAAAGAATGGGCAGAAAGAGAAGGAAAAGATTGGGAGCCTTATTGGAAGGATGAAAACACTAAATTAGTGCATTTTATAGGTAAGGATAATATTGTTTTTCACTGCATTATTTTTCCAGCCATGTTAAAAGCACATGGTGAATATATACTGCCAGAAAATGTGCCAGCAAATGAGTTCTTGAATTTAGAAGGTAATAAACTATCAACATCAAAAAACTGGGCTGTTTGGTTACATGAGTATTTAGAAGAATTTCCAGACAAACAAGATGTATTACGATATGTGCTAACTGCTAATGCGCCCGAGACTAAAGATAATGACTTTACTTGGAAGGATTTTCAGGCACGAAATAACAATGAGTTGGTTGCAATTTTTGGAAATTTTGTGAATCGCGTTGTGGTGTTAACTAATAAGTATTATAATGGCATTGTACCAAAAAAGGGTTCTTTAACAAAAGAAGATGAAGATGTGCTTGCTGCTATTCGTGCCTATCCAGAAGTGATTTCAAATTCAATAGAGCGATATAGATTTAGGGAAGCAAGTCAAGAGCTTATTAATTTGGCGAGACTTGGGAATAAATATTTAGCAGATGCCGAGCCTTGGAAAGTCATTAAAGAGGATACTTCTCGCGTAGAGACCATAATGTATGTAGCCTTGCAAGTTACCGCGGCCTTAGCGGTGTTATGTGAGCCATTTTTACCATTTACATCAAAAAAATTAAAGAAGATACTAAACCATGTTGATCTCAACAGTGAATTAACATGGGCAGCGGTTTCAACAGGCCAAGAACTTATTCAATACAATCATCAAATTGGGAAGCAAGAACTACTTTTTTCGAAGATAGAAGACAAGGAGGTACAGGCACAGCTAGACAAATTAGAAGCGAGTAAAAAAGCAAATGAAGCCGCCAATAAAACTGTGGATCCTCAGAAAGAGGAAATTACATGGAATGACTTTTCAAAACTTGATATTAGGGTAGGAACCATACTAGAAGCTCACAAAATGCCCAAGGCAAAAAAGCTACTGGTATTAAAGGTTGATACAGGAATTGATGTGCGAACAATTGTTTCGGGAATTGCCGAAAGCTTTACACCAGAAGAAGTGGTAGGCAAAAAGGTTACCGTACTTGTTAATTTGGCACCAAGAGCTATTCGCGGAACTGAAAGTCAGGGTATGATCTTAATGACCGAAGCAGAGGACGGCAAACTGGTTTTTGTTAATCCAGACGAGAATGAAAAGACAGTTAATGGGTTGTCAATAAGTTAATACGATAATGGGTTCTTACTATTCTTCAACTACAACAGGCAGGAAAATAATAAGTTTAGTGTTTTTCGGACTCTTTGTTTGGTCGGCCATAATACAATTAAATGACCCAGATCCATACCACTGGTTTGCAATTTATTTTGTGGTTGCCTTGGTCCATCTTGTAACACTTATTAGACCATTATCAAAAAAACTACTATGGTTATTAATAGTTGCTTTATTGGCGTATTCGTTCTATCATTTTGCATTTTTTATGGATTGGCTCGAGTTTGAAAATAAATCAGAAATTTTTGGCGAAATGGTTTATGACAAACCTTATTTAGAAGGAACCAGAGAATTTTTAGGATTGCTTATATGTGCGTTAAGCCTACTTTATCCGCTAAAGAAATCATAAAAAAGGGAGCATAATTGCTCCCTTTTTTATGATTAATCCTTAATTAAACTGAACCATTATTAAACCACCAAGTACCGGAACTTCTGCATTAACCGAAGTATAAGTAAAATAGATAGTGTGCATTTTACCATCGGTTACAGGCTCTAAGATCACAGGTATCATTCCCATATCTTGTGCACCGCTAGGCTTTTTTAAGGTTCCTTTTCCTATAATTTTCCCATCGGGCGCGTCTAATCTCGCTTCAAAATTAAGATCAAATGGCAAACTTCCTTGCCATCTTGCCATAATTGCTGCCGATTTAACTCCCGTAAGGTCCATATTGTCAAAGGCAAACCAGCCTGTATTTGCAGGGATAATTAATAATGGAATCCCTTCAAAAGTAAATGGCATAAATCCTTCAGTTTTGGTGTCTTCGCTAAATCTCACCATATTACTACCCAATACCTTTGTAGCATTTCCAGTGAGTGATCTTACAGTACCTTCACCAGCATCTGTATAACTAGCTGTAATTACTAATGCCTTACCTTGCTGACTTTGATCTGGGGTAATAGTACCTTGAGCAGGTAGTGAGTTTTTCTTGACATTATCTCCTGCCAATGATAAGATATAAGTAGTTATTAATCGTAAATCTTCATCACTTATATCTGGATGAGCAGCCATGACTGTTTCGCCCCAAACACCACCACCACCAGCTTTAATTCGCTCTGATAAGTAGTTGGACGCATTCGCATCATCTTTATATTTTTTTGAGACCTCCATATATGACGGGCCTATAGATTCGCCGTCTTCTTTGTGGCATGCTCTGCAGTCCATACCCTCAGTGAGAGATTTGCCCATAACAGATGCTGCTACCTGTTTGTGACCTTGATCCATATTGGCACGATCCATTCCTTCTATATAATCAACAGATACATATACATTAGACATGTTTACAGCTGTACTACTACCTTCATCACTTACAGTTACTTTGTAGTTGATAGGCTGTCCCGGAATGAAAAATGAGTTATTTCCTCCTGTAACATCAATGGTAACTGTTGGTGTTGAATTGCCGGCTACAATACTCACTAATTCACTTGCTGCAGTGGCACCCCCTTCATCTTTTACGGTTACTTGAATTTTATATTCTCCACCTTCTGTAAATGTGTGGCTTATATTTGGCTCAGTGGTTTCTAGTGTTTCACCGTTTCCTAGATCCCAAATGTAAGTTAATTGTTCACCGTCATAATCTAATGCCTCAACAGCTAAGTTTACATCGAGAGGCAACATACCAGACGTTTTATCAACCTCAAGATTAGAAATTATTGGAGACAAATTCCCACTATTGTACTGGATGATACTTAAACCTGAATCATCGTTTTTTTGAAACCAACCAGTTCCATATTCCAATAGATAAATCTCACCGTTTGGAGCTACCTCCATATCAATAAGGTTGTTCACCTTAATATTGGGTGCAAAAGGTTCCATTTTGCTAAAATCACCGTTGTCATCAAACGAAACAGCACTCATCCATCCTCTCATCCATTCGTAGGCAATAAGTTTGCTATTGTAGTATTGTGGTAATGACGTTTCCTCTGGAAACATATCGTTATAATAAACAGGACCTGCCATAGCATTTCTACCACCTGACCCCACCTGAGGAAACTCTGCAGATTCACCATATGGATACCAGATCATTGCTGGCTGTGCAGGGGGTAAATTGACCAAACCACTATTATTTCTAGATTCATTTACTGGTTTTTCTGGGTCAAAAAAATCGCCAGACTCACCGGTCTCATAGTTGTATTTTCTGTAGGGTTTGTTGTCTGCAATAAAAAATGGCCAACCATAGTTTCCAGCTTCTTTGGCTTGACCAACTTCATCATGACCCTTTGGCCCTCGTAGTGGTTTGTCTTCTCCAGCATCTGGACCTACATCTCCCCAATAAACATACCCGTTCTTTTGATCAACAGAAATACGATAAGGGTTTCTATGTCCCATTGTATAAATTTCTGGTCTCGTTTTATCGGTTCCAACCGGAAATAGGTTTCCGTCTGGGATATCGTATGAACCATCGGCATTAACTTTAATTCGCAAAATTTTACCTCGTAGATCGTTGGTATTTCCAGATGATCTGGCAGCATCATACTGTTTTCTTCCTGGTAGATCGTTCATTGGGGCATATCCGTCATTTACATAGCTTGCCTCGGGTTCATCAAATGGTGTAGAATTGTCGCCAGTAGATAAATACAATAAACCATCACCACCAAACGCTATAGATCCTCCCGTATGACAACATATTTCGCGTTGTGAACCTACATCCAGAATTTTTACTTCTGAGCTTAGGTCAAAAACATTGTCTTTAAAAGTAAAACGTGATAACCTATTGACCCATTCATCACCAGT
>CAZAPO010000027.1:0-14768 GCA_964487005.1 uncultured Flavobacteriaceae bacterium
AGAGCTTACTGGTGGATCAATTTATTATATAGACTTAAATGGTCAAACAACTACCACCACATCTAGCACTATCGAATTAAATCTAATTAATGGGGTGAATGTGCTCGAAGTTAAAACAGATAAAGATTGTCAAGGGGTTTATAGAGAAACAATAAATAATCTTGAAGAAATACGCATATATCCAAATCCGTTCAGTGCAGATAGTTTTACAATAAATATGGGTAGAACTGAAGCCAAGAATGTGAGTATTAGATTAGTTTCTATGATTGGTAAGGTGGTATTATCTCAAAATTATTCTGTAACTAATGGAGTTATTGTATTTGATACACCTAATCTTGCAACCGGAGTTTATCTTCTAGATATAAATGACGGAAATACCACTTCAAACTATAAGATCATCAAAAAATAAAATTAGCAATGAAAAATATATTCACAATACTAGTATTAATAACTTTTATAAGTTGCAGTAAAGGAGGTAGTTCAGATGATGGGCCTACCGAGCCACCAATTGTTGCTCCGAGTGCAGCTAACTTGATTTTTCCAGAAAATAATCAGGAATGCAATCAAGGTACTCAGATTAGTGCTGCACAAACGGCCGTTGATTTTCAGTGGGAGGCGTCAGCGAATACAGATAGCTATGAAATTCACGTAAAGAATTTAGATACCGATATAACCTCTACACTAACATCTTTTGAGCCAGAAAAGACTATAACCATTAATAAGGCCACACCTTATTCTTGGTACGTGGTTTCAAAATCAACTACAAGTCAAGAAACAGCTCAAAGTGCGACCTGGAAATTTTATAATGCAGGTGAGGCCATTCTTAATTATGCACCATTCCCTGCAGATTTGATTGCACCTTCTATGGGTGCCAACCTATCGGGAGTAACAAGTGTAGTATTAGAGTGGAATGGTAGCGATGTCGATAACGATATTGAAGGCTATGATGTTTATTTTGACACCTTCACTCCACCTACAACCTTAATTGGTGCAGATCAAACAGAGATGACCACGAGCGTAGATGTTACTGCCGGTAATACCTACTATTGGAAAATTATCACAAAAGACAGCGCTGGAAACAACTCTGAGACAACAATATTTCAATTTAAAGTAGATTAACAAACTTTATTGACATGATATTCAGGCGGTTAGTAAATACATTAGCCGCTTTTTCTATTAATTTTATGTTAAGATGTAACATTTTTAGCATTTAGGCTTCTAAATAATAAGTAACTTGTAACTAAATAAATACTACACAAATGAAAATCAACTCAAAAAACGTATCGTTATTGAGCCTGTTTGCCTTTTTGGTAATGTTAGGCTGTAAAGATGATGCTAACAAAGACACTGCTGAAGTAGAAAAAATACCAGGAATAATCTTGGAAAATATGGATACTTCAGTTAGCCCCACAGACGACTTTTATAATTACGTAAATGGTAATTGGGTTAAAACTAATACCATCCCAGACGACGAATCGAGATGGGGCGGATTTGGTGTACTTCGTAAATCAACCAGAGCAGAGGTTTTAGAAATAATTAATACCTCTAAAGAACTTGGAAAATACGGAGATGGAACAGATCAAAAGAAAGCAATTTTACTTTTCGAATCTGAATTAGATACCGTAGCACGAAATGAGGCAGGTATTGAACCGCTAAAACCATTATTAAATGCAATTAACAGTATAAATAGTTTAGAAGATATGCAGACCATTTATGCTACAACAATGGGTGTTTCGGCTCCATTCGCTGGCGTTGGTGCAGGTCCAGACTTAAGTAACAGTACCATGAATACGGCATGGGTTGCACCGGGAGGATTAGGATTGCAAAGAGATCGTTACCTCGATCAAGATGGTAACGCAAAAGATATCCGAAAAAAGTATGTTGATCATATCGCTAGAATGTTTCAATTTATAGAATATGATGAGGCAAGTGCGCGTTCGGCTGCAGAAAAAGTGTTGGCGATGGAAACACAACTAGCAGAACCTAGGTTTGATAAAGTTCAAAGTAGAGATGTTCGTAACTTTAATAACCCAAGATCTTTAGGTCAAGTGGCAGAAATGACACCAGCAATTGACTGGAATAAGATGATCGATGATATGGGCATTACAAAAAAGTTAGACACTGTTATGGTGATGCAACCTAAATACATGGAAGCGCTTAATGACTTTTTAACATCTACGTCAATTGACGACATTAAAACTTTAATGACTTGGAGCACACTTGATAATGCTGCTGGTTTCTTAACTACAGAAATAGAAAAGGCAAATTGGGAATTCTATGGCAAAACTTTAAATGGATCAAAAGCAATGCGCCCAGCTGAAGAAAGAGCATTAGGAACCGTAAATGGTACCATTGGAGAAGCGATTGGTCAATTATATGTAGATGCAAAATTTCCACCTGAGGCAAAAGAAAAAGCCGAAAAAATGATTGCAAACGTAATTAAGGCTTTCCAAAATAGAATTGAAGTTTTAGATTGGATGAGTGATGAGACCAAGACCAAAGCCATTGAAAAACTTGACAAATTTACAGTGAAGATTGCCTATCCAGATGAGTGGGAAGACTATTCTAAAATGATGATTGAAGAAGGTAACAGTTACGCAGAAAATATGATGGCTGTTGGTCAATGGGCCTTAGACAAAAATCTATCTGAAATAGGTGAGCCAATCGATAAAAAAGAATGGGGAATGTCACCACAAACTGTAAATGCATATTTCAACCCAATAAACAACGAAATAGTATTCCCAGCTGCAATTTTACAACCACCATTTTATAATTATACGGCAGACGAAGCTGTAAATTATGGTGGAATTGGTGCAGTAATTGGGCACGAGATTTCACATGCCTTTGATGATTCTGGGGCAAGATTTGATGGTGATGGAAACGTAAATAACTGGTGGACACCAGAAGATCTTGAAGAATTTACGAAAAGAGGAGACGCTCTTGCAGAACAGTATAGTGCTATTGAAGTTTTAGACAGTGTTTATATTAATGGAAAATTTACCCTTGGTGAAAACATTGGTGACCTTGGAGGTGTTTTAGGAGCATATGATGGTTTACAGTTGTTCTTTGAAGAAAATGGAAGACCTGAAGATATTGATGGATTCACTGCAGAGCAAAGATTCTTTATGTCTTGGGCTACTGTTTGGAGAACACTTACAAGAGAAGACGCTTTAAGAACACAAATTAAAACAGACCCTCATTCTCCAGGAATTTATAGAGCAACGCAGCCGTTAAAAAATATTGATGCTTTTTATGAAGCCTTTGGTATTAAAGAAGGTGATGGTATGTGGTTGGCTCCAGAAAAACGAGTGAGAATTTGGTAATATTCAAATTTGATAAAAATAAAAAAGGCTGGTAATTACCAGCCTTTTTTTATTAGTTCTTTTGACCATCTGTACTCGCGGGTTGATTTTTTCTCGACTCCAGGGCTTGCTTTCCTAAGCTTGCCAGATTAAAGTTTGGTGCCATGGCCAGGGCTTCATCAAATAATGCTATTGCACCGTCTATATTATTTTCGTTCTCTCTAAATTTCAAGATCCCTTTTAAATATGTGAATCCAGCCTTCACTGGGACTTGATATGGTGTCTGAGATTCATAGTATGCTCTTAACATATCATCGGTAGCATTGGCAAGACCATAAGTAATATTAATGGCAGCACCTGTTGTGTCGTTTAATTGAATTTTTAAATCGGCTAATTCATATGCTACCATCACATTTGGAACTCGCTTAAACAGTTCTTCATATTGCTCCAATGCCAATTGGGGTTGATTTAACGCTTTTAAACAAATTGCCTTTGTTTCAACGGCCATATCAGAATCGTCAGCTTTTTTATCGTAACCAATGGTATTAATGGCCAACGCATGTTGTCCAGCATTCATATACATCACTGCCAACGTATCTAATCTGGCTTGACTTGGTTCAAGAATACTTAAATGTGTCAAGGCATTTATTACACCTTGTGTATCACCTTGTTTCTGCATTTGCTTATAGTATGCCTTATAATGCTCTAGCAGGTTTGAATTTGTTTGTGCAGTAACATTAAATGCCGCTACTAACATGATTATTCCTAGTAATTTTTTCATCGCTCAATTATTTAAGGTTTCAAATCTAAACAATTAAGGCAAACAATAGTAATACCAAAGTCTAAATTTTAGTTAATATCTATTGTCTTGGTAACAATAATAGCATCATTTAATATAAACGGTTTGGGAATCATTTCCCTGGTTCTCATAGGAATTGTAAACAAATCATTTGTTAATAGATCAAATGACGATTCATAAAGTTTCAACTTGGTCTTTTGCGATTTAGGCACTTCCAATTCGATGTGCAATGAGTCATTATCAGAAACAAAATGTGTGAATAATCTACTACGTCTTCGTGGTTCAAAAGCATAGGCATCTTCATTTGCCTTATAGGCAGGAATTCCATTCACTTTAAAGTTTTTAAACCTTTGAGTACTATCTGCAAAGACATCAAATCTGTTGATTAATCGTTGTTGTTTTATAACCATAGAAATCCTTCTAAAATCATCAATGATAGAATCATTCAATATAATAATTTCTGCCATGGGCATTGGTTTAACAGCAGCATCAGACATATAGGAGAAACCAGAATTATACTTGCTTCTAAATATGTTCATATCATCTGAAGCCTTATTTTGATCATTAATAAAATTTTCTGTCCATTTATCCAGAACATTATCATAGGTCGCCCAAACTGCTTTATTTTGATCTGAATTTAACACATAAACCAAACTATTTGGCTTTGGGTTATCCTCATCAAATCCAGAATTAAAATGCGCAATTATAAAAAAGAATACACTAATGAGTAAACTCATTGTTGCCCATCGTTTTTTATGCTTTAAAAAACTTAATACAGGTAACATTAGTCCAAAAATTAAAGACCCCAAAAAACCAACTATAAAAAGGGTGTCTAAACCTAACCCTACAGGTAACATTTTAACAAATGGGGTAAATATTAGCAGTAATGGAAAACATAATAAAGCTATTAGCACTAAGTTTGGTTTCGCTTGCCTTGCCATAACACCTAATGTTAAAAGACCAAAAAATACAGGTATAATAAAAAAGCTTGCTCCCTTTAAATATATTCCTACTAATAAACTTATAAGTAGCCAAATTGTGATAGGCGCAATTAGTGTGTTTATAGGTTTTTCAATTTTTATTTTATGATAGCTATAAAAATTAATTGCGAGTGTTAAAAACACAAAAGCCGTGATATAGGTATGCCCGTTATAAGTAAATCCGTGCAGCATTTCATTGTATTGTGGATATATTATCAACAACAACTTCCATAGAAATAGACAACTTAAAACACTACCAATGATTGCACTTAAAAAAGGCAAATATCCTTTTGATGCTTCCTTTAAATCAATGCGTTGCACTTTATAGCCACGAATAATTAAAACTGCGAGTAGTAGAAACCCCAAGATCAACATTGGCCAAATCCAAGAAAAGGGATACATGACCATTTTTAATATGGGAGCATTGAAATAGACATAATCTTCATCAGTCTTCAAATTAGTTAAGTCTGCATTGGCAAAATAGGTGAGTAAGGGCATTAAATAAGTACCTTGATGTTCTAATGTATTTCTATCTAGGCGTTCATAATTATCCATAAAGGTATGGTAATCAAAATGGTCATCAATAAAGGCAAAATTAAATCCTTCAATATCACCATCTTCTCTAAAAACTGTGAGGTCTGTATCATTTGGCAGCATCTTATAAATACTGTAAGCCAATGAATTGGCAACAGGGTACTTTGGATTGGCTTTCACAAATCCTTTCATTAAATTGGCATTCCCGGCGTTGGTTTCCATAAGCATATAACTAGGGCCACCACTTCCTCTTGCTTCAAAATTTAAAACCAATCCAACATTTTTAGCCCAAGGATGTTTGTTTGTGAAAATGTCTGCACCATTTAATCCAAGTTCTTCAGCATCAGTAATTACAATAATTACATCATTCTTTGGCTGCACATTATTTGCTAGAAAAGCTCTAACTCCCTCCAAAATTGTAACCACCCCTGAACCTGCGTCACTTGCGCCTAAAGATGCTTGTGGAGCACTGTCATAATGCGTCAATAATAACAATGCTTTAGATTCTCTATTGGTGCCCTTAATTTTTGCAATAATGTTTTTTGGTTTCGAAAGATTTCCATAATCTCTCATTGAAAATGCTTCCTGAACAGTTACAGTTAATCCTAAGGATTCAAGTTCTTTAATAATATACTCCCTTACCTCATTATGTGCTTCGCTCCCGACGTAGTGAGGTACCTTAGATATTTCTTTTAAATGCAGTAATGCTCTTTCTGTTGAAAACGATTTTAAATCTGTAGCTATATCGCTGTGAGTTCTTGGCATTGAAGCCATAAAACTCCAGTAAATAGCCATCATTAATAGCAGTAAGGCAAGGGCTTTTTTAATCATATTTAATTTAAATTTTTATGAATTTCATAAATGTAAGAAAATTAGGTTTGGAAAAAACAATTAAAAATGCCTAACTTTAAAGAACCACCATTAAACTAAATACTATGGGAATTAAAAGTTTTCAAGGCTCCAGACGCATGCAAAATACCGATGACGGCTCCCCTATAAAGGTGAAGGATTATATGACCACAAACCTTATCACTTTTAGTCCCGAACAGTCGGTTGAAGAAGTTATTGAAACCCTCATCAAGAATAGAATTTCTGGAGGGCCAGTGGTGAACACCAAAAATGAATTGATAGGTATTATTAGTGAAGGTGATTGCATTAAACAAATAAGTGACAGTCGCTATTATAACATGCCAATGGCGCACAGAACTATTGAACAATGTATGGCTAAAAATGTAGATACCATTGATGGCAATATGAATGTTTTTGATGCCGCCAGCAAATTTATTAGTGCCAAAAGAAGGCGTTTCCCAATCGTTGAAAACGGGAAATTAGTGGGGCAAATTAGTCAGAAAGATATTTTAAAAGCCGCACTAAAGCTTAAGGGACAAAACTGGAAATAATCGCATTAGTTATTTTTTACGACAGCGGCTTCAGGCAAATCTGTAATTATTAATTTATGCTTATCAGTGTTATCTAGTTCTGCTATTCTCGAATATGGATAACCAGGAATTGGTTCGCTTAAATTTTTCCATTTTGCAATTCCTGCAGCCGTAATTATTTCACCAATTTCAATAATCCCTTCACGATAACGTAGGGTTTTATTGAATCCTAGAATATTGGTAGGCTCAATAAAATGTCTCCTCAAAAAAGAATCAAATTCTGGAGACGGATCATTTAAAAATCCTGAAGATAATTTATGATCTTTTACCAAATAACTAATAAAATTTCGCGGAGTATCTTTTGGACGAACAATGATGAGCTCACCACGATCATCTATAAAAAATTCTTGAAATTTTTCTTCCTTCAAAATGGTTTTCCAACTCCTACTTTTACCATTATTAACTTGTTTCTCTACAACTATCGAATAAAAAATGCATTTTCTTTTACTCAAAGGTGCTATTAAAGGATCCTTCACATGTAATGCCTTACCGCTTACCTTTAAAAATTCATTTGTCTTGAATCCCGATCGCGATTTGCGAGGGGTACGAGAAAGTTTTCTTAAAACAACATTTTTTCTACTGTAATAAAATGAAAGAAACACTATTAATGCAAAGGCAATAATAATCACAAAAATTACCACGACATTGTTATTGACCAGAAGATTGAACATAGTATATTATAAGTACTTATATTACCAAAATAGTTACAAAAAATGACTGTTATTCGCGTTTAACGAGGGCATAATAATCATTTTCTAAGGGTAAATATCCCTGGTCATATACAAAGTAATACACCGCTCCTGCCTTAGTTGTATAAATACTAGTTATATAATTAAAATCAAAACCTTTTTCAATTAGTTTGGCTCTCGATGTTTTGGTCTTCTGCATAGGGTTGAGCTCTTCTAGTATTCGATAATTTTTACGCAATCTGTTATTTACGTTGCGTACCAGATTCTTAGAATCTTTATTAACGCGATTGTTGTAAGCATTTCGACATCCATCGCTACAAAACTTCTTATCAATTCTTCCAATTATTTTTTCTCCACATTCAAGGCATTTCTTGTCCATATTCGTCAATATTAAGTTCATACCAATTACATTTTATATCCTCATATAAAAACTCATTGCAATAGCGCAATCCAATTTTTCTTAGCACCTTATTTGAGCCAATGTTGTCTTGTTCGGCTGCTCCAACAATAGTTTTTAACCCCATAGATTCAAATCCATATTTTAAGGCTGCGGTTGCAGATTCGGTTGCATACCCTTTTCCCCAATACCTCGGAATAAATCTATAGCCAACATCATAAAAGTTAACCAATCCATTTAATTCTTCTCCTTTCATATTTAGTTTTAAACCACTCCATCCAATGAAATCTCCAGATGCCTTTTCTATTGCCGCCCAGCGAGCAATTCCTCTTTCAACATATTGTTGCCTTATAAATTTAATTGCATTTGTGGCCTCCTCTTTAGACTTAATGGGATTGTTCCCTAAATATTTATGCACCAACGGGTTGGAATCAAGTTCAAACATGCCTTCAACATCGGTTGGCATTAGTTCACGCAGTATTAAGCGCGATGTTTCCATGTATACTTTCATACTATATAATCATTTTATGAGCAATTTCCTTAAAAAGTTTATAGGCAACCATAGCAGTCGCATCATTAACATCACGAGTTGGATTCAATTCTACGATATCTGCTCCAACAACGGGCACTTTAATCTGTTGTATAATTTCTATCAATTGTCTTGTTGTCAATCCACCTGGTTCATGATGAGATATTCCTGGGGCAAAGGCAGGATCAAGAACATCAAGATCTAGTGATATATATAATGGCCCTTCTAATTCTGCAATAAAATCAAGATTAAAATCCTTCATTTCAACAACCTTTACCTTATACTTTACCGCCTGATCTTTTTGATGAGTGTTTAATGTTCTAATTCCTACTTGCGTGAGTGATCCCAAAATATCTAACTCCATCAACCGTGCAAATGGCGAAGCATGTGAATATGGATTTCCTTCAAAATCTTCATATAAATCTGCATGAGCATCTAAATGTAACACATGCAGATTTGGGTATTGCTTGGTATGGGCTTCAATTAATGGAAAGGAAACAGAATGATCGCCTCCAAAACTAATTAATTGATCCTTAATAGAAATTTCTTCTAAAACTGTAGTCTTAATTTTTTGATATACGCCTTCTCGATCTAAGTTATCCAAATTAATGTCTCCTAAATCTTGATAATTTTTACCATCGATTATTTCTGTACCCATTTCGCTAAATCTGTTGGCCGAACCACCAGCATCCATTTGGCGAATTTTGGGTGGTCCTAAGGCAGGGCCCTTTGCGAAGGTTGAATTATTGTCAAATGGAATTCCAATAACTTTAATCATATTATCTATTTAAAATTGAAATATAAGCCGTCCAAGGACCAACTTCCTGTTCATATTGTTTGGCCATTACCCTAGAAATTTGGGCAATATGGCCGAGGTCATGTGTGACCCACGTGGCTAATAAGTTTTTAAGTGTAACTTCACCAAGTTCTGGATGTATTCCTTTGCGATCAAGGTCTTTCTCTTGAAGGTTTAGTGATTTCAAATATGTTATATTTTGATTTCGCAATACTTTAAAATATTCAAGTAATTGCACCATCGTTTTTCCCTTAGAATCTTCAAATTGAGCAAACCTATCAAAGGGTACAAAAGTTTTATTACCTGTATCAGCCATTATAATTTTTAAGCGCTCTATCCAATCTGTTTTTTCACCATGAATTAAATGTCCAACAACATCATATGCGCTCCATGTCTCTTCCCCTTCATTGCAATGCAGCCATAGGTCCGATAATTCTTTTAAAAAAACCTCGAGAACCATTGGTGTACGTTCTAATATTTCTAAAGCCTTATCTACACTGTATTTCATAATGAATGCAAGGTACAAAATATTCGTTTACAAACGACTACAAACGTTTACAAACGATATTAAATGTGTAACAACCGACTAGTTATTGGAGGCAATTGCATCTTTGCCATGTCGAACAAAGTGTTTGATAGTATTAACTGTTTAACCCGCCTGCCAGTTGCAGGCATTAAAAAAATTAAAATCATGAGCACACTTAGAAACAAAGTACAGTTGATTGGAAATTTAGGAAATGACCCAGAGGTAATCACTTTAGAATCTGGAAAAAAACTAGCAAAGTTTGCTATTGCCACAAATGAGAGTTACAAAAACACCAATGGTGAAAAAGTAACCGACACCCAATGGCACAACGTTGTGGCTTGGGGTAAAACCGCCGACATTATTGAAAAATACGTGTCAAAAGGTAAAGAAATAGCAATTGAAGGTAAACTAACATCCAGAAGTTATGAAACCAAAGATGGTGAAAAAAGATACATTACAGAAGTAGTTTGTAACGAATTGCTAATGCTTGGAAAATAATAATAGTCCCAGTCTTAAAAAAGGCATCTCAATGAGATGCCTTTTTGTTTTCTTGATTTTTTTGTCAACTTTATTACATTATTAATAATATCTGTTACATAAATCACGATTTCCATAAAAATGCCCACAAACCTCAAATGGTTTGCTCATGGTTTATTAATTTTACGGTTCATTTTCAAAAGGTTTCAGCAAATGTCGGTACAACCAAAACTTACAAGATTCAACCAAAATGTGTTGTCAAAATACCAGATTTATGACAGCATATTTACTACCTTACCTTTTGATACCATCAACAGAACTGGGGTCTTATTACCTCTTTTTCATGCGACCTGTAAAAAAGGGTTCGAAAATGGTGACGACCCAACAACCATAGTTGAATCCTTCTTTGAAAAGTATCAAGCCAGAAGACCAGCAGATAGCAGAATTGACCTTTTATTTAGGTTTATTCAATACATAGAACGTCAAGTAGTTTTATTTGATGCCATTGAAGACGCCGCCTTCCCTATTGTAAACAATATGGATGGTATAGGTACGCTTAGAAGTCTAAAAGAAACTGCCTTTTCTGGAAAAAAGATGGATGAACTAAGGCGCTATTTAGAAGAATTTAAAGTGCGAATTGTGCTAACCGCGCACCCAACCCAGTTCTATCCAGGTTCTGTGTTAGGTATTATAACAGATTTATCAAAAGCGATAAGAGCCAATAACCTTACAGAAATAAGAAACTTATTGGGGCAATTAGGTAAAACCCCTTTCTTTAAAAAGAAAAAACCAACTCCTTATGATGAGGCTGTTAGCTTAATATGGTATTTAGAGAATGTATTTTATAAATCGTTTGGTCAGATTTATAATTATATACAAGAAAATATTTTCGACGGATCTGACATTAACAACGACATTTTAAACATTGGTTTCTGGCCAGGTGGTGACAGAGATGGAAATCCGTTTGTTACTCCAGAAATTACACTTCAAGTTGCCAAAAGACTTAAGGACACACTGATTAAAAATTACTATCGAGATGCCAGAAGATTAAGGCGTAAATTAACATTTGAAGGTGTTGAAGCTAAAATTGTAGCCATAGAAACCGAACTATGGAAGATCATTACAAATCAGGAATCTGAGCTGACTCTAGAGCATTTTAGATCTGAAATAGAAACAATAAAGGAGCTTATTATCAACGAACATCAATCCCTCTATGCAAAAGAGGTAAATAGTTATTTAAACAAAATTCACCTTTTCGGATTTCATTTTGCTAGTCTCGATATACGCCAGGATAGCAGAAAGCATGCCTATTTTTTCAACAATATGGTTGATGCGTTGTTAGAAAATAAAAGCACAATACTTCCATCTAACTACCATGAGTTAACTGAAAAAGAGCAGGTTAAAATATTATCTGAAATAAAGGGTGAGTTAGACATGTCTTTAATTAAGGACGAAGAAACTTTGAAGGCCTTAAACACCATGAAAGCCATTCAGACCATTCAACAAACAAATGGTGAAAAAGCAGCAAACAGATACATTATTAGTAATAACCAAACTACCCTCAATGTAATGCAACTATTTGCTATGCTTAAGTTGGTAGCTTTTCATGATAAATTGACGGTAGATATTGGTCCCTTGTTTGAAACTATTACTGATTTGGAGAACGCGCCATCTGTCATGGAAGACTTATACACCAACCCCGCTTATGCCGCACATTTAAAATCAAGAGGTAATAAGCAAACTATAATGTTGGGCTTTAGTGATGGAACAAAAGATGGAGGATACCTCATGGCAAACTGGGCAATATATAAGGCAAAAGAAAAGCTTACAGAGGTATCGCGTAAGTATGGTATAAAAGTGATTTTCTTTGATGGTCGTGGTGGTCCACCAGCAAGAGGTGGTGGTAAAACCCATAATTTTTATGCTTCTCTTGGCCCAACAATTGAGGACAAAGAGGTGCAATTAACTATTCAGGGGCAAACTATTAGTTCTAATTTTGGAACCTTAGAATCATCACAGTACAATCTCGAACAATTAATTAGTTCTGGTATTAAAAATAGAATAAGTGATGCAGACCTCAGAATGTTACCAGAGAATAGAGCCGTAATGAATGATCTGGCTGAACGTAGCTATAAGGCATATTCTAATTTTAAAGCGCATCCAAAATTTATTTCGTATTTAGAGCATATGAGCACGCTCAAGTATTATGCAAAAACTAATATTGGTAGTAGGCCATCCAAAAGAGGTAAATCTGATAGTCTGGTATTTGAAGATTTAAGGGCCATACCATTTGTAGGGTCTTGGAGCCAATTAAAACAAAATGTACCCGGTTTTTTTGGTGTAGGTACAGCGTTGAAACATTATGAAGATTCTGGTGAATTTGAAAAGGTTAAAACCCTTTTTAAAACGTCAGACTTCTTTAAAACGCTCATTGCAAATAGTATGATGTCATTATCTAAATCGTTCTTTGATCTTACTAGATATATGTCAGAAGATCCATCTTATGGTGAATTTTGGAATATCATTTATACCGAATATGAAACCACAAAAAGGTTAATTTTAAAACTAACAGGATATACAGAATTAATGCAGGAAGAACCAGCAGGAAAGGCTTCAATTGCTGTTAGAGAATCTATCGTTTTACCATTGCTTACTATTCAACAATTTGCACTTAAAAAGATTCAAGAATTGGAAGAGGCAGATATTAAAGATCAAGAGCAGTTTGATGTCTATGAAAAAATGGTAACAAGATCACTGTTTGGAAATATTAATGCCAGTCGTAACTCGGCTTAGAGATTCTTTTCTAAACGCTCTTGGTGACATAGACTTTAGTTTTTTAAATGTTCTATTAAAATGGCTTAGTGTTTCAAAACCCGAGGCGAAAGCAATTCCTTGTATCGACATATTACTGGTTATTAAATGCTGACAAGCAAGTTCTATACGGGCCTTATTCAAAAAAGAAACAAACGAATGTCCTGAGTGTCTTTTAAACCATCTACAAAATGATTGGGGTACCATATGTGAAACTTCAGACATATGATTTACAGTAAGTTTTTTATGAAGATTCTCCACAATGTAATTTGTAATTTTCGAAATTTTGCTGTCATTTTTCCTAGGGTGAAGTGAGTCAACAAAATTTGTTGATACTAGTGTAGATTGGTCACTATTATTGTTTAGCGCTTCAATGATTTGAATAAAACTACTTAGCTGTTCAATTGGAGGCTTTCGACCAAAATTCAAAATCATTTGTATCAAAGAACTATTAATTTGTTTGAATTGTATTCCCTGCTTGGCTTTTTCAAATAGTCCTGTAAAATGACGACATTCTTTAAACCCATTGAATAATTCTTTTTTGAACTGAAAAACATATGCCACTTGCTCCTCATTATTTTCGTTTCCTACACTAACCCAATGATGAGGTAAATTTTCACCGACCAAAATTAAATCATGATCGTTAAACGGTAAGATCGAATCTCCAACAAATCGAGTGCCGCTTCCTTTTAATATAAAAGTCAATTCAAGCTCTGGATGATAATGCCAGTAGGGTGTGAACACTTTAGTTTTTATCTCAAAAAACTGAAATGAACGTGCTGCTGTTTCAATTGAAATTTGCTCTAATTCTGCTTTCAATAGATCATTTATTAACAATTATTTTATCTAAAATACATATATATGTTTAAATATGCATAGTTTTAGTTAATATCCGACAATAGCATACAGTGTTGAGCAATTACTTTTGAAAAAGATTTTTAAAGTAAATATTATGGTTACCACTTCAATTTTAGAAACACCTTACAAATTAACAGCCCAGCAAATAGCATTTTACAGAACACATAAATACATTAAACTAAAAGATGTATTGAATGCCGAGACTCTTTCATATTATAATCAAGCTATTAGTAAAAAAGTTAAAGAGATAAACAATGTTGACATTCCATTGGAAGAAAGAACAACCTATGGCAAAGCATTTTTACAATTGTTTAATCTTTGGACACAAGATAGTGACATTAAAAAACTGATTTTTAGTAAACGATTAGCAAAATTAGCCACAGATTTAATGGAGGTTGAGGGTGTTAGAATTTACCACGATCAAGCTTTGTTCAAAGAAGCCGGAGGCGGTATTACCCCTTGGCATGCAGATCAACACTATTGGCCATTAGCCTCAGATAAAACAATTACCGCTTGGATTCCTTTACAAAAAACTCCATTAGAAATGGGACCACTCGAATTTAGCGCAGGTAGTCACCAAATAATGGAAGGTAGAGAATTAGCGATTAGTGACGATAGTGAAAAAATAATT
>CAZAPO010000028.1:0-6788 GCA_964487005.1 uncultured Flavobacteriaceae bacterium
TCTTTCATGTAAACAATTTGTTTTTGTCACTAACCAATCAAAATATCGAACAGCTAGTTGAGCTTTGTAAAACTGGTAACCAAAGTGCGCAACTGGAAGTTTACAACAGGTATTACAAGGCCATGTATAATACGGCAATAAGAATTGTCAAAGACAGCTTTGAAGCCGAAGACATCATGCAAGACTCGTTTTTAACAGCTTTCACAAAGCTAGACAGTCTAAAAGAAACAGTGACGTTTGGTGCATGGTTAAAACGAATTGTAATAAACAACAGTATTTACCATTTTAAAAAGAGTGCTAAATACAACGAAGTTGCTTTAGATAATGTGATATACAAGGTGGAAGACCAAGGTATAGAAAGTGAACATGAAATGACCAATATTAAAGCAAAACAAATATTGGAAACCATGAAATCGCTTAAAGACAATTACCGAGTAAGTTTAACGCTTCATTTAATTGAAGGTTATGATTATGAAGAAATAAGCGAAATACTTAATATTTCTTATGCTAATTGCAGAACCACCATTTCACGAGCTAAGGAGAGCTTAAGACAAAAACTTCAGCCTATGGCTGAATATTAAACATGACAGGTTATGAGTAAAACTACTTTAGACGATTTATTTAAAGACTTAAATGGAACTTTTGACGTTGAAGAACCAACTTCTGGGCATCAACAAAGGTTTTTAGATAAACTAAACAAGCCAGAGATTGTTGCCAAAGACGATAAACGCATATTTAGACTTTGGAGGCCGTTGGCAGGTATTGCAGCTTCGTTAGCTTTAATACTATCTGTTATTGGCGGCATACAAAGTAGTGATACCCCAAAAGATCTTGCTAGTATTTCTCCAGAAATGGCTAATACGCAAGAGTTTTTTACTACTGCAATAACCAATGAATTAGAAAAACTCAATAGTGAAGAATCTCCTGAATATCAAGATTTGATAGTGGATACCATGTTTCAAATTAAGATTCTTGAAGAAAACTATGAGCAGCTTAAAATTGATTTGTATGAAAGTGGTGATGATCAACGTGTGATTTACGCCATGATTTCAAACTTTCAAAGCCGAATAGACCTTTTACAAAACGTCGTTGAACAAATAGATAATTTAAAACAAGAAAAACTCGAAGAAAATGAAAACAGCTCTACACTTTAGAAATGTATTTTTTGCATTGCTTTTAATTCCGGCATTAGCATTGGCTAATAACAATGATTGGAAAGGAAAGTATACTAAAGAAAAAACGCTTCATGAAGAATATACTGTGAGTCCAAATGCTACCGTTGAAATTGACAATAGCTATGGCAATATAGATGTGGTTACCTGGAACGAGAACAGAGTAGTTATTGATGTAACAATTACTACTAATGGTAACAACGAAGAAAAAGTACAGAAGAAACTTGACGGGATTACCGTAAACTTCTCTGGATCGTCAAACCTAGTTGTTGCAAAAACTAAGTTTGAAAAAAGTAAATCATGGTGGAATTGGGGAAAAAACAATGTAAGCATGAAAATTAACTACGTTGTAAAAATGCCAATGTCTAATAACGTTGACCTAGATAATAATTATGGTAGCATTAACCTCGATAAATTAGAAGGTCGTGCTGTTATTGATTGTGACTACGGAAAAATTACTACTAAAGAATTAATGGCAGATAACAATAGTATTGATTTTGATTATACAAAAAACAGCTATTTCGAATACATTAAGAGTGGTTCAATAAATGCAGATTATAGTGGTTTTACGGTTGGAAAAACAAATAATTTAAACATTGATGCAGATTATACCAAGTCAGTAGTAGAAATTGCTGAAGACGTAGAATATAACTGCGATTACGGATCATTAACCATTAATAAAGCTAATAATATTAATGGAGATGGTGATTATTTGACACTTCGCATTGGAGATGTTTATAAAGACGTATCTATTACTGCCGATTATGGCTCTTGTAAAATTGATAATATGACAGCCAACGCTGGGGACGTTACAATAGAGTCTGATTACATGAAAATAACCATAGGATATGCTTCTGGATATAATTTTGATTTCAATTTAAATTTGAAGTATGGCTCAATGAGAGGTGGAGACGATTTTGAAATATCTAAGCGTATAGAAAAATCTAGTAGCAAACAATATGCAGGTTATAATGGAACTAAGGGTTCTGGTAACAATATCAACATCACTTCAGATTACGGAAGTGTTACTTTTAATAAAAACTAATAATCAATTCAAAAAACATTAAAAAATGAAGAAGTCAATCTTATTACTAGCAGCCATAATGTGCTTTTCTGTTACGAATGCACAGTGGTGGGGAGGTAAAAAAATTAAAGGAAACGGAAACGTAACTACCGAAACCAGAAATACTGGTGATTACGATGGTATTAAGTGCGCTGGTTCAATGGATTACATCCTTGTGGCTGGTACAGAAGGTAAAATTACAATCGAGGCAGAGTCTAACCTAATGGAGTATATTACTACCGAAATTAAGAACAACAATTTAATTATAAAGGTTAAGAAAGGGTACAATTTGAAACCTAGCTTTAATAAAGCTTTTAAAGTAACAATTCCTTTTAGAGATATATCTAGTGTGTCACTCGCTGGTTCGGGAGATGTTTGGAACGAGGACACCATCAAATCTAATAGTTTAGATGTATCATTAGCTGGATCGGGAGATATGGTATTAGAAGTAGAAGCGAATACTGTTGAAGGAAGTTTAGCAGGATCTGGTGATATGACTTTAAAAGGTAACACCAACGATTTGACAGTAAAATTAGCAGGGTCTGGAGATATTGATGCTTTTGGATTACAAGCTAACAACACAAAAGCTTCAATTGCTGGTTCTGGAGACATCTCTGTAGTAAGCAATAAAAGTTTATATGCCAGAGTTTCTGGCTCAGGAGATATTGAATACAAAGGTAATCCTGATAAAGAAGATACTAAGGTTTCGGGTTCTGGAACCATTAGTAACTAAGAACAATTATTCTGCTAAAAAGCCACTCAAATGAGTGGCTTTTTTTATTTCACATATTTGGTTCCTTTTATTGTAAGTAATACAATAATTGCTACTAAAAAGAATATTGCCAAAAACAATACAGACCACTGCATTGAATTTGTTAAGGCTATTAAGAATCCAAATACAAACATCCCTAATACAATCGCAATCTTCTCTGTAACATCATAAAAACTAAAATAGGTAGCATGGTCTTCAGTTTCTGGTAACATTTTAGAATACGTCGATCTAGACAATGATTGTGTGGCACCTAACACGAGCCCAAGTACACCTCCTAATGCATAAAAGTATAGGTCGACATTTGATTGTTCTTTATCTAGGCTAAATGCTATAAAACACACACCACACCAAATTAACAGTGTTATTTTTAAGGCTTTTAGATTACCATATTTTTTTGATAATCTTGAAAAAACAAAAGCCCCAACTATGGCAACTAATTGTACTAATAAAATGGTCATGATAAGATTTGTGGTTGGTAGTCCTAATTCTTCGCTTCCAAAAATTCCTGCCATTAAAACAATGGTTTGTACTCCAACACTAAAGAAGAAAAATGACAATAAGAACTTTTTTAATTCTTCATAATTCTTTAACTCTTTCCATACTTTCTTCAACTCCCTAAATCCTTTCCATATATAATCTTTATCTGGTTTATGTCCATAAACATTGTTAGGTAGTCTTTTATAAGTGATTTGCGCAAATCCTAGCCACCATATTCCAACCAGCACAAACGTTATTCTTGAGCCCCAAGCTTCATCCAATAACCCAAAAACACTGGTTTGCACCAACACCAAACTCAAAATCATTAGTAATACAGATCCCGAGTAGCCATAAATAAAACCCTTTGCACTCACTGCGTCTTGTTGCTCTGGATGTGCTATTTCTGGTAAATAAGCATTATAGAATACAATACTTCCCCAAAAACCAACACTTGCTGTTACCGTAAATACAAGTGCTACCCAAAGCGTACTTTCATCTTTAAAAAAGAATAAACTCATTACCGACAATGACCCCAACAAACAGAAGAATTTTAAAAACTTTAATTTGTTACCAGTGTAATCTGCTATACCCGATAATACGGGCGATATAAATGCTACTATAAGAAACGAAAATGATAAGGTGTAGTCATAGAGCGTAGTTGGATTCCAATCGGTGCCCAAGAAAGTTATTTTCCCTTCTAGGTTAGCAAATGACGAGGTCATGCTGCTATAATAAATTGGGAATACTGCTGTACTTATCACTAATGAGTATACTGAGTTTGCCCAATCATAGAATGCCCATGCATTCAATAATTTCTTGTCACCTTTTACTAATGTTTTCATGCTTTAAATGTATTATGAAACTTCTTTTGGTACTCTAAATAACAAAATAACGCCTATTAAAAAGAAAAGAAACAAAAATAATATGGCATTTCTCATTGTTCCTGTAATTTGATCTACTGCTCCATAAATAATCATCCCAATGATAATTCCTACCTTTTCGGTAACATCATAAAAACTAAAAAATGAAGTAGTATCTTTTGTCTCAGGTAAAAATTTTGAATATGTTGATCTGGAGAGTGCTTGTACCCCACCCATAACAAATCCAACTATTGATGCAATCACATAAAATTGAACTGGTGTTTTTGTAAAATACGCCATAAAGCAAATAGCAATCCAGATACTATTAATACCTATTAAAGTTTTAATATTGCCAAACATAGCAGATGCTTTAGCTGTTATTGTTGCACCAACCACTGCCACCAATTGTATTACCAGTATGCTGATAATTAAACCCATAGTTTTCTCTTCATTACTGGCCCAGGCAATTTCTTCTTCTCCAAAATACACTGCCATTAGCATAATGGTTTGGACTGCCATGCTGTAAACAAAAAACGCATGTAAATACCGTTTAAGTTTTAAATTTTCTTTGAGTTGACTCCAAACCAATTGCAATTCCTTAAACCCATTAAAGATAACAGCTCTTACCTCCCCATTACGCCTAGAGTTTCCTTTAGGCAAATGATAAAAGGTGTATTGACTAAATAATGCCCACCAAATTCCTACTGTTATAAATGAGTATTTCATCGCCTTAACGGAGGCTTCATCTGCTGATCCCTCGATACCAAACCACTGTGGTTGCATCACCATAGCAAGATTTAATAATAGTAGAAGTACGCTACCAACATAACCTATTGAAAACCCTTTTGCACTAATGCGGTCTTGTTGTTCTGGATATGCAATATCTGGTAAGTAAGAATTATAGAAAACCAAACTACCCCAATAACCAAAGAGGCCAAGAAAATAAAATATCAGGCTTACATAAATATGTTCTAAACTAAACCAAAATAACCCTATACAACCTATGCTTCCAGCGTAGCAAAAAAACTTTAAAAATACTCTCTTGTTCCCTATATAATCTGCAATTCCAGATAATAATGGAGAAGTTAATGTTATCACTAAAAATGTGAATGCCGTAACAAACGAGATGAGTGCCGTGTTTTTAATATCGAAACCAAAAACATGAACGGTATTGCTATCATTAACAAATAATGATGCATAAAAAATAGGAAATATGGCCGATGCAATTGTTAAGGTGTAAACCGAGTTTGCCCAATCATAAAATGCCCATGCGTTGAGTAATTTTTTTGATCCTTTTTTTAAAGCCATAAAAAAGCTGCTCAGCAATATGAGCAGCTTCTAAAGTAATCAAATATTATTTAATTTTTATCTAAAACTGGTAACACCAAATTTTTTAGCCTCCTCTTTGGCTCCTGCCGCCCATTGCTCTAGATTTTTTATACGTGTGTCGTTCGATGGGTGTGTACTTAAAAATTCTGGTGGTGCTTTTCCTCCACTTTTTGCCTTCATTCTTTTCCAAAGCTCTGCTGCTTCATCTGGATTGTATCCCGCAACTGCCATGAGCATAATTCCAATTCGGTCTGCTTGTGTTTCATGTGCACGGCTAAACGGTAAAATTCCCCCTAGTTGTGATCCAACTCCATAAGCCTGGTTAAAAATAGCTCGTGATTGATCATCCTTTATTGCAACATTTCCTGCCACTGCTCCTATTTGTTGTAACATTCCGGCACTCATACGTTGTTGTCCATGATTGGCCAATGCATGTGCTACCTCATGACCCATAATTGCGGCCACTCCTGTTTCACCATCGGCAATTGGTAATATTCCAGTATAGAAAACTATTTTTCCTCCTGGCATACACCATGCGTTTACCGTTGAATCTTCCACTAAATTATAGTCCCACTTATAATCTTTTAAGTACCCCTGATAACCATTAGCATTCAACCATTTTTCTGCCGCGTCTGAAATTCGCTTCCCAACTCTAGAAATCATTTGTGCATCACTTGTTCCTTCAACAACTTTATTCTCAGTTAAAAATTGATCATATTGTGCGAAGGCCATTGGAAATAAATTGTTATTCTCTGTACCTGGAAGTGCCATGGTTTTTTTACCAGTAAAAGGATTTGTTGCGCAAGCAATAATCACCAATGCCATGATGGCAATAGCAAAATAATTTTTGAATTTCATAACGAGAGGATTTTGGATTTTCATAAAATTACAAATTGATTAGTCAATATTATGACACAAACCCTAGAATTTTGTCACAAATTGCTCGAATAATTTGATAGAACTATCCTCGTATGATAAGTTGATTAAAGTTTTTATCAATCTTAATGGAGTTATTCCCATTGGATTTCACTTTTTTAAGATCTATTTCCTCATTGTCAAATAACACTTGTTTTATCTTAAATGGTAACCCATGTATTACCATATTAAAATAATTA
>CAZAPO010000029.1:0-5673 GCA_964487005.1 uncultured Flavobacteriaceae bacterium
CATTGCAACCAAAGATAATTTTGAGCGCAATTTTGTGAAATCAGACATTACGTATGGGGCTTTTGATTTTAAACAGTATCAATTACAATCGGGCGTAAAGCTTAATAATTCAAGGTTTGTATTAAATGCTGTAAATACACGTACTAATGGATATAGGGATAATAGTGGTTTCAAGAATACCAATATTAACTTAAGAACTGTGCATGTACTTTCTTCAAACACCAAATTAAATACACAATTAAATTATAGCGATAGCCCCTTTGCAGGAGATGCTGGAGGACTGACCTTAGACGAAGTAAGGGCTAATCGCAAACAAGCAAGAAGCCGAAATCTAGATTTTGACACCCGAGAAGCTATTAAACAATTTAAAGCAGGGATGAGTTTAAATCACACTTGGGGTAACAATACATTGAAGACCTATGGTTTCTATTCTACCCGAGATTTTTACGGACTTCTACCTTTTGAGTTTGGCGGTATTGTAAATCTGGATAGGGCGTACTACGGTTTGGGAGCCAGCTACAACCTTAAACATATTGGAGAAACACATAATAATACCTTGCAAATAGGGATTGATTTTGGCAAACAAGTCGATGATCGAAATCGCTTTTTAAATTTAAATGGAACTCAAGGAGATCAGACGTTAGATCAAAAAGAACAGTTCTCAGCATTTGGTATTTACGCAATCAATCATTTGAAATTCAACAAATTTTTATTGCACAGTAGTATACGTTATGATGCCAATAAAATTGAAGCAAAAGACCAATTTTTAAGTAATGGTGACCAGTCTGGAACCATAAAATTAAGCTCGTTTAACCCAGCTATTGGATTAAATTTGCAGCTTACCAAGCAGCATAGTTTATATACCAGTTTTTCTACAAGTTTTGAAACGCCTGTATTAAGTGAGTTGTCGGCCAACCCAACTAATGAAGGTGGGTTTAATACAGGCTTAAAACCTCAAAAGGCGCAGAACTATGAACTAGGATATAGATTAAAAACTCCTAAAATTAATGGCGAACTAGCGTTATTTTATATACGTACTAATGACGATATTATCCCGTATGAAATTGAGGCGTTCCCGGGAAGAACCTTCTATAGAAATGCTGGAAGCACCAATAGGAAAGGAGTTGAATTAAGTTATGAAATGCTGTTGGCAACCCATTTTAATGTAAATGCAACCTATAGTTTCTCTGATTTTACGTACGATAGCTATTCAAATGATGACACTAATTTTGATAACAATAGACTTCCAGGAATTCCAAAGCATATGGGTGCAATTTCTTTATTCTATCAAAATGATAAGGGGTTTAAAGTAAGATTAAAGAATAGGTATGTTGGTAAGTTGTACGTTAATGACGAAAATGAAGTGAACGATAAAGCGTATTTAAGTACCGATATTAATGCCGGTTATACGTGGAAACTCATACATTTTGAGTTAGTCCCATTTCTAGGAATCAATAATATTTTTGATACGACCTATAATGACAACATTCGAATCAATGCTTTTGGAGGAAGGTACTATGAACCAGCACCTGGAAGAAATTTTTATGGTGGGATTCGAGTTTTACATCAACTTTAATAGCATAGTTTTAGATTCGATTCTTTCTCAATTACATCCAAGTTATTGAGACCCGAGAATGGCTTCGCCTTTCTCAATTGCATCCAATTAATGAAACCCGAGAATGGCTTCGCCCTTCTCAATTACATCCAATTAATGAGACCCGAGAATGCCTTCACCCTTCTCTTATCTCCCATACTGTAAATGCAACCTTATGACTTTTCAAGACATACATTTTAATCGAAAAAAATATAATCATTTTGCTTGAGTACAGGGCTCGAGAATGGCTTCGCCCTTCTCTTATCTCCCATACTGTAAATGCAACCTTATGTCTTTTCAAGACATACGTCTTAAAACAAAAAAACCTGATCAAGTAAACTTGTCAGATTTTTTATGCTTTAATCCGCGCTTAAGGTTGCGCTTAATTGTGGAGTCGCCGAGAATCGAACTCGGGTCCAAACAAGCTACCAAAGTGCTTTCTACACGCTTAGTTTTTATTTGGTTTTAGATAATATGCTGACTAAAAACTACCTACATATTACTTAGCTTCTTAAGTTTCAAATCTTTATCGAAGCACTAAAGATTCTAGGTTTACTTTTACGATGCCTCAAAACAGAACGCCATAAACCAAGGCTTTCAAGAGACATTTAGCTTTCCCGCCTTGCGGGACTGGGCTTGAACTTACTATAATTCAGTTATTAAGCAGCTAAAGCGTAGTTATTCTCGCCGTTTAAAGTTTGATCTAGCCTTTTACGTGTTTCAATATCATTACACGACGTGCTTACCCTTCAATACAACTCGCTGTCAAAACCAATCGACCCCATTTTTTCAAAGAACTTTTCTCTCTTAGAAAAGGATTGCGAAGTTACAAAAAAAGTTGTGCAACCGCTTAAATCCTATTATTTTCGTGCAAATTTTATACCACACCTTATTTATGAAATTTGCTTTAATAAAGGAACGTAAAAATCCGCCAGATCGTCGTGTTGTTTTGTCGCCAGAAGTACTTGCTCGAGCTCGAGCTATGTTTCCTGATGCGACCTTTAAAGTTGAGTCATCAGACATTAGAATATTCCCTGATGAAGCCTATAGCAGTCTAGGTTTTGAAGTGACAACAGATGTGAGTGATTGTGATGTGTTGCTAGGTGTAAAAGAAGTTCCTATAGCAGAACTTATACCAAATAAGAAGTACTTTTTCTTTTCGCATACTATTAAGAAACAGCCTTACAATAGAAACCTATTACAGGCCATTTTAGAGAAAAATATTGAAATGTACGATCACGAAACCATTACCAAAGAGAATGGAGCACGCCTAATTGGATTTGGCCGTTATGCTGGGCTTGTTGGTGCCTACAATGGTTTTAGAGTCCTTGGAATTAGAGATGGATTGTTTGAATTACCAAAGGTAGAAACCTTAGCCGATCTTAATGCGGTAAAACGTGAATTGGATAAAATTACGCTTCCTAAAATGAAGATCTTACTATCTGGTACGGGTAAAGTAGCCAATGGAGCTAAAGAAATACTTGATCACCTCGGAATCAAAGAAATAGGTGATGCCTTATATCTCACATCAGCGTTTAATGAACCAGTGTACTGTAGAGTGGATGTGATGGAGTATAACAAGCGAAAAGATGGTAAAGTAGGTGATAGATTGGAGTTTTATAAAGACCCTAGTGGTTATGAAAGCAACTTCTTGCCATATGCGAAGCAAACAGACTATTTTATTGCGGGACATTTTTATGGTGATGGTGCTCCGTATTTATTTACAAGAGATGATGCTAAACATCCAGATTTTAAAATCAATTTGGTGGCTGATATTTCTTGCGATATTGACGGACCTGTCGCTAGTACCATACGACCATCAACCATAGAAAATCCATTTTATGGTTACGACCCACAAAATGAGCAAGAGGTTCCATTTGATGCACCTAATGCAATAACTGTTATGGCAGTAGATAACTTGCCTTGTGAACTACCGAAGGATGCAAGTGAAGGTTTTGGTGAAACATTCATTGAGCATGTAATACCTGCGTTTTTTAATGACGATAAAGATGGTGTGCTAGATCGTGCAAAAATGACTGAAAAAGGTCATTTAAGAAACCGATATGCCTATTTACAAGACTTTGTAGATGGTAAAGAATAACTATTCTTAATTTCTTAGGAAGTACTGTTGGTACTAGTTATATCTTGTACAAAGAATAGTGCATTTTTATTGTGATCAAAAAACCCAAATTCATGCGTATTCCATGGTGTATTACGACGTAATTTGTCTTTGGTAATAGTGCCTCGATCAATCATTTCTAGAAGTGTTTCTTGAATATCATGAACAAAAAATTTAACCACAGACCCATAAATGGGGTCTTCTTTATCGCCATAATGAAATTGTAAATGTATCCAGTGCTGATCTCGATTTAATACCGCATATCCTTCTTCTAAATAATTTAGTTTAAAACCTAGATATTGGTAATACCATTTAATATCTCGCTCTAGGTCGGATGTTGAAAGAACAGGAACAATTGTATAGATTTTCGACTTCATATGCTAAAGATAACTTGAAATATTGGAATCAAAAAAGCCTATCCATATGGATAGGCTTTTGTAATAAAAAAATAAATACTGTATGATTAAATAACTTTAACGTTAACTGCGTTCATTCCTTTTTTACCTTCTTTTAGTTCAAATTCTACTGAGTCACCTTGCTTAATTTCATCTACTAATCCAGAGATGTGCACAAAATATTCAGCACCTGAACCCTCTTCTGTAATGAATCCGTAACCTTTAGAGTCATTGAAGAATTTTACTGTACCTGTGTTCACTATAAATAATTAAATAATTTATGCAAAGGTACGGCTAAAATATTGGTTTGAATGGTTTTATAGATTAAATTTTAGTTAAGGCGTATCTAAAGCCTTTTTCAACACACTAAATTCTTGTACAATGTCTGAGACATCTTCATACTTTGGCCAAGTTTTAGGACGTTCAAAATCCTGCCCAGAAATTAAAACTTTGGCATTTGGATACTTATTTTTAATATATACCCATGTGGTATCCTTCCAATGTGCTTTGTCTTTCTCCAAGAGCTCGACACCCTTGAGATCACCAGAAACGGCTCTATCAATTAATGGCCACCATAAGCTCTCGGTTTCTCTGTCCCATAGTACAAATCCATCCAATCCATTCCAAACCTCTTCATCAAAATACGTATATCCACTAAGGGCGAATGTGAGTGTTTTATCACCATATTGTCTGTCATAAATAGCACCTAAATCTGCAAGAATGCAATAGGCTGCCATAATGGGTTCTCCATTTAAAACATCGTTTACTACTTCATGTCTTGTAAGATCTTTAACCGAGTAGGCCTTCACATCATCACCCGAATAGGCCAGTAAAAATCTATCATTATCATTCCATAATGAATCTGCTTCTTGTACTGTTGTAAATCTTGGCTCAAGCAATGCAGGAAAGCGCTCACGACCAATACCATAATGAAATTGTTCGTCCTTTAAATCGTAATCTGTAATGTTAAAATGTTGAGATGCGTCGGTGCCTCCAAAAAGCATCTTTTTTCCATCTACCTCAAAAAACTTACCACTGTCTATGGCAAAAGGGCGTTGCTTTTTTGGAGTAACAGATGTTGCTGAATTGGTAGCCTCGGGCTGCTTATTGCAGGCTATAAAACTCAGGATTATAAATAATGCTAATAATTTTTTCATTTATTCAGTCTTAAATTAATCAGTTTTAATACTTCTGTGGCCTGTCGTTTATATTCTCTCACTAAGGCCGCATGATTTCCAGTGGCCAATAGATTATGCGCTGCAACACGTTTTCTGTAATCTTCACTCTCTGTAAAATAAATGACCATATCTTCATTAAATGAGCCTTGCGTCCAATTTACAAACCAATCGTTCTCTTGCAAGTCACTCATATTTGATAATACGTCATTTTCAAGCCTGTCGTTACTTTTATCAATATTGGTCTTGAAAATGGTATAGATCTGTGTAATATTTGTAACTAAACTATCGCGCTGGGTTGAAATTTGATTTGGTAAATCTTTAAGTAATTCAAACCCTTTTACCTGAATGTTCATTGGTCTATACACTGTGACCAAGGCAATACACTCT
>CAZAPO010000030.1:0-3098 GCA_964487005.1 uncultured Flavobacteriaceae bacterium
TATGGAGATAGCACAAGAGCAGATTACAATATTTGGGTATGCAACAAAATAAACAATAAATGGGGTGAGCCTACCGCATTAGATTCTGTAATTAATACCAAAGGACAGGAATTTTATCCTGCTGTAGGTCGCTCAGGAAACCTGTACTTCACGGCAACAAAAAAAGAAGGTTTAGGTTTAGAAGATATTTATGTGAGTGAATTTATTAATGGTAGATATCAAGATCCAATTGTGTTAGGTGCTGCCATCAACTCTAAAACTTATGAGTTTAACGCCTATGTGAATCCAGAAGAAGACCTTATTATATACAGCTCTTACGGAAGAGATGATGGCCATGGTGGTGGTGATCTTTACTACAGCACTAAAGACGGTAATGGCGATTGGCTGCCGGCAAAAAACCTAGGTACTCCTATTAACTCCAGGAAATTAGATTTTTGCCCGTTTTATGATGCAAAAACAAAAACGTTGTACTTTTCAAGTTTACGTTCAGGTTATCCAGAAACCGTATCCACGGTCCAGCAATTGATTGAAGTTGCCGAAGGTCCAATAAACGGATTAAGTAGCATTTACAAAGTTAGTTTTAGTCCTAATAACTAATCATAATAAGTAGTAACTAGTATTATTCAATTGGATGTAGTATCTTCATAGATACCAACCAATTACTTCTTATGAGATGAGATCATTAGTTCTTTGCGCATTAATGTGCTTTATGCTTCTAAGCTGTGATAATACAGATAATAATAAATTAGATAATAACCAGCAATTTACAACCAGCAACTATGAAGATTTGGTTGAGTTGTTTAAAGAGTGGCGGACTTTTGAAAATCCTCCAAAACTTGATGGAGCTCCCGATTATAGAAAGGAAACGTTTGATGCACGTTGGAGCGGTTTTAAAGAACTTCAAAACAGGTTATTAGCCATTGACACTACAAATTGGTCGATCCCTAAACAAGTTGATTGGATGGTTGTTTGGGCCGAAATGAACGGCTACGATTTTAATCATAATATTTTAAAACCATGGGTACGTGATCCAGCGTTTTATAAATGTGTTTGGACCTATAAAAGTGATGTTCCAGCTCATGAAGGACCAACCAATCATGCTACAACCGAGTTATGGACCTATGATTTTCCGCTAGCAATGAGTGAAAGAGAACGATTAATAAACGATTTAAAAGTTATTCCTTCACTTAACCAACAAGCCCAACAAAACTTAACAGGTAATGCCAAAGATCTATGGATTACTGGTATTCGAGACATAAGAAATCAAGGTAATGTTCTTGTTAACTTAAAGGATAATGAGTCTCTTAAAGATGATGCCGAATTAATGACTGTAATAGATGAAGCAATTATATCAACCAATGGTTTTGTAACCTGGCTTGAAGACGAATCAAAGAACAAAACTGGCCCATCTGGTATTGGAAAGGAAAACTATACTTGGTATTTACAAAATGTGCATTTAGTGCCACTTACCTGGGCAGACGAAGTGATGATATTAAAGCGTGAATTGGCACGCTCATGGGCTTCTTTAAAACTAGAAGAACACAACAATAGAGATCTCCCAGAGCTAAAAGATGCCGCTTCACCTGAGGCCTATGATAAAATGGCTAATGAAGCAGCAAATAGCTTAATTGAATTCTTAGACAAGCAAAATATTGTTACTGTTAAACCATATTTTGAACCTGCCTTAAGAGAACATTTAGGGTCCTATATCCCAAAAGAGGAGCGCAATTTTTTTAGGATTGGCCAACACTATGACCCAAGACCATTGTATTCACACTTCTATCATTGGTTTGAACTTGCCAGAATGGACAATGAGCCCCACCAAAGTGAAATTAGAAGGGGACCATTATTATACAACATTTTTGATTCTAGAAACGAGGGTACTGCAACGGCGGTCGAAGAAATGTTTATGCAAGCAGGACTGTATAACGACAGCCCCCGTACCAAGGAGATTGTTTACATAATGATTGCTCAACGCGCTGCCAGAGGACTTGGTTCATTATATGCACATGCCAATGAAATGACTATGGAAGAAGCAGGTGGTATACATAGTGAATATACGCCAAGAGGTTGGATGAAAACAGAAAAAGAGTTACTCATTTTTGAACAGCATTTGTACTTACGTCAACCAGGATATGGTACAAGCTATATTACTGGAAAATACTTGCTTGAAAATGCCATGGCCGACTATGCCAGGATTCAAGAATTAGAAGAAAAACCTTTTAACAGCAAAAATTTCTTTGACTCACTTAACAGCATTGGCAACATACCAATTTCTCTTGGTCATTGGGAAATGACTGGAGAAAAGCAACATTTAATGAAGATTCTTGATGATTAATTCTTACTTATTCACCAATAGTACAAATCAAAATATGAAACTACTTTAAACTTAGTCCATTCTACTTAAACTCGGTGTATAAAACAAGTAAAAAACCCAGCAAATGTTGCTGGGTTTTGTTTTATCTTGATTCCGCTTTAATAATTGCAGAACGACCTGTTTTGCCAACAGGACATTATCCTAACCTCCAAAGTCGTCAAAGCGGATGTTCTCATCTGGGATTCCAAAATCTTCTCCCATCTTCTGTACTGCTTTGTTCATTAACGGTGGTCCACAGAAGTATAGTTCAATATCCTCTGGTGCATCGTGATGATTAAGGTAATTATCAATTACACAGTTATGTATAAATCCTACGAAACCATCTCCCTCTTCATCATTAATATCTTTCTTCACTTTCCAGTTATCTTCCGGTAATGGCTCTGATAATGCCAAGTAGAATTTAAAATTAGGGAACTTACGCTCTAAATCATAGAAATGCTCTAGATAGAATAATTCGCGTTTTGAACGCCCACCATACCAATAGGTAACAGTTCTACCTGTTTCTAAGGTTTTGAATAGATGGTATAAGTGTGAACGCATTGGTGCCATACCAGCTCCACCTCCTACATATAACATTTCGGCTTCACTCTCATTGATAAAGAATTCACCATAAGGTCCTGAAATAGTTACTTTATCGCCAGGTTTTTGGGCGAAGATATATGATGAAGCTACCCCAGGATTAACATCCATCCAACCGTTCTTAGCACGATCCCATGGTGGC
>CAZAPO010000031.1:0-10903 GCA_964487005.1 uncultured Flavobacteriaceae bacterium
AATCCATTCCTGATACATCTTGAGCACTACCTAATTGTAATCCTTGATAATTCAATCCTGTATATACTAAGGTGTTGTTTCCTGCTATATCTTCTTGAGTTACAACTGTTGCCTGTCCCCAGTTTGGATTGTAATCGGATCCTGCTACATCAGTATAAGCATCACTAAATACTGAAATTACATCTGCTGCATCTTGTGTTGGTGTTGGTGCTGCTTCTGTTGGTCCAGTTCCTCCACCTCCGCCTCCAGCGGTTTTATAGCAATAAACATTATCTAAATAAAATGCATTTAACGGACTTCCTAAATTGGCATAAATGATCTGTCCGAATCTACTCTTATTCGCTAAATTATCAAACGTAATTTCTAGGGCATTCCATTGACCTGGAACTAATGATGGTCCGCTAAATACTTGAGTAAAAGTGGTGTCATCATCTCCTCCATCCTGACCATTAGCACCAAAATCTTTAATAGTAATTTCTAATTGTGGATTTGCTATTCCTTCTGGAACAAAAACATCAAAGTGAATAGCCGTCATTTCTGATGCATCAATTGTTGGGCTACCAAATTGGTTTCCAACGAAATTAAAATTGAAGTAGCTAATTACGTTATCATCATTTGCCGTAAAAAATGTTGACTCTGTAGTTTGAAAAGGTTGCCAGTATCCGTTAAAAAACTCAACCGGAACATTCTCATAAGCGTCACTGTATATTGATATTACATCTTCTGGTGCATGTGTAGGTGTAGGTGCAGATAAAAATTCACCCAAAGAATTTACCACTAAAGATCCCTCAACATCTTCTCCTAGGAACGAGGCTGTAATTGTACTGGTTCCTTCTCCTACTACTGAAACATTCCCTAATTCATCAACTGTAGCTACTGAAGGATTCGATGATGCAAAATCAAAATACGCTGGCGCCAAGTTTAAATCTTGGTTGCGTCCATCGCCTAAGTTGAATTTAGCACTTAAGCCTTCAACTTTAAGTGATACGCCAATAAAGGTATTTACTACTACATCCTCTCCGTTAGAAATCATCGCTCTTGCGTGTGCAATAGTTCCTAATTTCTCGAATTTGAGCTCGTCCACCCAAAATGAATATCCTTCTCCATTTTCTGGGCCTTCGGCATACCAGAACATTCCTTTCTCCTGCGTTAATCTTGACGCATCAGGAATAGGAATAACGTATTTTACCCAGTTTGTTGTCAGTTGAAATGATGTACTTACTTCATATCTATTCGCAAAGAAATCTTGACCAAAACCAATACTGTTAATTGTCCCTGATCTCGTTCCTTTTGCCCAAAACGTTAACGCATCATACTGCGATAAATCTCTACCTCCATTGTCATCTCTAAAAATGGCTCCTGCGTAAGCTCCTTCTGGATCTCCCACGTTAGGTATATCAAAACGCATAGAGGACGTACCTTTATATGCATCGTCATCTACACTGAATGCTGTTTGCTTTGAATCTGCATATGGATAATACTCTAATCCGCTGCTAAAACCATCGATAAATACTTCGGCATTTGATGTAAATGTTGCCTCAGCAGCATCTTCTGGAAGGTCTCTTTCACATCCTACAACGGCAACTAAAACCAAACTCAATAGGAGTGAGAATTTTGATATTTTAATTTTATAATTTTTCATCTTTCAGTTTTTTTATTGTCCAATATTAATGTGAATGTAGGTTCTAATCTCCCACTCGCTACCATTATCAAATCCGACAGGACTAATAATTGGTCCTGGAGCAAATTCTTCTGCTAAGTTTGGCAAGTATCTCGGTGAATACTGATTTAATGATCTCCAGGTTCCACGAATACCAACCTGTGTACTTGGGAGAATAAACCAATCTGGCTTACCTACGGTTGTAGATACGTCTAACATTAACTGCAACGGGAATGTAAGGTTGAAATCGCGATGGTAATCAAATGGTCCCCAATCATTAACCTTGACTTGCGAAGTCACTTTAATTTTATCATATATTAATCTAATATCTCCTCCAAAACGCTTAATTAATCTATCGTCACTACCATTTGCTTGTCCATTTCCGTAGTAGAAGTTTCCAATCAGACCAAATTCTGGACTAACTTTAGACACAATTCTAGTATGTGCTTCCCATAAATCTTCTGCTGGTGCCGAATTTGGAAATGCAAACGAGGTACGATTACCTAAGAATCCGATCGCTGCATCCATCGCAGTTGGATGATGGCGGTAAACAAAACCTAAATTAAACGCAAATTTTGCATCTTCTTGTCTATCATTGTCCCATTCGTACATCCAAGTTCCTGGCGTTGGGTCATATGTTATTAACATTTCTCCAGCAGTTGTCTCTCTATTCCATCTAACCGCAAACGGGTCGTCTTGAATATTCCTCAATCTACCTGGAGCCTGCACATCATTTGGCATTGGTCCTACCAATGGTTTTTGCCATAAGAAATTTGGAGCAACCTGAACGTTTCCAAAACTATAGGTAAATCCTGTTAAAAAGTTCTTCTGGTTTCCACTTCCACTATCTTTCAATCTCCAACCTGTAAAGGTTCTTGTCTGATCGGCACCTCCATTAGCAACTAATCCCATCACTGCTGATTGCGCGTACCAGTTAAAGCGTCCTTTTTGATATTCTAATTTTACTTTTGCTCCCCAGTTGTCTTCTGGTTTTATCTCGTCAGTAAATACTGTGTAATTACCTGGCTCTCCTCTTGTAAATTGAAATTCTCTGCCGTTAAGAGGCTGTCCTGCCCATATACCTCCAAACTCAACGTTGAGGTTACCCATCTTACGCTCGGCATGTAAGGTAACTCTTCGAGTTCTTGGCATTGGTATAGCAATAGAGGTTACAGCTTGCCCTAAATCATCAATATCTTCGTGATATACGGCAGTTACATCTGTGTGGCCTATTTTTTTACTGTATTTTAAAAGCACTGCAGGATTGGCACCCCACCATAACTGTGGTCCAAAAGCTGCTTTCAATCCGTTAAGCGCTCGTTTTCCATCAATTTCAATTCCTAAGATTTCACCATTATATATATCTAGATTTGGACCATAATTGGCTTCTGGATATAATCCAAAGAAATCACCTTCATAACCCCAGTGATAATGACCTGTTCTATAGAATCCTCGCAAATCAAAATCTTTTGCATTCCAATCAAATGAACCACTATAAACCTGAACCCTGTTTGCATCAGCAACATTGACAATTTCATTGTCTCCATTCAAGATTGTTGTTGCACGACCTCTGTTCTCGTAAAAAATTTCATCAATAGGATTTGCTGCTACGTTACCGAGTATATTAAAATTCACTTCGGCGCGCATATTTGGTGAAGGATTTCCCTGTACACCTACAAAATATGATTGCATATGATCAAACCCTAACTGGTTTGGATAAACTACCTCATCTGGATTTACAGCGTCTGGAGTTGTAATTAAACTACCACCTGTATTAAATGTTGTGAACTCTGCTCGTAAATTACTAATGCTAAGTTTTTGACTCCCACCACCTGAAAGCGCAGCTTTGTCTCCACGAGCTCTTAAAACTGCATCCATCAATTCTATATTATTGAAATAATTATCGATGAAGTCTAAGGTCATTCCGTCTGCATAAGGATCTAACTGATGCGCTTCTTTTAATGAGTAATATGCAGCTCTTGGGTACAGTGTATATAAACCTCTTTCGTTGGTAGGTCCTTTTGCACAAACACCAAACCACTCTTCGTTCATGTTATTTTCTCCTTCTGCTGCTAAATCTCGAGGATATCCACCATTTGACCATGACGCATTATTATCGTGTACATCTGCATTTTTTCTGTCATCAAAACCAAATTTCCACCATCCGTCGCTAAATTGAAACGTAAAACCACCAATTGAATTTCCAGCCTTTCCTAATCCTGCTGCATTCTCATAAATCTCTTTCCAATTTCCTGTCATGTAGTAGGCTTGTGAGTATTGATCTTCTTCATTTTGCATGGCGTTGAATGCGTCTGCACCAAACTCAGTTAACATTATTGGTTTATTCAATTTATCTTTAACTACCTGAAACATATCTCCAAACGAAATACCTCGGTAAACATTTGTACCATATATATCTACGTCTTTACATTCCTCGGCGATTATATCAATAAACAAAACGTCACCATTACAAATTGCAACGGGATGTGAGCTATCCATTGATTTCATTTTTTTTGAAGCCTCATTCATTAATCTATACATAGGTCGACCTCTAGATTCTCCAATGAAAGCTCGCTCCTCCTCAGCATCTGGAAAATCTTCGGTTTCTGCGCCTTGCCAAAAAAGACCATAGTTATTTTCATTACCAAGTAAATAAAGTAGCAAACCAGGAGTATCTTTATAGTCTTGTACCAGTTGTTCTACTTCAGCCATAAGAAATGCTTGTGTTTTTGGATCTGAATAATCTGTTACTGGTGTCCAAACACCATCTAATGTTAATCCATACCTACCAAATGAGTGGTTAAGCATTGTATAAATACCATAGTTCTCATAGATATACTTTATCCATCTCGCAGGAACTCCTGTATATTGACGAATAGCATTTACACCCATATTTTTTAATAAACCCATCTCGGCATCCAATCCTGCCTTAATATCATCATCTGACTTTTGCCAAAAGTTGGCATTGACAGTATTCGTGCCTATTGGAATATAATCCCAATTCATACCATTAATCATGAAGTCCTTGCCATTTACGACTAACTTCATACCTGAGCTATTTGAAACTACCTTAACATCATCGGCCTGCGCAAAAACAGGAGATGCGATTAACATAAGTACAAACCCAATTACATAATTTCTTAACATAGTTTTCAATTATTTATAAGATTAGTTTGCGTTGAGAAACGCTATTATGCAATGTAATGTTAAGTTTAAAGAAGTATCAATATTTAACCCATACAAAAATCATACATGATGATATAAGTAGTCATTTATTTAATATTTCTTATAAATTCTACTCAAATTCATTGTTTTTATCAACATTTCAGGTAAATAAATAAGAATACCTAAACATAGCTCTAAGAGGTATGTTGTGGTTATGTATGGGTATTTTTAACAAATAATTGGACTAAAGATGAAGAATGTAATTGCTTAAACTCTCCTCATGAGGCAGATTCATCTTTTTTCGTAGGCGATACCGTTTCACTTCAACACTCCTAAATGAAATATTAAATAAGGGTGCTATTTCTTTTGAAGACAAGTTTAATCTTAAGTAGGTACACAATCTAATATCGTTGGATGTAAGATTTGGATGTTCTGTTTTTAATTTATTTATGAAGTCCTTATCTATATTATTAAACGCCTTTTCGAAGAGCTTCCAATCATCGCTGTCATTTAGATTTTTATTGATAAGTTCTATTACTTTATTATTATCCTTACTAACCGTTAGTTCTTTTTTAATATCGTTTAAAAGGTCGTTACGTTTAATTAAATTCATAGTGCTTAAGCTAAGCTCTCTGTTTTTCAATTCTATATCGCGTTGAAGATCTATATTTTTATATTGAACTAACTGTCGTTCATTTTCCAGTTGCTTAACCTTTATTTCTTTTTCTTTTTCTTCAAGTTCCTTCTTATGTTTTTTCTTGTAGTACATTCTATTTAACATATGAACTATGGCTACGAAAATTATTCCCAATACAACATATATAACAATAGCAATGGGTTTCAATAAAAATGGTTTTTCTATTTGAAATTTATACTGAAGTGTATTTGTAAGTGCAATTCCAAGTTTTCCGCGGGCTTCAAAAGTATATTCCCCGTGCGGTAAATTTTCAAAAAACGCCTCTGGATTACTCGACCAATCACTCCAGGTATCATTGAATCCAACCAATCGGTACTGATACAAAGATGGCAAGTACTTACTATAGTCATTAACATTAAAACTTATATGTAAGTTGTTTTCTTTATTCTTTAATATAGATTCATCTGAAAGGCTTAAGAATCGTGGAGCTTCCTTTAATGAATGTACCGATATACTATTTAACTCAATAGGTTGTGTTACCTCATTTGTGTCGGAATCAAGTTGCGTAATTATATATCCCACTGTTGTTCCAATAAGATATTGTTGATCTCCCAAATACAGTATGTTTTCATACCCGTCTTTTGTCTCTCTAATTGTATAAGGAAGTGGTATTTGTGCAATGGTAATGTTTGAACTCAATTTTCCTTTTTCTGCATATGCGATTGAGCTTCTGTTGAAGGCAAATAACTTATTATTTACATTTATAATTTTTCCAGATGAATATCCTTCTGTTGGAAAAAGTTGACTAAAAATAGCGTCTTTTTTAAACGAATTTGAAGAAGTATCGTATTCAAAAACTCCTTTGTTTGAACCATAGAGTATGCGGGCGTCAAAGGAAACTAGGCTTGATTTAATACTCTTATGAATTGGTAATGTTTTATAATTTGTTATTTTTCTGAAATCTGAATCTACGTCCAACTCATAAACTCCCTTATACTCGTGACTTACAAGTAATTTGTTTGAAGAAACGAACTCCAGAAATCGTGACGATATATCAAAACCATCCAACTTATTTCTAAAACTCCATTGCCCATTGACTTTTTCCAGTACAAATAATCCGTCATAGTTACCTTGTACCAATAAATTAGGGTTTCCATCTATTTCTTTTATGTTCCAGGTCCCTTGTATGTCTGATATTTTTTGGGCTTTTCCTTGTGATACCACGAAAGTTCCTGTATCATGTCCGCAAAAAATTGTTTCATTTTTTTTCCCCAAATACCAAACCTGTCCATCTGTATTCGGTACTGGTTTAAATGTTTCGGTTCCACTTATATCCTTATAAAAGAGGCCCTGGTTTGTCCCTAAATAAAGTAGATTGTCTTCCAAAACCGCCCCATAAATGGTTCCTAGTGTACCTAAATCATCTTTATATATTTTAAATGGAGATTTTAAATTTAAATTGCTTATTCCATGATCTAAACCAAGCCAGATATTACCCTCTTTATCCTCAAACAATGACAACACCGTATTGTTGCCTAATCCCTTACTTTGATTAATCTTCAACGAGATTTGTTTATTTGCATTGATATATAATAAGCCATTTGATATTGTCCCTAAAACAAAATCTCCATTCTCTAATTGTATACTGTTATAGATTTTGTAATTAGAAAGTTGAGAATTTAAAGCACTGTCCCATTGTGCCACAATTCCGTTATTCAAGGTATAGAATCCCTTTGATCTTGTGATAAACAATAACCCTTCATCACTACTGGAAATATTAATTACGTTTGCGTTTATTAGTTGTGGGCTATTTGAAATAAGCCTTTCTGCCCCATTTTCGAGTATATAAATCCCTTGATTAATCTTTTGAAAATATATATCCTCATCTACCTTATAAATCTTAATTATTGTAGTTGAAGAATTTATGACATTAAAACTATCTGCCACAGTATCATAAATATATATTCTATCTAATGATTGAAATATTAACCATTGATCAAGCTTCAATATGTTCCAAAACTCTTCATCTTCAAGTAATTCTAAATTCGTTTCTTTGACTATTGAAGTATAATTTAAGAAACCCTTATCATCTTTAACCCAATATCCAAAATCCATATAAGACCCCGTAAATATTTTGTCATCCACAACTTTAACTGATCGAATTATTGAGGAATTTGGTGAATCATATAATGTCCATCTAGCACCATTATAGGATAAAAGGCCCTCATTATTTCCAAAGTACATAGTATTATTTGCTCCTTGTGAAATACTCCAAACCTGGTCCTCGGCGCCATAATCTTTAGGTAAATAGGTTTCAATAGGTGGTAATTCCTGTGCACTTAGTTGTGAATTAATAGCGCAACAAACACCCAATAACAAGAAAATGGAACAAACAAACTTTTTCATCAATGTTAAGGTACAAATTTAATTGAACTCTTTAAAATTAGGGTGTTTTATTAATAATGTATAGTTTTTTTAATCAGTAAAAAAAATCTATACAATGACTTACTTAAATGTGATTACTAAGGTGATATGTTATATTACTGATATACGCGTACGTAATCAATCTCCATAATTGCCTGAGTGAAACTTGGATCAATATTAAACCAACTACCGCCCATAGCAACATTTAGTAGAATAAATTGATTTGCTGTATATGGCCAATTACTACTGTTTTTTGCTGCTGGACCATAAGCATATAAAAATTGGTCGTCTAAGTAAAACCGAATCTCCTTTGTATCCCACTCAATGGAGTATATATGAAATTCTGTATCATAATCGTTAACTTCAGTTTCACCAACAGTCACATTCTCACAACCACCAGAGCATGCTGGTGTATGGGTTGCGCTTGAAACAATAGTTGGGTTATGTCCCCAATGTTCCATAATATCAATTTCACCGCAAGCTGGCCATCCAACGGTTTCAATATTCTCACCTAAAGTCCATATTGCTGGCCATGTTCCCTGACCACTTGGCAACTTTGCACGTACATCCACGCGCCCATAGGTAAAAGCGAATTTTGAATTTAATCTTGCCGAGGTATATTCTTGTGTACTGTTTTGAAATGTATAGGATTCTTTTTTTGCAACAATCTTAAGTGTTCCATCTGATACATATGCATTATCAATTCTATCTGTATAATGTTGCTTTTCACCATTCCACCAACTACCGTTATTAGGTGGTATTGTTTCAAGAATCCAGTTATCACTGGATACCGCACCATCAACATCAAATTCATCGGCCCAGATTAATTCTGACTCAACAAACACGGTTACAATTTTATCGGTTCTAATGGAATGATCTGTTGTTGAATAGGCATATACTGAAACATTATAATCATTGGTGCCAAAAAAGTCAAAGGTATGTTCGATCATTCCTGTGGCTGTTTCCTCAATTGGACCGTTATCAAATTTGAACCCAAAATTAACAGCATTGGTTGCCGTTGCCGTAAATCTAACCACACCCGAACCATCTCCATTAGGATGAGATCCATCAACTCCAACAACCTCAAAAGTAACTTCCAAATTTGAAGGGGTAATACTATCTGGTTCATTTGGTGAATCGTCATCACTATTTCCTCCTCCCGAACTGCAAGCGCCCACAGCTATACATATTAACACTAAAATTTTAATTGTGATGAGTGATCTTGTTACGCTGCTAAATCCCCGTTTATTGGTACTATGGTAATTCATTAATTATTGTTTAAATGTCTGATGAAGACCACAAAATACAAAAAAACCAGTTTCATTTGAAACTGGTTTCTCTTGTAATTGAAAGCCTCTAATTATTGAACTTAACTTAAAAAAAAACATCAAAGGTTTGTATAAATTTTTTGATGGCTTTGAAATCAAAAATCAAAAATACGTCAGTCGAGTCAACTAATAACTCAAATCATGAAATGCTTTACATGCTTGACGCAAAATTGTCATAATCGTGACGTTACCGCTAATCATAAGAGCAGTTAACTTTGCATGAATAATTTAATTAAGTGTACAATGGGAAAAATTTCAAAAAATTTATTAGCTCTAAAAAAACTGTTTCATAAGGCGTTAATTATTGTCAAATTGCCAATTTTAATTTCTATGATTGTTACTCCCTTGCGATTTTCACTAGAGTTTGCAGGTCTTCCAGAGAGTTATATTTTTCTTATTGGGTTACTTTGGTTAACACTAGCATTCTCTGTTTATTGGGGAGTTAAATTATATAGTTATAAAGATTCATTTCTTCTTTTGTTGTTAGGGTTATTTATATTTTCGCCTATATCAAGAATTCCAGTCGCAATTTTCTGGTGGATTGATAACAAATGGGAGTTAGGAACGCATTATGGACTTTATTTTGAAAACTGGTCAAGTGCCTTATTAAATCATATTGGTTATGGCTCTCTGGTTCAAATTATACCGGGATTTTTGGTAGGTTCAATTACAATTATTATCATGAAACGAAAGTCAGCAACGATTAGCAGTAAAATAATTTAAGAATGGATAGAAATTATTTATCTAAAAGGCTTAAGGAATTACGAAATCAAAGAGGTTTATCTCAAGAATTATTAGCCGAAGATTCTGGATTAAGCTTAAGAACTATACAGCGCATAGAAAATAGCGAAACTAAACCTACTGGTGAAACGCTTAAGAGAATAGCAAATGCATTGAATGTTAACCCAGATGAATTAATTGATTGGTCAATAAAAGAAGACCACAAGTTTTTAATTTTCATGAATCTATCAGCATTGACATTTATTTTTTTTCCTGTTTTGGGGATTTTAGTTCCATTTATGCTTTGGAGCTCACGCAAAGGAAAAGTAAAAGATTTAAATGAGATGGGGAGAGCCCTAATCAATTTTGAAATTACGTGGACAATCACCCTGTTTTTTATTCCGTTATTATTATTTATTTTTTCATTAATTGGCCTCATAAGTACATTATCATTGAAACTTATACTTACTATAGTTGCAATAATGTATCTAGTCAATTTCTTTTTAATAATTATGAATTCAATACGTATAAGTAACCGAAAAAGTGTCGTTTATTTTTCGGCTATAAAATTTTTGAAATAGGAAGAAAAAAGTTGTTTGAGTGCCCAAGATGCTAATTATAATTGAAACTCGATTCATTTTGAATACTTTACATCTACATAGTCTGGATTTGGGCTGCTTAAATTACTGGCCTTATTTGCTACGCAATTGATTTTTTACATTGATCAGAAGTTCAAAAACACGATTCGATAGGAAACAAAAATGAGAACAGTAATATTTATATTGGCTTTAGTAACACCCTTATTAATTCACGCCCAAACGGAAACTCCAGGTCAAGGGCACCTAGATGGTTCAGAATTCCAATACACATATGAAGACGGTTCAGAGGTGGCTCTGACTTTCTATAAAGGCCTGGTAAAATTTGAGTTCTTGCAGGGTCCATTAGCCGGGGAAACGGATCAAGACATCC
>CAZAPO010000032.1:0-7563 GCA_964487005.1 uncultured Flavobacteriaceae bacterium
GTGGACGCCACATGACCAATGGTTCCAGTTTTTGCTTTAGAACCATTTTTATACGTATAAGTTGCACCAATACCTTGAGCGTTATCTTCGATAACATATAAATTGTGTTCGTTAGCAATTTCCATTATGGTCTCCATATCTGCGCATTGCCCAAACAAATGTACGGGAACAATAGCTTTGGTCTTAGGTGTAATGGCATTTCTAAGAGCAGTTATATCGATGTTAAATGAGTCTGGATCTACGTCTACTAAAACGGGTGTTAGACCAAGCAATGCAATTACCTCAACGGTAGCGGCAAAGGTGAAGTCGGCAGTTATTACCTCATCCCCAGGCTTTAATCCAAGGCCCATCATTGCAATTTGAAGCGCATCCGTTCCATTAGCGCAAGGGATGACATGTTTTACGTCAAGATATGCCTCTAAATTTTTTTGAAATTCTTTCACCTTTGGCCCATTGATATAAGCTGTTGACTCAATAACTTCTAAAACAGAGGTGTCGACTTCGTTCTTAATATCTTCATATTGACCTTTAAGGTCTACCATTTGTATTTTTCTCATTATGTGGTGTTTTTCAACGACTGCGAAAATACGAAATTAGAAGCTGCACACCAATGATTTTAAATTAAAGAATGTATTTTAGCCTTAAATAATTCTAGTTGAGAAGCCTTTACAACATATTGACTCATTTTGCCAATTATAACCTACAAATTATAGGCAAGTTTAACCATAAGTTGGGCCTAGGTGTTAAGGGAAGAAGGGAGACTTTTGACATCTTAAAAAATGGCCTTTCAAGTGGTGATAATACTATTTGGTTTCATTGTGCTTCCCTAGGTGAATATGAACAAGGTCTTCCTGTATTTGAAGAAATTAAAAAGGTGTTTCCAACACATAAAATTGTGTTGAGCTTTTTTTCACCATCAGGTTATGAAATTCGAAAAAATGCTCCTATTGCAGATTGCGTAGTTTATTTGCCCTTAGACACTCCTCAAAATGCAAAGAAATTTCTTGATCTCATCAATCCAGAATTGGTAGTTTTTGTGAAATATGAAATCTGGCCTAATTATTTAAGAGCACTTCAAAAAAGGAAGATTCATGCTATTTTGATTTCGGCATTATTTAAAAAAGAGCAAGTCTTCTTTAAACCTCATGGAGCATGGATGAGAAAATATCTAGCCGCTTTCCAACATATTTTTGTGCAAAATAAAGCATCAAAAGACCTACTTAACCGGTATCGATTCACAAATGTAACGATCTCAGGAGATACACGTTTTGACAGGGTTTCAAACCAATTAAAAACAGATAATAGCTTACCCTTTATCAATGAATTTAAGAATGGTTCTTTGTGCATAGTTGCTGGTAGCACCTGGCCTGATGGAGAAAAAATTCTTGTTGAATACATCAACAAAACAACTCATAAGGATGTAAAATTCATCATCGCACCTCATAACATCAAACCTAAGCAAATTGAGCAACTAAGATCTAGTATTCAAAAAAAAGTGGTCTTACATTCAAAGAAGGCAGACAAAGCATTAGCGCAATTTGATGTCTTTATTATTGACACTATTGGTATATTATCAAAGATTTACAGTTACGCAGACATTGCGTATGTTGGAGGAGCAATAGGCAATACGGGGCTTCATAATACCTTGGAAGCTGCCGTATTTGGCATTCCAATAATTACTGGTCATCAAATTGACAATTTCCCTGAGGCATCAGAGATGAAAAAAATTGGTGGACTCTTTACTGCCAACAATCAAGATGCGTTCGATTCAATTTTAGATAAACTTATTTCAAATACGAGCTATAGAATGCAATCGGGTGGGCACAATGGCAATTTTGTTTTTGAGAATAAGGGAGGTGTTTCTAAAGTTATGGCTTACCTTTCCTCATAGGTTTTTGTTAAAACCAAAACTTCCTTTGGATATTACTCAAATATAAAATAGGTTTGTTTTTATCCTCTTCTACTTGAACACCATACATACATTTAATTAACTAAACCAGCACTACTATGCGCAACAGAAAAACAACAGTAGCTTGTTTACTTTGGCTACTTGCATGTTTTATTACCATTCATGTAACTGGACAAAATGATTATAGAAATCATAATCAAATAAGTCAAAAATTAAAAAGTTTACAGAGTCAAAACTCAGCGAACGTAACACTTAAATCACTAACCAAAACTGTAGGAGGATTTGATATTTGGAGTCTCACCTTGCACAGTGGTAATCCTCAAAATAACCCTGGTATTGCTATAATAGGGGGTGTTGATGGCAGCCATCTGCTAAGTACCGAAATGGCTGTTAATATTGCCGAATCAATTTTGAAGGATCATAAAAATGTTCTCGAATCAACTACCTTTTACATTTTTCCAAATATGAGTCCAAATGCTTCACAGCAGTATTTTTCTGCGTTAAAGTATCACAACAAAGGGAATGCTCAAAAAACTGATGATGACCGCGATGGTTCATTTAATGAAGATCCATTTGAAGACCTCAATAAGGATGGATTGATAACATTAATTAGGGTTGAAGATATGACCGGTGATTATATCAAATTAAAAGAAGATGAACGCATAATGGTGAAAGCCAACACTCAAAAAGGACAGCTGGGAGCTTACAAAATTTTTAGTGAAGGTATTGACAATGATAAGGACGGAAAATATAATGAAGATGGGGACGGCGGAATACATTTTAATAAAAATCTCACCTACAACTTTCCATATTTTAAACCAGGAGCTGGGGAGCATCCCGTTTCTGAGAAAGAGCACAGAGCACTATTAGATTTTCTTTATGAGCAATGGAACATTTATGCGATCTTAACCTTCGGACCAGTAAATAATTTATCAACACCTTTAAAGCATAATCCCGCCAAGGCATCAAAGCGTGTGGTTTCCAGTATTTTAAAAAAGGATGCCGCTATTAATGCGCATCTATCAAAAAAGTACAATGAGGTTGTAAAAACTAAAAATGCACCTAATGCTAATGGTAAAGGTGGTGGCTTCTTTGAGTGGTCGTATTTTCATTTTGGTAAGCTAGCCATGAGTACTCCAGGTTGGTGGCCTCCAAAATTTAAGGGAGACTCCACAGTTAAAGCCAGTAAAAATACAAAGGCAAACTTCTTACAATGGGCAGAACAGGAAGGTCTAGAAAATTACTTTGTTGATTGGACAGAGGTTAGGCATCCAGATTTTCCAAATAAAAAGGTTGAAGTTGGTGGTATTTCACCCTTTGTTATGACAAACCCACCCTATCAAATGGTAGCAAAAATAAGTGCGTCTCATACAGATTTTGTGCTAGAAGTAGCAAAATTACAACCAAACGTTACTATACAAAATATTGTTACCGAAAAAGTTGACAATAACATTACCAGAGTAACTTTAGCTGTTCACAACGAAGGTATACTACCTACACATACGCAAATGGGTGAACGCTCAAGATGGTTAAGAAGAGTTAAGGTTGAATTAAAATTGACGAACTCGCAAGAGCTACTATCGGGTAGAAAAATTCAATTAATAAATAACATTGAAGGAGATAGCTCAAAAGAAATCACATGGCTAATAAAAGGTAAAGGCAACGTCACTGTTTCGGCAGGAGCGGCACATACTGGAGTGAGTAATGCAACCATTAATTTAAACTAAAGATTATGAAACCAAACAAATATATACTTCAATTATTAGTTGCAGTTATTTTACTGCCACTATCAGTTACAGCTCAAAAAAGTGAAGATATTTTTAGGGCTGCAGGTTCACCACATAACCCAGAAGTTCAAATAGCATTTAACCAATATTATACGGCGGAAGGATTAGCCGCTTTAGGTAAAAAAATTGCGACTGCCCATCCAGAATTGGTCAAAAGATCATCAATTGGAAAATCCACTGAAGGAAGAGATATCTGGATGTTAGCAATCACCAACTATAAGGTAGGAAATGCTGATAGAAAACCAGGATTTTATATAGATGGTAACATTCACTCCAACGAAATTCAAGGTGGTGAAATTAGCATTTACACAGCCTGGTATTTAACCGAGAATTTTGGTGATAATGCGTATATCACCGAGATGCTTAACGACCGAATATTTTACATAGTACCTACCATAAATCCTGATGCCAGAAATAACTACATGAAAGAAGCCAATACGGGAAGCAGTCCTAGAGCTGGAATGATTGCACTCGATGACGACAGGGACGGTTTATTTGATGAAGATGGACTAGAAGATCTTGATGGTGACGGATCTGTTACTCAAATGAGACGAAAAAACCCGAATGGTAATATGATAGTAGATCCAAAAGACCCTAGAATGATGATTGAAATTGGGCCTGATGATATAGTAACTGCACAACGTTACGAATATTTGGGATCTGAAGGGATAGACAATGACGGCGACGGACGTGTCAACGAAGATCGCCCAGGATATTACGACCCAAATCGAGATTGGGCCTGGAAATGGCAGCCAGATTATGTACAGCGAGGTGCCTATAAATATCCTTTTTCGGCGCCTGAAACTAGAGCCGTGGCCGATTTTGTTTTAAGCCGCCCAAATATTGCAGGGGCACAAAGTTATCATAATTCGGGGGGAATGATACTAAGAGGTCCAGGAGCCGAGGAAGACATTTCAACCTATAACAGAGCCGATATTGCCATTTATGATGCTATTGGTAAAAAAGGAGAAAAAATGATGCCTGGGTACCGCTATTTGACCGTATACAAAGACCTATACTCGGTGTTTGGTGGAGAGCTCGATTGGTTCTATGGATGTCGTGGAATTTACACCTTTACTAATGAAATCTTTAGCTCTTTTGCTTACTATAAAACAGAAAATCGTGATCGAAATCAAATGTACAGTTTCGAAAAAGACCTGCTCATGGGGGATGCCTTTACCGAATGGAAATCGTATGACCATCCAACCTATGGAGAAATAGAAATTGGTGGATTTAGAAAGAATATTGGACGCGCCACTCCTGGGTTTATGCTCGAGGAAGAACTCCATAGAAACATGGCCTTTACATTTTATCATGCCTTTCATATGCCAAATCTATCTATAGATCAAGTGAAAGAAGAGAAACTTGGTGGTGGTTTAACCCAAGTTACTGCCTATATTAAAAACGACCGATTAATTCCAACACATGCAAGTCAAGATTTAAAATATAAGATCACACGACCAGATTATATTTCTATTAAAGGTGCAAATGTAGTTGCAGGAATGATTGTTACCGATGAAGATTTTGGTGTTACTAAAGAACAAAAAAACAATCCTAATAAAATAGCCGTTGCCAATATTCCAGGAAATAGCGTGGTTAAAGTAAGATGGATTATTAAAGGAAATAGTAAGTATTCTATTGAAGTTGATAGTGAAAAAGGTGGCTTAGTAAGCAGTAATTAAACCAAATACACTTTTAATAAAAAGCGCTAACACAAAAAGTTAGCGCTTTTTTTCTTATCTTAATAGGGTATAATCACTTGATTATCAATTCAACCATTACCTAAAAAATTATGGACGGCTTAAAAATGTTACTCGTCATGGCTTTATTCTTTGGAGTCATGTATTTGTATTGTTGGTTGCCAGAATATTTAGGCCCCTACCGAGAAAGACGTAAAGCCAAAAAAGAGGAACAAAAAGAAGCCCAGCGAAAAGCACGTCGTGCAAATCTTCTAAAGAAACGAGCTACAGAAAACGAAATTCTTCAACAACATTCAGATCGCGTAAAGGCCCATATGGAATGGGTAGATGAAATGAATGCCAAAATTAGAAACCGCTTTAATTTAGAAGAAGAAGTTTAGTCTATACTAACAAAACCCAATTAGGTGATACTAAAAAAACTAAATTGTTAGCTACAAACAGATGACAATCAAAATGAGCATATCTATATTTTTAACCGCATTGGTTTTATTCACATCTTGTAATGGACAAACGGCAAATCGCCAGCTTAAAAAAGACAACAATATAAAAGGCGACACTGTAACAGAACTTGGCAACAGCATTATGGTTGTTTACCAGGATAAACAAAATAGCTATTGGTTTGGTAGTTGGGAATCAGGAGTGTATAGATACGATGGAGAGGAATTAATTAATTACACAACCGAACACGGATTGCAAAACAATAGAATTGATGAAATTAAAGAAGATGCTTCGGGCAACCTATACTTCATCAGTGCGAACTCAAAATCAATGATCTCGAAGTTTGACGGAAACACATTTACCACAATTTCGGCAGTACCCAGTAATGATTGGAGACTTACGCCCACAGATATGTGGTTTAAACATTCTTATGAAAACGAAAAGAAAGTATATAGGTATGACGGACATACTTTATATGAATTACAGCTGCCAAATCCGCCCAACCTAACCAATCCTTTTGCAATTTATAGTATTTATAAAGATATAGAAGGAAACATTTGGTTTGGGACAAATCCTGTTGGAGTTTGCCGCTACGATGGACAATCTTTTCAGTGGATTACGGAAGAGGATGTAACTGAATTTCGCAACGAAGGCGCAAACGGAGTGCGTTCAATTACAGAAGATAAAAATGGTGACTTCTGGTTCAATACAGAATATCGCTATAGTGTTTACAACAGTGAAACATCAACTAGCACTAAATTTTATACAAGACACAAAAGTATAGGTGGTTTAGATGGTAAAACAGATAGCAATTTAGACGAGTATCTATCAACGGTAAAAGACAACAACCATAATTTATGGTTTGTTACCTATCGTGATGGGGTTTGGAAATACGATGGGACAAAAATCACTCACTATAGGGTACAAGATAACTCAAAAGATATTACGTTATTTAGTATTTACAAAGATAACTACGGTGCGCTGTGGCTTGGAACGCAAGAAAACGGTGCATATAAATTTAATGGTACGTCATTTGAAAAATTCGTACAATGACCATAGGATACTACTATGAATATTTAAATGGATGGCAGAATGAATAATTATAAATCAAAAGGTTGATCTTGTTTCCTTGCTTTTTTATTTCTACTACTTCTAAAATTCCTACTATTCTTGGTGAAGTAGCTAACAAAAACCATAGCAACGGCAACTATAATTATTACTATTAATACCTCGTATGCTTCGCTTGAGATCTCCATACTTTAAAGATACAAAAAAGCAGCTAGAAGTTTTTTAATCACAACTGCATCAAATAATGCAACAATTGATACTAAAAAACTAATCCGAATATATAAAAACAATTGACAATTTTTGTTTATCATTGAATATGAGAAGAGTAACAATAATTATTGGACTATTGACCTGTTTATGGTCGTGCAAATCAAATAGCCAAAAAGATCTAAATTCTGCAATTGATGATTATCGATCTGAGATTCTTGGAGAATGGGTATTAGAAAATGATGTGACTACAAAATTAGAATTTTTTGATACTGGTAAAGTAAATTTTTATGAGGAAGGTCAATTAGTACGAAATGAAAATTATTTAATAACTGTTTCATGTGATGGTGAAACTATTTCTGATGGAGGTCTATTCCTAAAATTATTTAAAAGTGAAAGTGATGTTTTTTGCAGTTATATAGAGGGCATCAACTTTAATAATAATGGTCTTATG
>CAZAPO010000033.1:0-24181 GCA_964487005.1 uncultured Flavobacteriaceae bacterium
GCTTCTGAATCTTTTGGTAATCAAAGTTTCCATGCGCATCCTTAGCAATGAGTTTAGAACCCATACCTACGCAGGTTACGCCTGCACGAAACCAAGCTTCTAAACTTTCTCGTGTTGGTGATACACCACCAGTAGGCATAATCATTGTCCAGGGTTGCGGTGCTTTAATACCCTTCACAAACCCAGGTCCATAGGTACCTCCAGGAAACAGTTTTACAATTTCACATCCAAGTTCTTCGGCTTTTGCAATTTCTGTTAGGGAGCCACAACCTGGTGACCAAAGTACCTTTCTACGATTACACACTAGTGCAATATCTTCTCTAAGCACGGGTGTCACCACAAAGTTTGCTCCTAATTGCATATAAAGTGAAGCAGCACCTGCATCGGTAACAGAGCCTACCCCTAAGATCATTCCCGGAAGTTCACGAAGTGCGTACTTATTTAATTCTGCAAATACTTCATGCGCAAAATCGCCTCTATTCGTAAACTCTAATAATCGTGCGCCTCCATCATAGCAAGCCTTCAAAACTTTTTTACTAGCCTCAACATCATTATGATAAAATAACGGGACAAGGCCTGTGTCTATCATTGTTTGCGCTACTGCTATTCGTGAATATTTTGCCATATCTTTTTCTTTATCTCGCTACTCTGCCCGAAGCATCTCCACCCATCAATTTTTCTACCTCTGCTACCGTTACTAAATTGGCATCACCCTTAATGGTATGTTTTAAACATGAGGCAGCTACTGCAAAGTTAAGTGCATTTTGATCATCTTCTGGATACGTAAGTAAACCATAAATAAGTCCGCCCATAAACGAATCTCCTCCTCCTACGCGGTCTACAATGTCTGTAATTTGGTATTGCGGAGACTCATACATTGTTTTCCCATCATAGAGTACTCCTGCCCATGTATTGTGTGATGCCGATATTGATCCTCTAAGCGTAGTAATTACCTTTTTAGCTTTTGGAAATTTTTTCATCATTTGCTGACAAACGGATAGAAAGGCTTCGGCCTTAACGTTATGCCCTTCTGTTTGTACACTTAAGCCTTCTGGTTTTATTCCAAAATGCATCTCGGCATCTTCTTCATTGCCCAACACTATATCACAATATGAGGTCAATTCGGTCATAATTGCTTCGCGTTTAGAGTCATCACAATACTTCCAAAGTTTAGCCCTATAATTAAGGTCTGTTGAAATCGTAATTCCTCTTGCACTCGCTGCTTTTAGCGCTTCTAAACAAGTATCTGCTGAAGTCTGCGAAATAGCTGGTGTAATGCCTGTCCAATGAAACCATGCCACACCCTCAAATACGGCATCCCAATCTATCATTCCAGGTTGTATGGTGCTCATTGCCGAATGTGCTCTATCGTACACTACTTTGCTTCCACGTGATACCGCACCTGTTTCTAAGAAATAGATACCTAAACGCTCTCCTCCTCTCACAATTTTATCGGTACCAACACCTCGCTTGCGCATTTCCATTAGCGCGCATTCGCCAATATCATTATTTGGGAGTCGGGTAACAAAATCTACTGGCACCCCATAATTAGCCAATGAAACGGCTACATTAGATTCTCCACCTCCATAAATCACGTCAAAACTTGTGGTCTGCGAAAACCTCAAAAATCCTGGAGGTGCTAACCTCAACATGATCTCTCCAAATGTTACTACTCTTTGCATGGTATCAAGTTAGTTTTTTAGGTATTAAGTTTCTAATGCCTTGCTAATATAAATTTTGTTACTTAGAATTAATAAACTTATTGATAGTTTCTACAGTAATGACAGGATTTGCGCCCTTACTAGCTGCTACAACTGCACCTACAGCACAAGCAAAATCTAATGCTTTTTGACAATCGTGCTTTGTTAGTAATTGATCAACTAAGGCGGCTAAGAAAGAATCACCAGCTCCTACAGTATCGACAACATCTATTGTATAGCCCTTATTGTAATACCATTTGTTATTGTACAATAAAACAGCTCCATCTTTACCCCTAGTCACACAAATGTGATCAGTATTGGTAAGCTTCGAAATAAATTCAACAGTTGTTTCGAGGGTATGATGTGTAGCTCCTAGCTCGGTCCCTAATTCCAATAACTCTTCTTCATTAAACTTAATAAAATTGGCTTCCTTCATTAATCTAAGAACATGCTCGATACCGTAATGGGGTTTCCTTAAATTTACATCAAACACCCTATATCTTGCAGATTTTAACAAGGTCAACAGCGTATCATAAGAGTGTCTATTTCTACTTGATAAACTTCCATAAATTAAAGCATCAGCCTTTGATATCAATTGCTTCATTGCTAAACTAAAATCTATATAATCCCATGCTACGGGATGGCTAATACTATATGAAGCAACGCCTTTATTGTCAAGCATCACTTGTACTGTGCCAGTTTCATTTTTATTGTCTATTTGGATATGATCTATAGCTACCCCTTTACTCGAAATATACTGTAAAAGCTGTGTACCTAAATCATCATCGCCCACCCTACTAATCATATAAGTATTATTGCCTAAAGATGCTAAGCGCAATGCCACATTTAAAGGTGCGCCACCAATTTTCTTATAGTTAGGAAATAAGTCCCATAAAACTTCCCCAAAACAAACTATACTTAATTTTTCCATGGTGCTATAAAAATAGAGAATCGGAAACAATATTGGACTATGTGCTCATTAGGTTTGAAACTTAACTTATTCTTCTATCTTTATAAAAACTTCAACTTCTATGGAAAAAACCGTCTCTGAGGCGATTGCCTATCGTCGATCTTGTCGAGTATATAAGAATGAACCAATCGATTCTAATAAAGTTAAGCAATGCATCAAAAATGCCACACTGGCACCTACTAGCAGTAATTTGCAATTATGGGAATTTTACCATGTTACTAATAAAGAAAAAATAGCCCAAATTGCTAAGGCTTGTTTTAATCAAAACGCTGCCAGAACTGCCCAGGAGCTGGTTGTTGTTGTAGCAAGAAAAGATTTATGGAGAAAAAGATGTCAATCGAATATTGAATTTTTAAATACCGTTTTTGATAAACCCAATCTTGATGAACGTTTACAAAAAAGGAAGAAAATAGCCTTGAACTATTATCAAAAAATTATACCAACCACTTACTTTGATTTCTTAGGGATTTTTGGACTACTCAAATATTTGGTATTTCAATTAATAGGAATGTTTAGACCGATCTACAGGCAAGCCAGATTAAGTGATATGCGTATTGTTGCTCATAAAAGTGCCGGTTTGGCCGCACAAAACTTTATGATGAGTATGGCCGCTATTGGTTACGACACTTGCCCAATGGAAGGCAGCGACACCCTGAGAGTTAAAAGAATCATAGATATCCCATGGCAAGCAGAAGTCAATATGATTATTGGTTGTGGAAAAAGGGATGACAAGGGCATTTATGGCCCTAGATTTAGAGTTCCGTTTGAAGAGGTTTACAAATTGGTTTAAAAATTTGTTTTTGTTTTATTGAAACAATTATTTTTACAGCCTAAAAATTAAATTTTATGACCCTGTTACTTATGGCTGCCGGAAGTGGGAGTCGCTATGGAAAATTAAAGCAGTTTGACGACCTTGGCCCAGCCGAAGAATTTTTACTTGAATTCAGCATCTTTGATGCTATAGCCTGCGGTTTTGATCACGTAGTATTAATTACGAGAGCCGAAAATAAGTCGTTTTTAGAAGAATATTTGAGTCCACGTATCCCAGTAAATATTAAGCTTGATGTTGTAGTACAAGATCTTAACGATTTGCCAGATGGAGTTGCAATTGACACCTCCCAACGTGCTAAACCCTGGGGAACGGCACATGCCGTTTGGTCTGCAAGAAATGTTATTGATTCTGATTTTGTGATTATTAATGCCGATGACTATTATGGAAAACAAGCCTTTGAGGGAGCGGCAAACTTTGTAAAAGAAAATTCTTCGAATAAGAATTACGCCATTGTTGGATATAGTTTGAAAGACACTTTATCTGAACATGGGTCTGTATCAAGAGGTGTATGTAGCGTTGAAGGAAATCAATTGGTTTCTATTGAAGAGCATACAAAAATTGAAGACATTGATGGGGTTATAACCGATGAAGCTTCAGGGAGAACCTTAGATCCAGATACTATAGTTTCTATGAACTTTTGGATTTGCAACGCATCCATATTTGACTACATTGAAACCTACTTCATTAACTTCTTGCAAATACCTGAGAATTTAGAAAAAAGTGAAATTTATATCCCATTTGTAGCTCAGGAAATGATGGCTAACGGATTAATTGACATTAATGTTATTAATTCTAAAAGTGAATGGTTTGGAGTTACCTATTACGAAGATAAAACTGAAGCGGTAACAACTTTACAACGTTTGACCAACGATGGACACTATCCATCTCCTCTTTGGAACTAAACCATTATGAATTCATTGCTGTTAAAAGATATTGTCTCCAAGTTTGATGTGGTGCTTAGTGATATTTCTTTTAAACAGATTTCACAGGGGTATATCAATGACACCTTTTTGGTAAGTGATTTAGATACTCCAAAGTTTGTGCTACAGCGCATTAATGAAAATGTCTTTAAGGATGTAGAAGGATTACACCGTAATTTAGATATGGCACTTACTAAACTAGTTGCCAATGATTACACCCAAATAACACTTTTTAGAACACGCTTAGGCAAACCGTTTTTACTGGAGAATAAAAACTGTTGGCGATTAATAAACTACATTCCCGATAGTACGGCTCATAATTTTACATCGCAACCAAAAATTGCCTTTGAAGCAGGTAAAACAATTGGGAGGTTTCACCAATTATTAAAACAAGAGAACATTTCTACTTATGTAGATAGCATATCAAATCTTAATTTTTTACCACATCATGTTGATGCTTTTAAATTAGCCTTGAATAAAAGCATCATAGATTGGAAAAATACAGCATATCAACAAATAGATTTCGCAAATGTTCATCTCAATAGTTTTTCTGAGTTTTACAAAGCTTCGCTTCCAGTACGCATATGCCATAACGATACCAAATTAAACAACATTCTGTTTGATAGTAGCAATAATGGCCTTTGTCTTATTGATCTTGATACCATCATGAAAGGTTATTTTCATTATGATTTTGGTGATGCTGTGAGAACGGTGGTTAGCGAATCAAATGAAGACGAAAAGAATTTAAATAAAATTAATTTCAATCTTGATCTTTTTACTTCTTTTATTGAGGGTATTAAATATTCAAATTTAGCATTAACTCCAGGCGAAATTAATTATTTAGGGCTATCATGTGCATTAATGCCTTTTATGCATGGACTAAGAGCCCTAACCGATTATTTAAATGGGAACATACATTATAAAGTAAGCTATCCAGAACAAAATCTAGATAGATGCAAGAGTCTGTTTCAGTTTACAAAATTGGCGTTAAAAAATAAAGACAAACTCGAGCGCATCATTAAAGACGTTCTTAATTAAAAAAGGCGACCCTAGGGTCGCCTTTAGATATATAATTCAATATTTAAATTTATAGGGTTGGTGTTTCTACTTCATACCCCTTAAATTTCCATTTGGTAATTCCTCCATCAAGATCATAGATTTTCACAAATCCTTTTTCCTTCATTTTGGCAGCGCATTTACTGCTTCTATTGCCAGACCTGCAATATACTATTACTGGTTTGCTCTTATCGAGTTTATCAAGATCGGATTCAAAACTATCAGAGAAGTAATCGATATTTTGAAAACCTGCAATAAAACCTTCTTGATATTCTTCAGGTGTTCTAACATCTACCATTTGAACTCCGTTATCTTCAACAATTTGCTGCATTTCTTCAGCAGTAATTACTTCAATTTGAGGACCTTTCTCCTCCTCTTTACAGCTGAAACTAAATACAGCAACAACGAGTAAACAAACTAGTACACGTTTCATAATTATATTTTTAGTTGTTAACGAGTTCTCCTTGCCATTCAAGAATTCCTCCAACAAGGTTATATGCATTTTCAAATCCTAACTGATTCATAATAGCACAAGCTTGTCCACTTCTATTACCAGACCTACAATACACATAATAGTTTTTGCTTTTATCCAGTTCTTCAAGCTTATAAATAAACCCTTGCCCTTCGTAAATATTTATTTGAATGGCATTAGGTATTATTCCTTCTGCTACCTCTGCATCTGTTCTAACGTCTAAAACCACAGCATTAGTATCTTCATCTAGCTGAGTTTTCCAATCTTCCTGAGTTAAATTTGCCATAAATTACTTTTCGCGCAAAATTAACATTTCTTTAGGATTTATTATATAGACGATCAAAAATATAATCTGTTACACCAATTAATTACTTTTCTTTGTTTTAATGGTACAACCTATCGCTCTAGTTTTTGTTTCTGTAACCTGTCCACCCTCTAATAAAGCGTCAACAGCGTTCTCAACATATTTTGTACTTACGGCTGCTGCATCTTTGTAATTATCATCTATGGCGCCAATGTATCTCACAACATTTCCTTCACCAGTCTTTTCTAATAAATAAACATGTGGAGTCTTAGTTGCACCATATTGCGGATAAATTTCCTGATTCTTATCAATTAAATAAGGAAATGTAAAGCCCTTAGATGCAGCACGAGCCTTCATTGCTTCCATATTGTCTCCAGGTTTTAAATCGGTATCATTTGGCATAATGGCCACCACTGGATATCCCTTTGACTTATATTTTTTATCTAAGGCAACAATTCTATCTTCATACATCACCGCGTATGGACATGTATTACATGTAAAAATCACAATGTAACCTTTAGCATCTTTATAATCTGCCAAAGACACCATTTTTCCATCAATATTTTTGAGTTTAAAATCTGTTGCAATATCACCAACCTCATAACCATCACCAAAAGTGATGTTATTAGCAGTAAACGCACTTAATACAAATACAACTGCTAAAACGGAAATAGTCTTTAAAATTCTCATATCGTTTAGTTTAAAAATTGTTTTAGTTCTGTTTCTAATTCTTCATACGTAAAAGTCTTGTCATAAAACTTACGTGTATCTTTATTATAAATAATGGTTACAGGAATTGCACCATCCCAATTCTCATTGACCTTTGGTATCCATGTATTCATATCGGTATCGTCCAATACCAGAATCTTAGATTGTAATTCGTTTTCCTTAATAAATGGCTTTAACTTTTTATCATATTGATGCGGAAAATCTAAACTTACTAGCATCACCTCAACATTTTTATCAGCATAATTTTTATTGAGCGCTTCAAAGTGAGGTAACTCTTTAACGCAAGGTGCGCACCATGTGGCCCAAAAATTTACTACATAGGTCTTATCATCCTTAAAATGCAAGTACTTTTCTAGTCCATTATAATCGTGGATTTCTAATTTGATATCTGCGGCAGAATTGTCTTCAACGGTTGCAGATTCAGACACGGCTACCGCTTTAGATTCTTCGACTTGTTTACAAGCCATAAAGCATAACAAAAAGGCTATAAGTAAGTTTTTCATGATATAAATTTAAGCATCCATTTAATGACTTATACAACTTTAACATAAAATTATCGAAATGAGATTGAGCTCTTAAATATGGATTTTATCTATTTTTTAGCAATTTTATTTGCAATACAATTTTTCATTTCTATATTTGAGCAAACAAAAGAAATGAACATAATTTTAAATAGTACATGGTGGTGGAATTCTCGAAACTAAATTTCGTGAATTAGACCTGTGCATTATTTAATCAAAATATCAAGGCTTGTCGTTCACGACAAGCCTTTTTTAATTTAATACAATGATATACAGCTTAAAAACACATTACAAAAAAATACTTGCCGATACAATCACACCGGTTAGTATCTATTTGAAAATTCGTGACAAGTTTCCAAATAGTATCTTGTTAGAAAGTAGTGACTATCATGCAAACGATAACAGTTTCTCATACATCTGTTGCAACCCTATCGCATCAATAAAGATTGAGGATAATACATTAACCGAAAAATTTCCTGATGGCAAAGAAATTGTTCAAAACATTGATAAAAAACTGGACGTGCCTTTGGCAATTCACAATTTCACACAAAAATTTCAAACAGATTCTAATGAAAAGTTTAAGTTTATCAACAATGGGATTTTTGGTTATACGGCCTATGACGCCGTGAAATACTTTGAAGATATTTCCATTTCAAGGAAAGAAGATCGAATTGCCATTCCTGATCTCTATTATGCTGTTTACCAAAATATTATTGCCATCAACCACTTTAAAAATGAGGCTTATATTTTTGCGCATTGCTTTGATGCCGAAAGCAATATAGATGATATCGACCATTTAATTAAGGCCAAGAACTTTGCTTCATATGATTTTAATGCCGAAGGTGACATTAGTTCTAATCTTTCTGATAATGAATACAAAGAACATGTAGAACTTGCAAAAAAACATTGTGCAAGGGGAGATGTTTTTCAATTAGTATTATCCAGAAAATTTCAACAAGACTTTAAGGGTGATGAGTTCAATGTATATAGAGCCTTAAGAAGTATTAACCCATCACCTTACCTATTTTATTTTGATTATGGAAACTTTAAGATTTTTGGTAGTTCACCAGAAGCACAATTAATAGTAAGTGAAGGAAAGGCAGAAATTCATCCAATAGCAGGAACTTTCAAAAGAACAGGTGATGACTTAAAAGATGCCGAGTTAGCTAAAAAACTAGTAGCTGATGATAAAGAGAATAGTGAGCATGTGATGCTCGTTGATTTGGCAAGAAACGATTTAAGTAGACATGGACATGATGTCAACGTTGAGAAATATAGGGAAGTACAATTCTTCTCTCACGTTATTCATTTAGTTAGTAAAGTAACAGGGCAGAAATATAAAGACACTTCAACATTACAGGTTGTGGCAGATACCTTTCCTGCTGGTACCTTAAGTGGTGCCCCAAAGCATATGGCAATGCAACTAATTGAACGCTATGAAAAAACAAGCCGTGGGTACTATGGTGGGGCCATAGGATTTATGGATTTTGAAGGTAATTTTAATCATGCAATAATGATTAGAACCTTTTTAAGCAAAAATCATCAATTACATTGGCAGGCTGGTGCTGGATTGGTTTCTAAATCAAATCCAGAAGACGAGTTACAAGAAGTATATAACAAACTAGGAGCATTGACAAAAGCTATAGAAATAGCAGAAAGAATTTAGTTATGAAGAAGATATTAGTTATAGATAATTACGACAGTTTCACCTACAATTTGGTGCATTATTTAGAAGACTTAAATTGTGATGTTACCGTAAAAAGAAATGATAAATTGACCCTTGAAGAAGTTGCTCCTTTCGAGAAAATTGTATTATCTCCTGGACCAGGAATACCAGACGAAGCCGGCTTATTAAAGGAAATTATTGCAAAGTATGCCGCAACCAAAAGTATACTTGGTGTCTGCTTAGGACAGCAAGCAATTGGCGAAGTTTTTGGCGGACATTTAATAAATCTCGATGAGGTTTATCATGGTGTGGCAACTGAGGTAACCTTAACGGTAGACGACGAGGTAATGTTTGAAGGGTTAAAAAAAACTATTGACGTTGGTCGTTACCATTCTTGGGTGGTTGACGAAGAAACTTTACCAGAAACTTTGGAGGTCACTTCGTATGACGAAAATGGGCAGATAATGTCATTACGACATAAAGAGTACGATGTAAAAGGAGTTCAATTTCATCCAGAATCGGTACTGACTCCTGATGGCAAGAAAATGCTAGAAAACTGGGTAAACGCTTAAGATCATGAAACAAATATTAAATAGACTTATTAACCACGAAAGCATCTCAAGCGAAGAGGCAAAACGGGTGTTGGTTAACATCTCTGCAGGAATGTATAATCCAAGTCAAATTGCTTCCTTTTTAACCGTTTATATGATGCGAAGTATCACGCTTGAGGAGCTACAAGGTTTTAGAGAAGCGTTACTAGAATTATGCATACCTGTTAATTTAGAAGAATTTAATGCTATAGATCTATGTGGCACAGGTGGTGATGGAAAAGACACATTCAATATATCTACGCTAGCATCATTTGTAACGGCTGGAGCTGGAGTTAATGTTGCCAAGCATGGTAATTATGGTGTGTCTTCGGCATGTGGTTCGTCTAACGTAATGGAATATTTGGGCATTAAGTTTTCTAACGATGTAGATTTTTTAAAGAAAAGTATAGATCAAGCAGGCATATGCGTGTTACATGCGCCATTATTCCATCCAGCCATGAAAAATGTAGCTCCCATTAGACGAGAATTAGGCGTGAAAACATTTTTTAATATGTTAGGCCCAATGGTAAATCCATCATTCCCCAAAAATCAAATGGTAGGTGTATTTAATTTAGAATTACAACGCTTATATGGATACCTATACCAGCAAACCGATAAAAACTATAGTATTGTACATGCATTAGATGGATATGATGAAATTTCATTGACTGGAAAGACTAAGGTAATATCGAACCAATCTGAAACCATGTTTGCACCTCAAGATCTTAATGTTACCAAGATTGAACAGCACGAGATATATGGTGGAAATACGGTTGAAGAAGCCGCCAACATCTTTATAAATGTTATTAATGGTAAGGGTACAGAAGCACAAAATAATGTGGTTTGCGCAAATGCAGGGTTGGCCATTGCAACTACAAAACAAATATCACACGAGGCTGGATTTGGGCTCGCTAAAGAATCGTTACTTAGCGGTAATGCCAATGCCGCATTAAAAAAGCTAATAGAATTAAGCAAATGACCATTTTAGACAAAATAGTATTTGATAAACAAAAAGAGGTAGCCTTAAAAAAGGAACTCATAACCATAGGGCAATTAGAACAATCTGTTCTATTTAATAGATCAACCTATTCCCTTGCTACACGCTTAAAAAATAGCACCACCGGAATTATTGCTGAACATAAACGTAGATCGCCATCTAAATCTGTAATAAACCAAAGTTTAAACGTACATGATGTAGCTGCAGGATATGAAAACGCGGGTGTTTGTGGAATGTCTGTACTTACAGACGGGAAATATTTTGGTGGATCGTTGGATGATTTAATAATAGCAAGATCAAGTTGTAAGCTACCCTTATTGCGAAAAGAATTTATAATTGATGAGTATCAGATCATAGAAGCAAGAGCCTATGGAGCAGATGTCATTCTTCTTATTGCGGCCATATTAACGAGAGAAGAAATTAAACAATTTTCCAGCCTTGCTAAAAGCTTAAATTTAGATGTCTTGCTTGAGGTACATAATCAAGAAGAACTAGATAAATCAATCATGCCATCTATCGACATGTTGGGTGTTAATAATCGAAACCTAAAAACTTTTGAGGTTTCCTTAAACACCAGTAAAAAATTAAGCGGATTGATTCCAAACGATTTTGTAAAAGTATCTGAAAGCGGTATCAGCTCTGTATCGGCTATCAAAGAATTGCAACCATTTGGTTATCAAGGGTTTTTAATTGGAGAAAATTTTATGAAAACCAACAATCCAGGCGCACATGCAACACAATTTATTAAAGATTTAGAAGCATGAAATTAAAAGTCTGCGGAATGAAATATCAGGATAATATTGAAGCAGTTGCAAACTTGCAACCAGACTATCTTGGCTTTATTTTTCATGAAGAATCTCCAAGGCATTTTGAAGGAATTATTCCAAAAATACCATCAAAGATCAAAAAGGTTGGGGTGTTTGTTGATAAGACGGTTGCTTTTATATCATCACGTATTGCAATGCATAAGCTAGATGCAGTTCAATTACATGGACATGAGTCACCTGAGATCTGCCTACTATTACAGTCGGCAAATGTGGAAGTTATCAAAGTGTTTTCAATTAAAGACGAATTTGATTTTAGTGTATTGAATGCTTACGAAGATGCTGTTGATTATTTTTTATTTGACACCAAAGGAAAATTACCCGGTGGAAATGGATATACCTTTGATTGGAGTGTTTTAAATGACTACACATCAAATAAACCATTCTTTTTAAGTGGAGGAATTGGTATTGAAGAAATTGATAAAATTAATGCCTTTAAGCAAAGTCCTGCTTCAAAATACTGTTATGCCCTTGATGTAAATAGCAGATTTGAAATAGCGCCTGGTCTAAAAAAGGAAGAAAAAATAAAAAAGTTTAAAAATAAAGTCATTACAAGTGACAATTGATCAAAATTAAAAGATCAATTTGCAAGTGAAAAAGAATATAAAATGAGTTACAACGTCAACGAAAAAGGATACTACGGAGAATTTGGAGGAGCTTTTATTCCTGAAATGCTGTATCCAAATGTAGAAGAGCTTCGCCAAAATTATTTGAAGGTAATGGCTGAACCAGAATTTCAAAAGGAGTTTGATCAACTTCTAAAAGATTATGTGGGTCGTCCTTCACCATTATATTTTGCGAAACGGTTATCTGAAAAATATAATACCAAGATTTACTTAAAGCGCGAAGATCTAAACCACACTGGTGCCCATAAAATTAATAATACCATTGGTCAAATTTTAATGGCCAAACGCCTAGGTAAACATCGTATTATTGCCGAGACTGGTGCAGGACAACACGGAGTAGCAACGGCAACGGTTTGTGCACTTATGGGTTTAGAATGCATTGTTTATATGGGAGAAATCGATATTGCACGACAAGCTCCCAATGTGGCACGAATGAAGATGCTAGGCGCAACCGTTATCCCTGCAACATCTGGCAGTAAAACCCTAAAAGACGCTACAAATGAGGCCATTCGCGATTGGATAAACAATCCCGTAGATACGCATTATATTATTGGTAGTGTTGTTGGACCACATCCATACCCAGATATGGTAGCACGATTTCAAGCTGTAGTTTCAGAAGAAATTCAATGGCAACTAAAAGAGCATGAAGGAACAACTCAACCAGACTATGTTGTCGCATGTGTTGGTGGAGGCAGTAATGCTGCTGGTGTCTACTATCATTATTTAGATGATACCGATGTCAAACTAATTGCGGTCGAGGCGGCAGGGCTTGGCGTAGATTCAGGTGAAAGTGCGGCAACATCTGTGTTAGGTAGAGAAGGCATTATTCATGGTAGCAAGACCTTATTGATGCAAACACAAGATGGGCAGATTACGGAGCCGTATTCCATTTCGGCAGGACTAGATTATCCTGGAGTAGGTCCTATGCATGCGCATTTATATAAATCTGGCAGAGCTCAATTTATATCAATTACTGATGATGATGCAATGACTGCAGGGCTTGAGTTATGTAAGTTGGAAGGGATTATTCCAGCAATTGAAAGCTCGCACGCCTTAGCAGTTTTTGAAAAGAAAAAATTCAATCCCCAAGATATCGTAGTAGTAAGTTTATCTGGAAGAGGTGATAAAGATTTAGAAACGTATATCAACCATTTTAAACTGTAATGAAGGTGAATAGAATCAATAAACAACTAGCAGCAGATAAAAAGTTATTATCCATCTATTTTACAGCAGGATATCCAACTATTAATGATACGGTAAGCATCATTCAAGATCTCGAAAAAAGTGGCGTAGACATGATTGAAATTGGGCTTCCGTTTAGTGATCCATTGGCTGATGGACCTACGATACAAGATAGCTCGACCCAGGCTTTAAAAAATGGAATGACCACTACCCTATTGTTTGAACAGTTGAAGAACATTAGAGAAACGGTAGAAATTCCACTTTTAATCATGGGATATTTCAATCCAATTTTACAATATGGGGTTGAAGCATTTTGTAAAAAATGTCAGGAAATTGGTATTGACGGCTTGATTGTGCCCGACTTACCGGTGGACGTTTATCATGAATCTTATAAAGCGATATTTGAAAAATACGGACTCGTTAATGTGTTTTTGATTACTCCCCAAACTAGTGATCAGCGTATCAGATACATTGATTCAATAACAACAGGTTTTATTTATATGGTAAGTTCGGCGAGTACAACAGGTGCAAAAAGCGGGTTTGGTGAAGAACAGAACAATTACTTTGAGAGGATAGATAACATGCATTTAAATAACCCACAAATTGTTGGATTTGGAATAAGTAATAATGATACATTCACACAGGCCACCAAATATGCCAAAGGGGCCATAATAGGGAGTGCATTTATTAAACACCTTAACGCGCATGGAGCGAAAAATATTGACCAATTCGTAGGGCAAATTTTGAGCACATAAATGAAACCACGTTTTCTATACTGTTAAACTTTTGGTAAAGTCACAGTCACAATAATCTTTGTTATTTAAAAGTGTCGTAGGTATTATATAACATTAATACTTACACTCTTATGAAAACAAATCTTACAGCCATCATTTTTGGTATTGCCATTGTTGTGGCATCAATTGTATTGGGAAATGCATTCATGAATCGAAACAACAAACAAGGTACAGTTTCGGTTACTGGTTTAGGCCAATCAGATTTTACCTCTGATCTCATTGTATGGAATGCCTCATATTCACAAACCAACCGCGATCTTAAAACGGCGTATGCCGATTTACAAAAAAACAAAGAGGCCATTCAATTGTATTTGGTTTCAAAGGGTATTCCAAAAGAAAATATTGTATTTAGCTCTGTAAGCACTAACAAAAACTCAAAAAGTATTTACTCCGATACTGGTAAATTTCTTGGAAGTGAATTCACTGGATACACTTTAAATCAATCAGTAGAAATAGATTCTAAGGAAGTAGAAAAAGTAGAACGTATTTCACGTGAGATAACAGAATTATTAAATCAAGGTATACAATTGTATTCATCGGCACCACGCTATTATTATACAAGGTTAGATGAGCTAAAAATTGAAATGATTTCACAAGCAACAGAAAATGCACGCTTACGAGCCGAAAAGATTGCGACCAACTCTAAATCTGAATTAGATGAACTTGTGGTTGCAAAAATGGGAATTTTTCAAATTACTGGACAAAATTCAAACGAGGACTATTCTTGGGGTGGCGCCTACAATACAACCTCTAAAGAAAAAACGGCATCAATAACGATGAAGTTAACATACAAGGTTAAGGACTAAAAATTAGCAAACAATTCTACGTCATTAAGCACCTAAGTAGCTGTTAACCAATATTTTTGTACCTTTTAAGTTGATTATGACAAACAAATCAACATTTTTAAATGGGGTGCTATGGGGTGCAAGAATTCTTGGAACACTTGCCATTGCTATTTTAGTTTTTGGAATAATTGGTGACATTAAAGGGTTTAATTCAAACACTGAAATATTTACGTTTATTTGCTTTCCTGTAGCAGTAATATTGGGTTTATTAATTGCATATAAATGGAAAGCCTTAGGTGGTTTTATCTCGATAGCTGGAATGATAGGACTTCATATAATGCGTAACGATCTTATTTCTAGTTTAGAAATTAATGCCTTTGCGATTCCAGGACTGTTGTATATTATTTATTCGGTCTGGTCAAAAAATTAAAAGTATTTTCTATACTGCATTACCCTAAAATCAAAGGTATTAAAGTTTGGGTTTTTTGCCTTTATCGCCTTGTATAGTGGTAGTCTACTAATTGAAATGTTTGCTGCCCCAGAACCAGAAGTTAAGGATACTGTTTTTATCACTCTATTATCCAGATGGAATTGATGTATCCTTGGCACTTCGTTATTTATGAGTTCTAACTTTAATCCATATTCCTTGATATGTCTTCTAAAAAAATATTCTGGACCATTTTTACTATTACCACCAGTAAATAATAATGTTTTAATATTAGGATATTTTTCTATGTAGTCAATAACATTACGAAGTTTGATGTTTTTCATTCCTAGGTCTGATGCATCAATTTTTTCGCGCTCAGCACTTTCAACTATATCACAAACGCCAATTTTACGCTTAATTAAAAAATCTTTTCGTTGCTGCACTGCTTCTTCAGAGTTATCAAACCGTAAACTCAAATTATGTATTTTATCAATCTTCAACCAAAGAGAATTATAATAACTGCCATAGCAAAAGTCAACATCTTTTTCTAACAATTCACCTGTACTAAAACGTGGAGGCGGTAATGTACCCACAATCAATTTTTCTGTATCGTGCTGAATAAAAGGAGGATATGGGTGCTTATGTAAAAACATGTATTTTGAAATAGGTTCTAAAAATAGTATTTTTAAACAACTAACTTTTAAATAGTTACTATGGGAAAAGGTGATAAAAAAACAAAACGCGGTAAAATTACAAACAAGACTTTTGGAGCTAGAAGACGGCGCAAAAAAAAGAAAGCGTTTGTAGCCCCTAAAGTTTCAAAACCAAAGGCAGAACCTAAAGCAACTACTAAGACTGCTGCCACTAAAAAAACGGCAGCAAAACCAAAAGCAAAAGCAACAAAAACTAAAACCACCAAAAAAACGGAAACAAAAAAAGAAGATAAAGAATAAGCGAGATAACATCTCGCTTTTTTTATCTAATAAATACTAGCTCTGTTGCAGTTGACATTTCTTCGCTAAAACCATAGCCTTCATAATTAAAGCCCTTTAAGTCTTCTATAGTATGAGCATCAGTATCTATAATATATCTGGTCATATACCCTCTTGCCAATTTAGCAAAGGTCATTATGGTCTTGTATTCACCATTCTTAAAATCTTTAAAACTAGCAGTAACCACTGGAACCTTTAGGGCTTTAGCATCTATTGCCTTAAAATATTCATTGCTTGCTAAATTTAAGAACAGTTCATTATCAGCTAACTCATCATTAAGTGCTTGGGTAATTTTTTTTCTCCAAAATTCATAGAGGTTTTTGTTTTTGCCTACAGGAAATTTTGTTCCCATTTCTAAACGATAGGGTTGCATTAAATCCATTGGTTTCAACAAACCATATAAACCTGAAATAATGCGAACAGTATTTTGAAGTTTCTCTAATTTATCCTTTGAAATTGTATATGCATCTAAACCTCGATACACATCTCCACTAAATGCATACACCGCTTGACGTGCATTATCTTGAGTGAAAGGTAACTGCCAATTTTGATTACGCTCATAATTTAATTGCCCAAGTGTATTAGAAATACTCATTAATTTAGAAAGACTTCGAGCAGACTTCTTTTTTAGCAATCGGTTAAGTCTTTCGGCTTCTTTTAAAAAGCAACTTTCAGAAACCTGATTGGTTGGTAACTGGCTATCAAAATTTAACGATTTGGCTGGTGATAAAACTAACTTCATAAATACTGCTATTATTTACTCAAATTTAAGCCTAAGAAGCTTCAAATGAAAATGAAAACCTAAGTTATTACAAATACCTTTATAGATTCTCTTGATGCTTGGCGTAGTTACGCCATTTGGTAATACAATCTGTTATATCTTGGGGTAACGGAGAGGTAAAACTAAGCCACTCACCAGATCTTGGATGCTCAAATCCTAAGGTTTTAGCATGCAGTGCTTGTCTTGGTAAAACACTAAAACAGTTTTCAACAAATTGCTTGTATTTTGTAAAAGTAGTGCCTTTTAATATGCGTTCACCACCATAACGTTCATCATTAAACAAGGTATGGCCAATATGTTTCATATGCACGCGTATTTGATGTGTACGGCCCGTTTCAAGTTTACATGAGACCAAAGTTACATAACCAAATCGTTCTAAGACCTTATAATGAGTAACTGCTGGCTTACCTTTATGAGCATCATCACCTTCAAAAACCGTATTTTGAAGTCTGTTTTTTGGATGACGACCAATATTTCCTTCTATAGTTCCTTCTTCCTCGTCAACATTTCCCCAAACCAATGCCACATACGCTCGCTCACTTGTTTTTTCGGCAAATTGATTAGACAAGTGATTCATGGCCTCTTCAGTTTTGGCCACTACCAACAACCCGCTCGTATCTTTATCAATTCTATGCACTAATCCTGGCCTATCACTGGAGTTATTAGGTAAGTTATCAAAATGAAACGTTAGTGCATTAATTAGTGTGCCAGAGTAATTCCCATGTCCAGGGTGTACAACCATTCCGGCGGGTTTATTAACAACCAATAAATCATCATCTTCGTAGACAATATCAAGTGGAATATCTTCAGGCACCAATAAATACTCATATGGAGGATGTGCAAACTTCACCTTGATATCATCCAAAGGTTTTACTTTATAATTGGACTTTACAGGTTTACCGTTTACAAAAATACTACCCTCTTTTGCCGCAGCTTGTATTTTATTTCGTGTCGCATTTTCAACAAAATTCATTAGGTATTTGTCAATGCGCAATGGTTGTTGCCCTCTTTCAACAATAAATGAATAATGTTCGTATAATTCAGACTGTTCTTCAGGTAAGCTTTTAGGTTCTTCCATGAGTTAGCGTTTACCATTTCCTAAAACAAGATCGATTTTCGATTTTTTGGTTAACAAGGTACCAGGAATAATTTTTTCTCCTTTATGTCTCAATTCAATAACCTCATCCTTTCCTATATCATTGACGTAAGAGATATTTCCAATCTCAAATTCTAATGCCTCCAAGGTAGGTTTAGCCTGTCTAAAGGTTCGTCTTATAACATTGGGCACCCCTACTTTTCTGTATCCAGAAGGATTAAGGGTTAAGTAAATTTTCCTGTTTTCTTTAACCAATGAACCTGCTTCTGGCTGTTGGTCGATTACAGAAAATTTAGGATAATTAGGGTTATAATTGGCTGAGTCTTGCACCTCCATCCTTAGGTCGTTGTCATTAATTTCAATCTGAACAACATCAAGTGTTTTACCCTTGAGTTCTGGAACCTCAACAAAATCACCATGGTTAGTTCTAACCTTTAAAAACTTCAGCGCAAAAAATATAATAACAATAATGGCAACCAATGCCAATGCAATTTGTTTCAAAAATTCTTTACTGATTAAAAACTTAACTAGACTCATACGATTTTTGTGTTTGACAAAACTAAACAAATTTATACTTCTTAGAAGTAAATAGAATAACTTTAGTTAGATATACGATATATTAAAACAAAAAGGTTTCCCGTTAGCTGAATAAATAATATTTTTACAAAACGAAGAACCAATTTCATTTATTGAGTCGTACATAAATTAGATGTCACAAAAAAAGAATATTGCAATAATAATGGGAGGTTATTCAAGTGAATATGAGATCTCTCTAAAAAGTGGAAATGTTGTTTACGAAACATTAAATCAAGACAAATACAATGCCTTTAAAATTCACATTTTTAAAGACAAGTGGGTATATGTAGATGATGATAACAACGAATTTGCCATTGATAAAAACGATTTCTCCACAACGGTAAACGGAAAGAGATTTACTTTTGATTGCGTATTTAATGCCATTCATGGTTCACCAGGTGAAGATGGGTTTATGCAGGCTTATTTTCATTTATTAGCAATTCCCCAGACAAGCTGTCCAATGTATCAAGCGGCGCTAACATTTAATAAACGTGATTGTTTAAGTGTATTAAAACCTTACGGAATTAAAACTGCAACTTCTTATTATATAAACCTTGGTGATGAGATTGATGAAGATGCAATAGTTGCTAAAGTTGGACTCCCTTGTTTTGTAAAAGCCAATAAAGCAGGTAGTAGCTTTGGGATTACCAAAGTTTATAAAAAACAAGATTTGCAAGGTGCCATTGATTACGCTTTTAAAGAAGATGATGAAATAATTATTGAAGCATTTTTAGATGGGACAGAAGTTTCTGTTGGTGTTATTAGTTATAAAGGAGAAATTACCGTTCTTCCAATTACTGAAATAGTTAGTGATAATGATTTCTTTGATTACAAAGCAAAATATTTGGGTGAATCAAAAGAGATTACACCAGCGAGGATCTCTGAGGAAATGGCGAAGAAAGTTAGAACGGTTGCCAAAAAGGTTTATGAGATTTTAAAGATGGAAGGATTTTCAAGGAGTGAGTATATATTTAAAGATGGAGAACCTCATCTTCTTGAAATAAATACGGTGCCCGGAATTACTAAGGCAAGTATCTTACCACAACAGGCAGCGGCCGCTGGAATTAGTTTGAGTGAACTTTTTGATAATGCAATTGAAGAAGCATTAAAATAAAAGTTCTATTTTTATACTATGAAGCGAGCTGTTTTTCCAGGATCATTCGACCCCATCACACTAGGACACGTTGATATTATAAATAGAGCGTTACCTTTATTTGATGAAATTGTGGTTGCTATTGGAGTAAATGCCAAGAAGAATTACATGTTTCCGCTTGAAAATAGATTGCAGTTTATTAAGGCTTCTTTTAACTATACAAGTAAAATTCAGGTAGCCACATATACAGGTTTAACCGTCGATTATGCCAAACAGATAGATGCAGATTTTATTTTAAGAGGCTTAAGAAATCCCGCAGATTTTGAATTTGAAAAGGCTATTGCACAAACCAATCGAAAACTCTCAGGTATCGAAACCGTATTTTTGCTTACAAGCGCTGAGACTTCATTTATTAGCTCAAGTATTGTTAGAGACATTTTAAGGAATAATGGAGATGTTTCTAAACTTGTCCCTGAAAGCGTTATGTTCCTGTAACTCCCTAACAAACTTCAACAACATTTATTTAATTATAGTTTCAATCTATATAAATTGAAACATTCTATTGATTTTGTTTATTATATTTGATTTAAACTTTAGGAAATGAAACCCTTCAAAATAAATTTTTTAGATCATGTCGCTATTTATGTAGCGGATATGCAACGAAGTATAAATTGGTACGCAACAAACCTAGGACTAAAGAAATACCAACCCAAAGAGTGGGGTGAGTTTCCAGTATTTATGCTCGCCGGAAAAAGTGGTTTGGCAATTTTCCCAGCACGAACGGAAGACGCAAAAATTGATCAAGATTCGCGAAATGTTCGCATAGAACATTTTGCTTTTAACGTTACTAATGAAGATTTTATAAAAGCTCAGGACTATTTTAAATCAATTGGCCAATCATACATTTTTCAGGATCACCACTATTTTCATTCTATTTATTTAAGAGACCCTGACGGGCATAAAGTAGAACTAACTAGTATAGTGGTTGATGAGGCATCTTTTTACGAAATCAATCAAGCTTAAAAACACCATTAATTATTCGTTCTTGAAGATTCTCGTACAATTCAAACTGAATATCAATAGAAATTCGCCATTTTGAGCTATCAATTCTCTCGCCTTCAACAGTTCCGTTCACGACATTTATACTTTCAATACTCGGGCAAAAACAATACTGGTTGAAGTACATTTTTATTTCGCTCATATTCTCAGTGGTATAAGAAAATGAAGTTACACTTGCATCTATTTCAAAAATGATTCGTTCAGCGTATTCATCATCAGCAATATTGGGTTCATCATCTTTTACGAATTCGTAAATAAATACAAGATTTTCTCCAGTATCGACATTGGCTAAAAAATAGTCTTCTCCTAGTTCTGTGAGTACAATTTGTGAATTAGTTTTAAAGGTAAAGTACTCTTTATCTCCATCTTTAGAGTCACATCCAAAAAAGAATAAAGAGCAAGCAACAACAAGTAAAAAACGAAATTTCATGGCAATGATAGTTTTACTTAAGATGCTTAAAGCATTAAATGGTTGCTTCACAAATATTAAAAATCGTACTCCCCCAACCCTTTTGTAAATGCTTCAGGGTTTTCAGCCAAGTGGTAACGTGGGTCATCAATAGCCTCCTCAATTACATGGCGAAATTTAGGACTCGATTTATACAATAGCACCTTACAATCTTCGCTCAAATGTTTAAGTGTCACTTTTTTTCCGGCAGCCTCATATTTATTCACCAAATTAAAAATGGCTTCTATAGCAGAATGATCACTAACGCGAGATTCAACAAAATCAATTTCTACTTTTTCAGGGTCATTCTTAACATCAAATTTTTCGTTGAATGCTGTAATACTTCCGAAGAATAAAGGGCCCCAAATTTCATAAACCTTCGTGCCATCATCCTTCATTCGTTTTCTAGCTCGAATTCGCTTAGCATTTTCCCAAGCAAAAACTAATGCGCTCACAATTACTCCAGCAAAAACGGCAATCGCCAGATCAAAAACAACAGTCAATCCAGAAACCAAGATCAATACAAAAACATCAGTTAATGGAATCTTGTTCATGATTCTAAAACTAGACCAGGCAAATGTTCCAATAACCACCATAAACATTACACCCACTAATGCAGCTATAGGAACTTGTTCTATTAAACCAGAAGCAAACAAAATAAACGCTAATAAGGCTAAAGCTGCAACGATACCCGAGAGTCTACCTCTACCACCACCTTTTATGTTAATAATTGATTGACCAATCATGGCACAACCTCCCATACCTCCAAAGAAACCGGTAATTATGTTAGCACCACCTTGCGCCATACATTCTTTATTTGCATTTCCCCGTGTCTCTGTGAGATCATCTATAAGGTTCAAGGTCATTAAAGATTCTATTAATCCAATTGCGGCTAAAATTAAGGCGTAAGGACCAATAAATTTTAAAGTGTCCCATGTAATTGGCACCTTGTTAAAAATGTCTGTTTGAAATTGCGGCAACCCACCTTTTAAACCTTCTCCTCCACCTTCTCTAATAAAGCTTCCTACCGTAGCGACATCAATATTACCGAGTATAACAATGGCAGAGACCGCCAAAATTGCAATCAAAGCTTCGGGTAATTTTTTGGTAATCTTTGGAAGACCGAACATAATTCCCATTGTTAAGCCAACAAGGCCCAGCATAACCCACAATTCTGACCCTTGCATCCAAACTTTTTCACCTGCTACTGATTTTGTGAACATGCCCAATTGTGACAAAAAGATCACTATTGCTAGCCCGTTTACAAACCCCATCATTACAGGGTGTGGTATCAACCTAACAAATTTCCCAAGCTTAAAAATTCCAGCACACATTTGAATGATTCCCATTAAAATTACTGTTACAAAGAGATAATATAACCCCAAGTTTTCTCCAGACTCACCCATTGCATTACCCTCAGCAACCAGACTCACCATGACCACAGCAAGCGCACCAGTAGCACCACTAATCATTCCTGGTCTTCCTCCAAAGATTGATGTTATAAGACCTATCATAAACGCCGCATAAAGTCCTACAAGAGGATCAACTCCTGCCACAAAAGCAAAAGCAACTGCTTCTGGTACAAGCGCCAAGGCAACGGTTAATCCGCTTAAAATATCATTCTTTACGTTAGCTGTTCTTTTTCTTATAAACTCAGTCATAGAGGTTTGTTTTTTGCAGCGGCAAAAATACAGTTAATATTACGACTACCAAGTAGTTATTGCCATAAATTCGTTATGTTTGGACACTTAAACGTTTGAAATGAAATACATTTATTTTCTACTAACCATCCTCCTTTTATTTTCTTGCAACAACAACACAACTACAGATTACAATTTTGAAACTGCTTTTGAAGCATCAAACGGATTAGAAACTGGGACCTATAATGAAGTTATTGACTACTGGAAAGCCCTCGCTAATAATTATGCTCAGGTAACTATTCAAGAGATTGGAATGACTGATGCTGGTTATCCTTTACATTTAATCATATTAAATCCAGATGGTGAATTTGATATGGATAAGTTGAGAAAAGACAAGCGTGTGATACTTATCAATAATGGAATTCATCCTGGCGAATCAGATGGTATCGATGCAACTATGATGCTCTTTAGAGATATTGTACAAGGAAAGGTAGAGGCGCCAGAAAAAACAGTATTAACTGCAATTCCAGTATATAATATTGGCGGTGCATTAAATAGAAATACAGGTACGCGCGCCAATCAAAATGGTCCAATAGCATATGGGTTTAGAGGCAACGCACAAAACTATGATTTGAATAGAGATTTCATAAAAAGTGACTCTAAAAATGCCAAGGCCTTTGCCAAGGTTTTTCATTTGTTAAAACCAGATGTGTTTATAGATAATCACGTTAGTAATGGTGCCGATTATCAATACGTATTAACGCATTTATTCACTCAGCATAATAAATTACAAGGAGACCTAGGCAACTTTATTGAAAACACAATTAGAACAGAACTCGAACAAAAATTAGAAGCAAAAGATTGGATAATTACACCCTATGTAAGTGCTTTTAGAAATACACCCGAATATGGCTTTTCACAATTTATGGATTACCCAAGATATTCATCAGGATATACCACACTCTTCAATACACTTGGAATGATGGTTGAAACACATATGTTGAAACCCTATAAATCTCGTGTTGAAGGAACCTATGAACTCATGAAAAGCATGATAGAGATTACTGAAGAGCAGCATGAAGCCATAGCTGAACTTCGTGC
>CAZAPO010000034.1:0-3962 GCA_964487005.1 uncultured Flavobacteriaceae bacterium
CTTACCGCTATTAATTTTACCTACAATTTCACTAAAATTAGCTTTGCTAATATCTGCAAATATCTCCCTTGCCTCTGGGCTTCCAGCTGCAACTGCACTGTGGGCTACCGCATCAGATACTCCATATTTTTCCTTATAGGCATCCACAACGCTCTGGAACTCATCTTTGCTATATTCACGGCTTGTCGTCTTGTTATATTCAAGTGCTGCATTATATGAGTCGATATTCTGCTGATGCACAGCTAGCTCTTCTGATATTCTGGATGTCTCTACGTAGGACTTACGCAGTGATTCCTGGCTGCTTCGATCAACGCCAATAGATTCTAGGAAAGCTGAGTTGTTTGATGCTCTGATATTGCTACTAGCTCTATCATGAGTAGTATCATCTAATACTAACTCACCGACTCTTCCTTCAGACTGATGACTGCTATTGCTAGCTTCCATCCTACCGCCAATTGATATTGAGCCGCCAAGGATTCCTCCTATTTTCTTGCCCAGTGAGCCTTCAGCTGCTAAATAGCCCATAGCATTCTGATTCCAGCTATAATCATTACTTGCGCTCATGCGATCAATCGCATTCAAACCTTTTACTAATTCCTGACCAGCATCAGTTGAGCTATCGATATTATAGCCATTATCAGATTTATATTGCTCCGATATAGATTTCAACACTTGAGCCTCTTGCATCATTTGTGATTCTTTTGCTCTTGAGAAGCTAGAAGAAGCCATATCAGATTGCTGCTGCTCCTCTCTAATTGCCGTGCTTGCAGCACTTGCAATACCATCGCTGCTACGGTAGGCAGATTCACCGCTAGAAGTAGTATATCCAGCTCCGCTAGTTGATATTACCTCGCCTGTTGGATTGATTCTCTCCATTGATCCATCCGGGCGAATACTATTATTTACCCCAGAGAGATATTGCATGGAATTATCATATTTATTACTGGTGACGTTATTTCTTGATTCATTACCAGCGCTTATATTATCCCAGCTAACATTACCGGTAGATTTCTCGCCAGCAGCTAAGGAAGTTGCAGAAGAAGCTGTAGATAATACTGAACCTGCTAAATGAATTAAACCACTCTCACTCATTCTAGTTACCCATAAAGCAAGAAACGGTATTAATAACATCAGATTAGCTGCAACACTTGCCATTGAATCCATTCTACTATTCTCAGTAGCCCAGCTACTATAGCTAACAATATGTGCTGGCTCATAAGCAGAATCTATGAGCATATTTAACATCGCATATAAGGCTGGCCAGAATTGTACTGAAAGGCAAAGTGTAATCCACATACGATATTTAGCAAATCCTCCACCTATTAACATCAGAGGCACTACAAAGATAAAACAGCCATATAATATATTCTTAATAACTATCAGCATGCCAGTAAGTATATGGTCGGCTAAATCACCTGAGATTAATCCTCCAGCCTCATATTGCATCTTTGCACGGGTTACTGGAAAGCTCCCGAGCCTATAATCATTTAAAGCAGAGATTAATAGATTATTTTTCAGCATATTATCTACCCCCATGCTTGGCGCATAAAGAGCATTGATCTGATTTTTAATATTGTTACTAAGGGCAGTATTTGTAGCAGTAGAGCCTACTGCTATATCCTTGCCTGATCCCTTATATTTAAGAGATAAATCACTGAAGATAGCAGGCAAGCCTACATTCTGATCCTGCATTTTCTTCTCAAAATAGCTGGTAGCTTCCTTGCAGGTTGGAAGACTTTTCTGCCCATTTTTTACCATCTGCATTCTGGTAAGTGATCCAGCCTGGCTTTTGACTAATTGCCAAATATCATCAGTTGCAACTAACTCCTCCTTAGTAAATTGCTTACCAATCATTGCAGGCAGTACTACACATCTTTTGATAAAATGATTCATGTTACTGACATATTCAGGATCATTGATTTTAATATTTAATACATCACGAGCAAGTCTTGCACCAAAGGCTGTTCCATAATTATAATAGTTAAAGCTGGTCCTGCCCCCCACAGTTGTAAAGGCCTGTTCAAAACCGATAGTTACTAGATGACCAATATTCTCAATCACGCCAATAGGGAGAGCAAAAGCTACAGGAATATTATCTGCTCGGTATAATTCCTTAGTTACGTTATCTTTTACATTCATCGATGTTTTAGGCAGCAGCAAAGCATTAATTAGCACAATCATCCCCATTACCTTATAAACATATTGCTGCCACGGACTTCTACTTGCTGCCATATGCCAGGCATAGTAAATTACTGTAGCTAAAGCTGCTACGTTGATAATAGCTGGATAAAAACTACTATTACGCAGCATAGCAATAGCTGTTAAACTGTTAAATATTGTCTTGGCATAGCCATATGTATAGATTGTTAAATTCATTTTCCTACTCTAACTTATTTAAATATCCGGCAAATTCTTGATCAAATTGCTCAAGCTCCATCTTAAGCCTAGTTTTACTTGCAGCAATCGCATCATACCTGCCATAAGCCTCTACCCTGGCAGCAGATAAATCACGCATTGTGCCCCTAATATTTTCCTCAAATTTTTCAAATTTATCTGCATTTACTAATTGGACACCTTTTAACTGATTTATAGCTTTCTGCACCGTAGTTAGCATAGATTGCAGATGATGAGTTATTACGTCATAGCAAAGAGCTTCGACAAAAAAAGTCTGATTGTTAATTACGTTTTGAATATTGCGATATTTAGCTAAATCCATTTCTATCTTGGGAATTAGCTGCACTGAGGATAAGGCTATTAACATCTCTTCTTCCAAAGAGAATGGTTTATCATTCTTATATATCTTACTAATAATGCTACCTAGCATCTTCTCTATTCTGCTAAAGAGTAAATTATCCTTATTACCAATACTTACATCCACCTCTTTAGGCTTTAGGCACTCTGTATGCTCATCACATTTATAGAGCTGTATCTTCCCCTGATCTTTTTCAATTCCAATAAATTGCTTGATTAACTCCTTATTTACTAGAGAAGGCCAGTAGCTTACCTTTGCTCTTCTATGCTCATCATTACTTCTAATAGCTATTACTGAGCCAGAAACACTCATTAATAATTCCTTCAGCTCATTTGCATCTGCACTATTTCCAAGCGCCTTCCAGACTAAATTATAATCCTGGCTGAGCTGATCTTTTAACTCAGCTGATTCCTTACTAGGATCTCCTCTGGCTTTCTTAGATTCCTGCTGAATCTGTGCCATATCTTTTTTAGTGCCCTCAAGTACAGATGCAGATTGACGCAGCACTTGTGATTCTGCCTCTACTTTAGCAAGTACCGGGTCAACGAGTCCTTGTACTGCCTCACATTTATCAAAGCTAAGCTTATTTAGCCAATCTGCCTTAGCATCAAGCCACTCAAGTAAATCCTGGCATTGCGGGCAGAAACTCTTAATTGCCATCATTGCAGCATAAGTTGCTGCTGATTGCGGTAGAGCCTTTAAATGCTCCATTAGCTTTGCCCCATTAACAACACTTAAAGAGCCTCCAAGTAACTCAAATTGCGCCCCGCATGGCAGACCTCCCATCTTACAGCTTGGAGCTTGAGCTGCTACTAGCTGCAAGGGCGGCTCTGCTGGCGACTTTATAACTATAGAGCCACCAATTAAATGACCTGCTGACTGTTCTTGTACTATTGCACTATTTGTTACATTACTCATAGTGCCACTTGGAAATACATCCTTAATTAATCTATTAAAATCAGCTAAAACTATTTCATGACTTAGCAATATTAGTAATATTATTAACCTACTTAACTTCTTCATATGCTGCCTCTTTATCTAAATAATTAACTAGCAGTAATGCCTTCTCCTCTAAATCAGCAACAGAGACCGCTCCGCGCGCTAGTTCAAATCGCTGCCTTGTATCATTTACTACGGCTATTACTGTAGGCATTACCTCAAGGCCAAGAGCCTTTATCAGCTTGCGGCTAGAATGAGTCTTAAAATAACT
>CAZAPO010000035.1:0-3547 GCA_964487005.1 uncultured Flavobacteriaceae bacterium
CTACAGATTTTGCCAATAGAAGTATCTCTACAGCCAATATTGGACGCGTAAATGCTATTATTGTTGATCCTAATAATGCAACCACATATTATTCTGGTGCACCAGCAGGAGGTATTTGGAAATCTACCGACGCTGGACTAAGCTGGACACCATTAATTGATGATTTACCTCAAATTGGTGTTTCGGGCATTGCTATAGATTACAATGACTCGAATACCATTTATATTGCCACTGGAGATGATGATGCAGGAGATTCTAGGAGCATGGGAGTTTGGAAATCTATAGATGGTGGAAGCTCATGGACAGCCACTGGTTTAAATCCATCGAACTCACCAAGCAGTATGAATGATATTTATATTGATCCTAATGATTCAAATACTTTATGGGTGGCAACAAATAATGGGGTTTACAAATCTACAAATGCAGGTACCACATGGACGCAAACCTTAGCTGGAAATATTAAGGATATTAAACTTAAACCTGGTGATACAAATATTATTTATGCCGTTACAAATGATCTATTTTATAAGTCTATTGATGGCGGAGATAGTTTTGGCCTAATTACATCATCAGCATTACCTGCCCAATCGGGTAGGTTCGTAATTGATGTTACCCCTGCAAATCCAGATGTTGTTTATGTTCTTAGTGCTAATATTTGGTTCTCATCTGGAAATGCAAATAACTACAGTTTTCAAGGAATTTATAAATCTACAGATAGTGGAGAGACATTTGTAAAGCAAAATAACACCACCAACATTCTTGAAAGCACACAGGCTTGGTATGATCTCGCATTGGCGGTATCAGACTCTAATGAAAATGAAATCTATGTTGGGTGTTTAAATATTTGGAAATCATCAGACTCAGGTGATAGTTTTACGAAACTAAATAATTGGTTTGAACATACGCCATCCTATACACACGCCGATATTCACTTACTGCGTTTTTATAACGGAGAATTATTTACAGGTACTGATGGAGGTTTCTTTAAAACTAAAGATGGGGGAAGTACTTTCACCGACCTCACAGAAGGAATGGAAATAACACAATTCTATAGAATCTCTGTATCAAAACAAACTTCAGGAAAAATTGCAGGTGGAACTCAGGATAATGGTGGGTTTGGTTTTGCTTCAAGTACATGGAATAACTATCATGGTGGAGACGGAATGGAAGGTGTGATTGACCCTAATACAGACAACCTCTATTATGGATTCATGCAATATGGACAAAATCTTTTTGTGTCTTCTGATTCTGGACAATCTGGTAGTCAACGTTATAGTTCTCCGAGTAATGGAAATATTACAGGTAACTGGATCACACCATTAGCAATTAACCGCGATAGTGAAGTATATGCAGGATATCAACAGCTTTATCAATTTGAAGGCGGTAATTGGACAGCTATATCAGCTGCTGTTGGAGGTAATATTGATGTTTTAGAAATTGATCCTAGTGATTCTAATAACATTTACATAGCCGTAAACGCAGATTTTAAAAAGAGTACTTCTAAAGGAACATCATTTACTACCACAGAAACATTTGGTTCAAATATCACCTCCATTGAAGTGAATAATAATGATAGTAACATTATATACGTAACTACACGTGGTACTAGTATTAATCCACCAGACTCTAATGGTAGGGTGTATAGATCTACAGATGGTGGTGAAACCTTTGAAGATATAACTGGTAATTTACCAGGATTAACAAAGAACATTATCAAACATCAAGGAGAGCACCCAGATAATCCATTATACTTAGGAACTAGTATTGGTGTTTATCGTTACGATGATGTATCTCAAACTTGGGAACCATTTGAAAATGGATTACCAAACACAACCGTTACCGATCTCTCAATTAATTTAATTGATAATAATATCACAGCGGGTACTTATGGAAGAGGAATTTGGCGATCTGATTTACCTGCACCAGTATTTGCAGATGATGATATCAAACTTATTAGTGTTTCCAATCCAATGAGCAATTTGATATTGTGCGGTAATTTTAGTCCGAGTATTACAGTGAAAAATAATGGAAATAATGAAATTACTTCCATAGATGTCAATTACACGGTAGATAATGGAGCTGCAGAGGTATATACATGGAATGGAAATTTAGCATCTCAAACAACGACAACAATAGACCTTCCTGAACTGGCCGTGGATGCTGGATCGCATAGTTTTGATGTGGAGGTAATGATTCCAAATGATGCTTACGATAATAACTCTTCATCAAACATAACCTTTTACAAAAATGATGTAGGAGTTTCTGACCTTGTTAATTCGTTTGAGACACCAGAAGATGAACTTATTACTTTTAATGCTGGTGGAGGAACATCAATGTGGGAAAGAGGAATTCCTACAGGTACCGTTTTAAATGCGGCAGCAACTGGAACAAGAGTTTATGGTACCATTTTAAATGGCAACCACCCAGATAGAACAAAATCTTATCTCGTTTCAGAATGTTATGACCTTAGCGGTGTTATTGATCCAATATTAAGGTTTAAGATGGCTTTTATCATTGAGTTTGATTGGGATATTTTATACGTTGAATATTCTACCGATCAAGGAAATACGTGGTCACTACTTGGTAGTGCATCAGATCCAAATTGGTATAATAGCTCAAGAATTGCTGGTGACGGTCTTGGAAACGACTGCTTTAATTGTGTAGGTGGTCAATGGACAGGTACCAATTCAACAATGACAGAATACAGTTATGATTTAGCTGGTTTAGCGAGTGAGTCTACCGTGACCTTTAGGTTTGTATATCACGCAGATGATGCCGTTAATGAAGAAGGTGCAATAATAGATGATTTTTATGTAGCAGGAATTACTCCCGATGATGATGATGACGGCGTTGGTAATCACATTGATAACTGTCCGAGTACCCCGAACTCAGATCAAGCGGATAATGATGGTGATGGAATTGGTGACGAATGTGATGATGACGACGATAATGACGGTGTATTAGATGTTGATGACAACTGTCAGTTTACAGCAAATGCAGATCAAGCTGATAGCAATGGTGATGGTATAGGTGATATTTGCGATACAGACAATGACACTATTCTTAATGAAGATGATAATTGCCCAGATACTCCAAATACAAATCAAGCCGATTTTGACGGCGACGGTATTGGGGATTTATGTGATGATGATGATGATAACGATGGTATTCCAGACGTAGATGATGCATGTAAAAATACACCATTAGGAGATACGGTAGACGTAGATGGTTGTTCTGTTTTCATTTTACCATCAACTAACTTCCAATTACAAACCTCTAGTGAAACTTGTAGAAATAGTAATAACGGAAGTATCATTGTAACAGCCGTTGAAAATCTTAATTACACTGCCAATTTGAGTGGAAATGGCTTAGACATTAATAACACTTTTAATGACAGCACCACCTTTGGTAACCTTCAAGCTGGCGTATATACAGTTTGTATTACAGTTGACGGTCAACCAGATTATGAACAGTGTTTCAATGTTACAATTACGCAACCAGAAGATCTTGCGGTGTCATCAAGCGTCAATCGAAGTGCTAACACCAT
>CAZAPO010000036.1:0-11777 GCA_964487005.1 uncultured Flavobacteriaceae bacterium
ACTACATTTCTAGGTGCCCATGCACTACCCGCTGAATTTAAGGACAATAAACAAGGGTACCTCGATCTAGTCATCAATGAAATGTTACCCAAAGTAAGTAAGGAGCGATTGGCCAGTTATATAGATGTTTTTTGTGAAAAAGGATATTTTGATATGAAAGATACCGAACGTATTTTAAAAGCTGGGAAACAGCACGGATTAGTTCCAAAAATTCATGTAAACCAGTTTAACGCTTTTGGAGGTGTAGCTCTAGGGGTAACTCATGACGCCTTATCGGTAGATCATCTCGAAGAATTAAATGATGAAGATATCGTTGCATTAAAAAATAGCAACACCATGCCAGTAGCACTACCATCTTGCTCTTATTTTTTGAGTATTCCTTATACTCCAGCAAGAAAAATAATCGATGCAGGATTGCCATTGGCCTTAGCAACCGATTATAATCCGGGTTCTACTCCAAGTGGTAATATGAATTTTGTAATCAGTACCGCATGTATAAAAATGAAAATGACACCAGAAGAGGCTATTAATGCGGCTACTATTAATGGTGCCTATGCTATGGGATTATCAAAAGAATGTGGTAGTATAACTATTGGTAAGAAAGCTAATCTCATTATTACCAAAGAAGTTCCTAGTTATAATTACCTTCCATATGCCTTTGGCGACAATCACATTGATAAGGTTTTAATAAATGGTGAAGTATTCACATAAAAAAAGCCTTAACTCTCGTTAAGGCTCTTTTTTGAACGATTATGAAATTATTTTAATTCAAATTCGGCAGTCGATATGAGCGATTTTTGATCAAATACGTTGACAATATAACGTCCTGTTCCAAACTTATCGGCTCCTCGAGCTTCAATAAACTCGCAAATATCTAGATCACGCGCCTCATAATTAAACTTACTTATTAAACTATAATTAAGTACCACATTATCAAACTGTATTTGCTCATTTAATCCTAATACATTACTCTGAGGGTCTAAAACCTGTACAAAGAATTCTTTATCTCCTTGCTCTACCAAATTGTTTTTTGGTACCGTATAACATACTCTAATTTTATCTGTTCTTCTCGCTCTTTCTGTTGGTATTAATTTCCCTGAACTACGAACAATTACTCCATAACCTTCTAATTTAGCTGCTCCTAACACAGCCGCATTTTCAACGATATCAGCTAATTCAGAGTTTTGTACCAAAAGAGAATCATTAAATGTGTTACTTGCTTGTAACTCCACTCGTGTACTATCTAAAGATGATGCAAGAAGTACATTTTCAACTTTTAACGAATCATTTTCGGCTAAGATCACTTCCATTTCAGATTGGAGTGCTATGAATTTCTTCTTATATCTCCACAAACTTCTTACTGTATTTTCTGAAACTTTTAATGAATCCATTAAACCTTTGATTCGTTCTCTGGCTTCAACCAACTTGTTATTTGCAACCTCATTTTCTGCAATGGCAACATCAAATTGTGCAGCCATATTATTAAGGTCTTTTAAAACTAATTCTTTCTCTTCTGTTAGTTGTTGCTTTGTTTCTACACTGTCGTTGTACAGTGAATAAGAATAAAATGCAGTTCCTACCAATAATAATACTGCAATACTCAAAATTACCTTTAAGCTTCTATTGTTGTTTTCAGCTTTGTTTTCCATAATTAATTGTGTGTTAATTTATACGCTCTATTAATTGTAATTTATTATCTCTTTTAACTTGGATACGAGCAAATAATTGTACTTTAGTTTTCTAAATTTACGAATTAGTTTTTTACCATGGATAAACTTATTCTATTCACAGATTCTGATAGAAAAAAGTTAGTTAGTAAAGCAACTGGTGACTCAAAATTTGGAAACCATGTTCAACTAATTACTCACTCCAGCAATATATACGACCAACTAAGCGCTTTGGATGTTGATTATGTTCTTTTTGGGATTCCTGAAGATGTTGGCGTTTTTGCAAATTACGGTAAATCAGGCACTTACTCGGCTTGGGATTTTGTAATAAAAGTTTTGTTAAACATTCAAAACAATCAATTTACCAATCCAAAAAAGTTAGCAATTATTGGGTATTTAGATTTCACGAAAGAGCAAACAATAGTTAACGGATTAGATAAAGACAAACCGCGTGATATTAAAAAGGCTAGAAAAATAGTCGAAGATATTGATAAAGAAGTGACCCATTTGGTTCATGAAATTGTTAGATCTGGTAAGATACCTATTGTAATTGGCGGCGGGCATAACAATGCGTATGGTTGTATAAAAGGTACCTCATTGGCACTTGACAGCAAGATTAATGTTATAAACCTAGATGCTCATACAGATTTTAGACCTGAAGAAGGTCGTCATAGTGGCAATGCCTTTTCCTATGCTTTTGCAGAGGGATTCCTTGGAAAGTATTTTGTTTTTGGTGTTCATGAAAACCATATGGTACAACGAGTAATTAATACCTTATCGAAGTTAAAAAAACATGTTAAGTATACTACTTTTGAAGATCTTGCTATTCGAAAAAAATTAAAGTTTAGCGCAGAATGTAATCGGGCAATAGAATTTATTGGTGACAAACCCTTTGGGATTGAAATTGACTGTGACGCAATAGAAAATATGCCAAGCAGCGCCATGACTGTATCTGGTTTTAGCCCAAATAAAGCACGTGAATTTTTAAACTTCTTTGCCTCACATAAGAATGTGAAATATCTTCATATTAGCGAAGCTGCACCAGTATTGGCACCCAAAAAAAGAGGCAAATTAGTGGCTAAATTAATTTCATATTTAATAACCGATTTTATGCAAGCCAGAGGTAATGATTAGCATTGTTCACTACAATCATAAATATGCACAAAACTTTTACGATCTCAACATAGAATGGCTCAGGACCTATTTTTATGTTGAACCCTTCGATGAAGAAGTTTTGAGTAAACCTAATCAATATATTATTAACAAAGGTGGGCATATTTTTTTTGCTTTACTTAACGAGGTAGTTGTTGGTACTGTTGCTTTAATGCCTACCAATGATAAAAGTGTTTTTGAATTGACTAAAATGGCTGTTTCTCCTAGACATCGAGGTCATAAAATTGGACAAAAGCTCATGCAATATTGTATCGATTTTGCCCAACAAGACGGTTTAAGGGGTCTTATGCTTTATTCAAATACAATTTTAGAAAACGCTATTTATATATATCGCAAATATGGCTTTGTAGAAATTCCAGTAGAAGAAGACAGTCCTTACGAACGCAGCAATATAAAAATGCAACTCACCTTCTAGTCTTAATTGTCATTTACTGCCTTTAAAGAATCAATCTTACGCTGTAAAACGTCAATTTGCTCTTGATTTTTATTTTCCGTTGGAATGGTTTGAATAGTATCTGTTACGGCTTGTATGAGATCTACATCTACCTTAGGTTGCTCATTATAAAACTCACCTATACCCTCACTAGAACGCCATGCGTCATTTAATTGATCGTAAACGGCTTTGTTCCATGTAGCTGGGTGTTTTGCATCTATCCACACAACATCTCGATATTCGCTATCGATTAATGCCAGATCTGGAGTTGCCGATCCATCAAAATTATCGGAGTCTTCTTTTACCACAGAGACTGTACCAAGTAAGAACATACGTTTTCTACCTGCTATTTCTTTAATATAAGGCCTAAATTCTACTGGCTTATTCACAGACCAGTCAAACTCCTTCCTTGACTCAATCACTTTCAAAGGCATAGCAGAAACACCTGCAAAGCCTTGCTTTTTTGTTGCATGATCAAAGTAATACAGTTTGTCTGTTCCATCTGCTGGAATCATAACACTAAAACTTAAACTTGTGCGCTCGTCTCCTACTGGCTCTAATCCAAACCAATGATATAAACCGCTATATGCATCGGTTTGCATACCAGAGAAATCAAAATCTGTTACAAATGGTTGTTGGTTCTGGTCGTCTGGTAATTCTGGTATTTTTACCGCCGTTCTCATGTTCCACGGTAACGGGTCACTGAAACCTCCTAAGAATTTTAAGGACTCGGCCTGCAACTGTGAAACTTTCTCTGATAGGATATTTTGCCCTTTCAAATAGGCATACTGATGCATTTCTTCTGGACTAATAAACGTACCTTTTCCTATAAAAACGCGCTCTACATAGTCACTAAAATCGTGTGCGCCATTTTCTATTATAACCACACCACCAAATGTTGGATACGGAAAAAAGAAACCCTTCCAATTAATTAAACTAACTACCTGAACCCATTCTCCTTCGTCGTTCTTCATATAAAACACATCGCCTGGTTCCGTTGAAAACAATTTTTGTATTCCAAATCGCTGTACTACTGCATTATATGTGTATCTGCTAAATTTTAAAGATTCACCAATTGAGAACGTCACAGGAATTCTATTGTCACTTGAAAATCTTGGAAATGGTGTTGTACTTGATACCGAGAATACTTCTTCGGTGTTGTCACTAATTCGTTGCCAAATGTATTTTTTTGTCGGCTGAATGGCCATAGTCCACTTATTTTCTCCATCTACTCTCACCAAATGCGGTAGAGAAACATCTTTTGTTTCTCCAACACTTTCATTTGCCATTGAAAAGATATTACGAAGCGGTTGAATTCGTTCGTTTTGAGTTAGGGGCAATTCGTTAATTTCTATACGATTCAAGTCATTAAAAACATTATAGGTCTTCACATAATCGTACATCTTAAAATGCCACCCAATAACATAGATTATACCCAGAATTACTCCTAATACCGCTAAAATAGCCACTCTTCTTCCTGAACTTGGTGTACGTCTAAATTTTTTAAGTCCAAAGAACAGTATGATCCCTATTAAAAGTATTACAAAAAAGAATTTTCTAAGAAATAGCAATCCAGGTTGATACTCATCACGCAAAATGAATAAAAGCAATAACGCAATAAAGCCAAGTACAGTAGTAATTACCTTTTGTTTTTTTCCTTTTTGCCAATATCTTTTTATCATAGTACGCAATTATAGTCAATAGTTTATTTTAAGTAACCCTTATCTTTTAATCGTTCTCTAGCCGACTTTTTATTTGAAGTATCTGCAGCTTCTTCTTTGATGTCTTCTATCTCTTCTTGGACGTCTTCTTCAACCTCACCTCCAGAAGTCATATCGTCTAGCATTTCTTTACCTTTCTCGATAGTATCACTAACGAGACCTCCTAATGATTCGCTTTTCTCATCAACTATTTTCCCAGATTTTAAAACAAAATTGGCAAGGTAGGTACCAATTATTGTCCCTACTGCTATTGAAGCCATTGCTGAAACTCCATTATAACTCGTAAATAGTTCAAAAGGTGATAAAAATTGAATAATCAGGCCAAGCACTAAAAATAAAGATACTACATAGACGACCCTTGGTAATAACGCCTGTTTATAGACAAACCCCTTTGTATCTTCAGGTTTCATTCTAAGTTCCTTACTATTAAACATGCGATTTATTGTTCTGTATAGTTTGTTACTATTAGACTCTCTCCAATAAATAAATATGCCTAATAAAATAGCTGCTACAAAAATTACCAAATCTAGTCCCATAATTTCTTATTTGTGAGTTCTTATAAAATTAGTCTATAAATATTAAATATTGTTACTAATGGTCTCAATTACCCAGTCTTGAAAAGAATCATCCCATGACTCATAATTTATATAAAATTGTTCTTTATCATACCAATAAAGAAACAACACATCTTTTGGTGAAACATTCACTAATAGTTTCCAAATAAGGTCTTGATGCTTTGGTTCTAAGGAAGAATGTGGCTCATGCAATGCATAATAAAAACTTTGATCTACTAAATCATTTATTTTATAAGCATTGCTTCGTTCTATACGTTCTAAATATATTTCAACTCCTGTAACCCTCTTTAATGCATGTGCATCAATTTTGTTTAAATAGCGTCTAAACAACACCTTGTCGTCCAAAATATCTTTAATAGGATGCTCAGGTTTTTGAAGTTCATGAAACATCATTACCTTCTTGATACGTTCATACCGTGTTGTTTTTACAACCTCTTCTAAATTATTATAGACTATAAGATGATCTTTTAGTTTAGTAATTAATTCTGGTTGTGATATGTGGTACATGAGTACCTCATGAACCGTATCTTTAATTGCTTCTTTATGGGTTTCTTCATCTTCAAAAACCATCATTGGCATAATGAAATCTCTAAGCACATATACCCCACCAAAAGCTTTTGTATAAAAGGAATTTGTTTGAAATTTCAATGGTTCGAGATATAAATGTCTATTACGCAAATCACCATGGTTTTTCGCCGATTCCAGCAATTTTTCATGTATTGTTTCATCAACAAAATTAGTACCCGAATTAAACAACTCAATAAGCTCCAGCTGCGCTTGTTGAAGTTTGTCAAGATTATTTATTAAGTGAAATCTAATATTAAAGGTGTTATACTTCAATATATCCATTGGGCTTAAAAAAGCATCAATTTCTTGATCAAAATCAATACAGATGGCGCAATCGCGAGTTATATCATTAATAACCTGTCCATATGTCTTAAATATGAGTTGCATCATATCTCGATCAAAAGTATGTGTTGGAACATACACTGGCTTCCCTTTTTGCAAAGGCGAAATAATGATACCGTGCGGATTTGCTTCACCATGGTTAAGGTAATGCAAATCTTTCTTTTCTTCGGCTACTTCTGGGCTCCAACCTAAACCGTCAATAGAAAAACTTTTGAGCTTCGTTTTTTTAAAACCCAACTTCTCTAAACATTGATTATACCTAGTTACAAGTTTACCACTAACGGGTATTAATTCACTTCGATATAAGTTTGCTGCCTTTAGTTTTTGCATTTCATTAAGTCATTGATAAGTGCATATTGCAACAATAATTGCGTTTTTGCATCAATTATTTCGTGGGTATCTACCATTTTTATGGCCATGTCAAATGGGAGTTCTAACACCTCTATTTCTTCATCTTCACTTGCTAAGCCTCCTCCTCCATTTACCTTCATATCATCAGTATAGGCAGCAACAAATAGATACATCTTTTCAGATACAGCCCCTGGTGACATGTAACTCTCTAATACCTTAGTGACCTTAGTCAACTTGTACCCCACTTCTTCCTCTATTTCTCTAATAATGCAAGTCTCTGGATCTTCACCTTTGTCTAACGCCCCTGCACATACCTCTATGGACATTCCTTCGCTCTTATTGTTTGAAAAGGCAGGCATTCTAAACTGCTTTGTAAGGATTACTGTTTGTTTATCTGTATTGTATAAGAGGACACCCGTACCATTACCTCGGTTGTAACATTCGCGTGAAATAGTTTTCCAACTCCCATTTTTAAATTGAAAATCGTAATCTATTCTATACAATGTAGCCCAGGCTTTTGACAATACATTATACCTTATATTCTTAATGTTATTCATTAATCGTCCAACTTATCATATTGTTCTCTAGCTTCTACCTCTACTTTCATCTGATTCACTCGTCTATCCACCTTGCGCTTGAAATCGGTATCGGCGATTGTGGCCACATTGTCCAGATACCTCACTACTTCTTGTCTTCTAATTTCTGAAAAATCTAAGCCTTTCATATTAGCTCTCATAAGTTCCTGGAGCATATTAAACTTAGTTTGATAGTCTTTCTTAAAATAGTGCTCTGGATTATCAAACCATGATGCTTCTAGATCAAAATCGGTTAAACGTAATGAAATGGCAGACTGAATATTTCTAACGTCTCTCGAAGAAAAGAAAGGAAATACCTTCTGCATCTCTTTATAAAGATTAGCATAAAATAGATGATGGTTAGTGCTATGTTTATCGTTTATTTTGTCATATATATCATGTACGCGCTCTTCAGTAGGTTTCTCCACCGCTTTTAATATCTCACCCATGTTTTTTGCTAATCCTTGATCACTCAAATATTTATAGTTTTCTGGATCTTTCATATTTACAAAATCTGGCATGGTATCTTGAATCTTTCTCCACCATAAATGGTCTTGATCTAAGAAGTCATGCTCTGTTCTTGCTCCATCAATCTTGAAGCGACCTTGCACTCGAGATATTACAGCCTTATCAAGTGTTTCTGGAAGGTTGGTAAACAACCCAATAGAGCTATTACCATAGTTCACTGCATAAGCGCCTTCTGTGTATCTTAAAAATACGCCAATAACTTCTTTTACTCCCGCCGAAACTCCTTGTGCCGTACGTTCTTGTAAATTATTTTCGGCGTCGTCTATTGGCGCAAAAAATAGGCGCGTAGGGTCTTGTAAGGGTTTCATCCATTCTACCATTTTTTCTGCCGAACCACCTTGAAACGTACTTATAAGGGTATCTGGCATAGGGTGGAATAAAAATGGTATCTCTAAGTTATCACAGTGCTCTTTTAATCGGGTAGCAATGGCTGCAATTAGCATACTCTTTCCTGTTCCCGGTATCCCATATCCCATAAATACGGGCATAAAACCTCCTAATTCTTGAAAGGGGTTTTTCTTTTCATCAAAGTCATAACTCAACAACCGCTCTGTTAGACGTCGTGCAAAATGTTTTGCATCTCTATTTCCTACAATTTGCTCAAATTGAATTTTATTAAACTCAACACTTTTAGCAGCTCCAGCAAATACATTTTCCCAGCCAGAAACCGCAAAATCAGATTTCTCCAGTTTATAGGTTCTGTCTAATATGGTCTCTGTATATTCTAGTGAACTTTTTCTAAGTTGTATTTCGTCAATTAGTGCTTCAAAATATACTACGGTAAAATCAACTACATCCTTGTCTGACTTCACAATCTCTGGATGACTTAAATACTTATCATAATAATAAAGACAACAAGAAATACCTTTTAACGGTGATAGCAATGAAACTTCAGGTAATCCAGCAAATTTATTTTTCATGACACTCAAATCATCTGAGGCATGAGGTTTAAGGTCGTGTAAAATTTTATAAGCCGTTGAAAATAACATAAACGCCGTGGCAGTGTGCATTTTACTTTCGTATTCGCGTCGGCCAGAATTATCGAGAGTAGATTTGCGTTCACTAAGGCTCGATAGTCCCGATGCATCATAATAACTGTCTTTAATCCAAATACCTAATGCTAACCCCTCTTGCACTGCAAATAAGGTTTGATTTAAGTAAATTGGTATCGCCACTGAATCTGGCAATAACCGTTTTTTTAAGGCTAAAATAGTTTTTGATACCGAAGTAACTTCTGAACCTCCATTTCCGCCCTTCGCGCGTGATAAATAAAGCAATATAGAATCATCTTTTGCGTCTTTATCTTTATTTCTGGCGCGCTGCCCTTGCTCCCATTGTACACTTTTAATATAAGACGTAGCCTCGTCTCGTAGTGCATCAAGTTCGTTTTGTTTAATTGGAAATGTAGAATTGTGTTCCATATATTTTTTGTTTAAGTCGTTAAGAGTGTCAAGACTCACAATTATGAGCTAATTCTAGAGATACTCTTAGACGGACTACTTTTTCTTGTTATTTAAATCTGCCATCTCTATTGGTGGTTCCGACAAGGTGTTCATCAAATCTGGAATTTTGTTATAAAGCATCTGAATAATTCTGTGAGGTGCAAAAACATATTTGTTATGCGCTACATCATTCCATCTTTGTAGGAGCTGCTTATTAAAAAAACTTCCCTCTTTAAATTGACCTTTCGAGAAGACTTCATCCACCTTCAATGAAACCGCATATGATTCTAACGGAACTTCCTTCTTTCCAATACCATCTAAAATGGCATGTGTTAGCTGATTTTCATCTTTGGCAAAAATATTATGTAAAGGCCCTAGATCAATTCGTTTAATATGTTTAGGCATCACTTTAGGGAGTTTTCTATCTATTGCATAGGCCATGGTATCAAGTGCTAACTCTCTATCTGCAGTAACCTTTAATGCTTCGTAAATCTTCTCTTTATAATCTGAAATTTTATTGCCTTCATAATCAAAGTACATAAAGCACATGAAAGGTCTATTGTGTGATACGTCATAAAAACTCCAGCTGGTCATATGTTCAGCTTTATCATTGGGTCCAGCGGTTACAATTTTTCCTTGCACAAACCTATTAAATATAAATTTTTGCTCTACAGAAGTATAATAAACAATAGAGGCCGCTTGGAAGAGTTTACTCTTCTTAATGGGTTGTTTTTTTCGTAATAACGTATCTAAAAATTCTTCTTTAAGTGACTCAGCAGGGGTTAATTTATTGACATATTCGTTACGCAAGGATAAATCATTAAAAAGATACCTGAATTCTAAATAATTTGGGAATCCCGAATCTGTGAGATCTATTTTCATGTTATCCTCATCGTCATACATATATTTTATACGCATTGCTTCAATAGAGTACAATAACAGGTCGCAATACTGTTTAAAAAAAACCACTTCTTGTTTTGTACACACTTGCTGATGTTGAATTTTTGTAATGAGCTCTTTCAAAGCAAAATCTACCATTTTATGATAGAAAACATATTGCTCTTTTGAGTCTAATTCTGCAGAATCTAATGGTGTAACAATGTGGTTAATAGGCATAGTCGCTTAATAAACAGCAATTAATTTGATAAAGAAAAATGGTGCTTCTAATGAGAAGCACCTTTATTATTTATGATAAAAGATCGTCTTCTCCTTCTGGTTTTGGGCTTTCTCCTTCACCTTCACCCTCTGGAGTAGGATTATTTTCTGCCTTGTAATACTCTTCAAAAATTTCTTTCATATCGATACCATATCGATCTGCAAAATTCTTTTGAATTTCGGCGTCTTTATTTCTAATTTCCTGCAACGCTTCAGCATAACTGCTATATACACCTTGCATTACCTTCTCATGAACAGGAATATTATCCATCATTTCCTGACGTGCTCTGGCCGATGCCGAATGCATTGCTGCGAGAGTTTCTCCAATATGCTCATCGGTTTTAACCCCTAGGTGCTCTAAAATTGCGGCAAATTCTTGATCTGTACGTGCTTTTAAAGCAACTACATACCCATCATAATACTTTAATCGTTCTTCGGTATCTGATTTTAGTTTGGCTCTATGTGTTTGTAAATTACTCCTTAAAGAGGTTAATACTTTTATTGTTAAGTTATGCTTATGCACAAAGCTGTCTTTTGAAGCCGCTAAGGTTGTATATGCGTTCTTTAACCCTTCAAGCTCTTCAACCTTTTGTTCTAATTCTGTGACTTTACCCACAGCCGTAGCATATTCTGCAGATTGCTTGTCTACAATCTCCTCAAGCTCTTGTCTAGCCTGCTTTAACAATGCATAATTTTCTTCTAAAAGTCCCTCGACTTCTTTTTTCTTTTCTAGTGCCTTTGTGTGATTTTTTGTGGCCTCTACAATGGCATCCTGAAGTCTGTCTTCTACTTCTTTTATTTCGAGTTCACGATCTTTAAGCCTTTTAACTGCTGCCTGACTTTTAAATGAAAGCTCATTGAGCAAGGTTTGTACATCAGCTTGCTCAATTCGCTGCTGAAACATTGCCTTTGCCTTGTTATCTGCTTCATCACGATTTTTTTGAGCAGTTTTTAGCTCCTCTTGAGCTTTTCTAATCTTACTTTTTCTTCCCCATAAATTATTCCACCACGTATCTGGCTTATTTTCTGCATCTTCTAATTCAATCTTAGCCCGCTCTAATCGTTTTACAGCATTGTCAATAATTTTTTGCTCATTGGCATTTAAAGACGAAAAAGCTTCAAAAATAATTCCTACCTCATCTTGGTAATCGGTTAAATCTTTAATAGCATCTAAGAGTGTAGTTCTATCTTTTTCTGCCATATGAACTACATCATCTAAGGTTGCGTTTAGTATTTTTTGACGCATCT
>CAZAPO010000037.1:0-32304 GCA_964487005.1 uncultured Flavobacteriaceae bacterium
CCGAACTTAATAAAGATCTATTTAGTCTTTTCTAAGGTAAATGAGAATTCACTTCCCACTCCGTATTCACTTTCTATGTAGAGCTTTTCTTGATGTGCCTCAATAATATGTTTAACTATGGCAAGACCCAAACCAGACCCACCTTCTTTGCGTGAACCACTTTTATCTACTCTATAAAAGCGTTCAAAAAGTCTAGGTAGATGTTCTTTTTCTATCCCTTCACCATTATCGGTAACACGCACAATAACCTTATTCTTAATTAGGTTTTCTATACTTACCTCGGTTGTACCATTTTTTTCACCATATTTTATTGAGTTTACAATCAAGTTTGTTAATACTTGCTGTAACCGTTCTCTATCACCATTAACCATGATTGGATATTTATAGTGCATATCAAAGGTTAGGGTGATTTTTCTTTTTGCTGCCTTCATTTCTAGAAGATCGAAAACGTTTTGAACGAGTTCGACAATATCAAAGGTCTCCATATTTAAGCTTAAATCGCCGGCCTCAAGCTTCGTTATCATATCAAGATCTTTAATGATATAAATTAGACGTTCAACCCCTTTATCGGCACGTTTTAAATACTTATATCTTAAATTTTCGTCATCTACAGCCCCGTCCAACAAGGTTGACACATAACCTTGAACGGTAAAAAGTGGTGTTTTCAATTCGTGAGAAACGTTTCCAATAAATTCTTTTCTATACTGTTCTCGAATCTTTAAAGCTTCTATTTCCAGCTTTTTATCCTTGGCGTACTTATCAATCTCTTGTGTAAGTGTTGCCATATCTGTAGTAATTTGAGTCTGGCTAAATGTACTCGACTCTAATAATGTAAGATCATCATATATTTTCTTAACACGCCTATATATGAAGTGTTCTACTCTAAACTGTACAATTATAAAACACGAAATAAAGCATGCCAAGGCAAAAGCGATTATGGCCAATACATTTATTGTGTATAAAACGTATAAAAAAACACTCACAAAGAGTGTTAAAAATATCGTTATTAGTATAGACGATTTAAGTGCAAATCGATACGATCTTTTAAAGGTCTTTGCCATTAACTTACAAACTTATACCCAACTCCTTTCACGGTTTTAAATGACTTATCACCAATTTTTTCTCTAAGTTTCCTTATGTGTACATCGATGGTGCGTCCTCCAACAACCACTTCATTTCCCCAAACCTTATCAAGTATCTCATCTCGTTTAAAAACTTTTCCCGGTTTGGAAGTGAGTAAAGATAATAATTCAAACTCTTTTCTTGGTAAAACAATCTCGGTATCCTTAAGTAGTATTTTATATTCGTCTCTATCTATGGTCAAATTGCCTACTTTCACCACATTATCTTGTTTCACATCTTCTTTATATCTTCTTAGCAAGGCCTTTACCTTACTCACCAATACTTTAGGCTTTATAGGCTTGGTGATATAATCGTCTGCTCCTGCATCAAATCCGGCAACCTGAGAGTAATCTTCGCCTCTAGCGGTTAAAAAAGTAATAATTACATCTTCGAGTTCTGGAATAGCTCTTATTTGCTCGCAAGCTTCTATACCATCCATCTCAGGCATCATCACATCCATGATAATTAATTGTGGTCTTTCTTTCTTAGCTTTTTTCACGCCTTCGGCTCCATTCTCGGCAGTAATAACCTTATACCCTTCTGTAGATAAGTTGTATCCTACTATTTCCAGAATATCTGGCTCATCATCAACTAAGAGAATTTTAATGTCATTTTTCTTCATTTATTTGAAATGATAAATTTTGATGCGATAAATATAAAATTAATCAAAAAGATTGATACCAATATTACGCTTTGATAACATTATGGTAACATGATACTTACAATTGTTTAACTTTTCGATGAATAGAAGTTTTTTTTAACAACACTTTGGTATAACTTTTGAGATTGTTTTACTAATTTTAACATAGTTGATTATCTAGCAAACCCTAACGTATGAAAAAAAATTACTTTTTTAACCTATTTTTTATTGCGATGCTTTTTATTTCGGCGTCTGCATTTTCACAGTCTAATGCGGGAGTGTCTTCAAAGGACAATATCGAGGGACTAACTATTTTCCCAAACCCTGTGAGTAACGGGAAAGTGTATATAAATACTGCCCAGAACCTAGCAAAAGAAATTGAGATATTTGATGTGCTTGGAAAAAAGGTAGTATCGCAATTACTTTATGGTAAAGAGCTAAAAATTCAGGATCTTAATCCTGGAGTTTATATCTTAAAAATAAAAGAAGGTAAAAACGCCGCCACACGTAAATTGGTGGTTAGGTAGCAGTTACCTCAATATTATATTTAGGTTAAAGCAGCTTTTTGGCTGCTTTTTTTGCGTTTCAACCTAAAATTCTTCCTATATTAGTAGTCCTTAATTAATTAATCCTATTAGTATATGAAAAAACTTTACTTTTTAGCAATCACTTTTATTTTTTATTCTTCCTATGCACAAGTCACTAATGTTGGCATTGGAGGGACTCTAGGTGGCGTATATTTGAATGAAATCCATTATGATAATAATGGTGCCGATACTGGCGAATTTATTGAAGTTTCTGGACCAGCGGGGACAGATCTTTCAATTTACACAATAACACTTTATAATGGAAGTGCTTCTCAACTCAAAGTGTATGGAACTCCTGTTGTCTTATCTGGAACAATAGATGATGAAGGGTCTGGAGTGGGATCAATTTCTGTGGCCTATCCTTCTAATGGAATTCAAAATGGATCTCCAGATGGATTTGCATTATCTTGGACAACCAATACTGATGTTCAATTTTTAAGTTATGAAGGGACGTTTACCCCTACTGATGGACCAGCGGCAAATACACTGTCTGTAGATATTGGAGTGGATGAGTCTTTCCCATACCCAGGTCAATCACTAGAATATGATGAAGACTCTGGCGCTTGGGGTATTTCGTATACCCAAACAGCAGGTAATTTTGCACAAGGTGCTATCTTGTCTACTAAGGAAAAAAATATCGAAGATTTTAACTTATATCCTAACCCAACCTCCAAAAGCTTTGTAACAATTGAAAGTAGAAATCAAGAGGTAATGAAGGTTAAGGTATTTGATGTTCTTGGAAAGCAAGTAATAGATCAAAGAATAAGCAATAATCGCTTAAATATTAGTGCTTTAACACCTGGTGTTTATATCATGAGAGTAGAACAAGACAACGCATTTGCAACAAGAAAATTGGTGGTTAATTAAATTACTGCCTTTAAACAACAATATAAGCGTTACCTGTGGTAGCGCTTTTTTATTTTGGCTACTTTTGCAAGCAGCTATGCTAGACCCAAAAACATATTTAACATTGGTTCTAAGAACGAATTTGAGCAGATGGCGCTACAGGTGTTTAAGCATCAATTTAAACACAATAAAGTCTATCGTTCTTTTTGCGACTTGTTGTACAAATCACCGAGTGATGTTTATAGTATTGAAGAAATTCCTTTTTTACCCATTCAGTTCTTTAAATCTCATAAGGTACTTTCTTCTAAAGAAGGTATTGAGCTTACATTTACAAGTACTGGTACTACTAGTATAACTACGAGTAAACATTTTGTGACAGACCTTACTATTTATGAGGAGAGTTTTAGACGAGGTTTTGAGCATTTTTACGGTAAGATTGAAGATTACGTAATATTGGCTTTATTACCATCATACCTGGAAAGAGAGGGGTCATCCTTAATCTATATGGTAGATGATATGATTAGATGCTCTAATCACCGTGAAAGTGGATTTTACTTAAATAATTTAGATGAACTTTATGAAACCCTTATCCAACTTGAAGCTCATGGTCAGCCAACTATACTCATAGGTGTTTCTTTCGCTTTACTGGATTTTGTCGAGCAGTATAACATTAAATTAAACCATACTACTATTATGGAAACTGGTGGAATGAAAGGGCGGCGCAAAGAAATTATAAGGCACGAACTCCACCAGCAATTGAAACGAGGCTTTGGTGTTACCACCATCCATAGTGAATATGGAATGACCGAACTGCTTTCTCAAGCATATTCATTGGGTGATGGTGTATTTAAAACACCTCCTTGGATGAAAGTCTTAACTCGCGATACCGAAGATGCACTAGCAATACAAGAAAGAGGTAATACTGGAGGAATTAACGTTATTGACCTTGCTAACATAAACTCTTGCTCTTTTATTGCCACCCAAGATCTTGGCAAAGTATTACACAATGATCAGTTTGAAATACTGGGGAGGTTTGATCAATCCGACATTCGTGGATGCAATCTTATGGTAATGTAAAAAAATAATCCTGAATTTGTAAGGTTAACAACAATTATGCGTACATAATACCGTAGCAAACTTGCTACGAAAAAGAAAAATTAGGTTGGTTAGTTTTTTTTGAAGTCTGGTTGTTAGTCTTATCGGCCAGACTTCTTTATTAAATGGCTTTAATAATATAGGTATTTCGTTTCCCCTTGTTTAAGATAATATAGGTGTCATTAATAAGATCATCGGTTGTAATTTTAAAATCTTCTTTAACCTTTTCTTTGTTCACCGATACCGAGTTCTCTTTGAGCGCTCTTCTAGCTTCACCATTAGAATTAAGAAAGTTAGTTTTTGCCGACAGTGCACCAATCATATCAAGTCCTTCAACAATTTCCGCTTTCGAAATTTCTGCCTGTGGAACACCATCAAAAACATCTAAGAATGTTGCTTCGTCAAGCGTTTTAATATCATCTTTAAATGTTTTACTAAACAAAATATTTGAAGCTTTTTCGGCGTTTTCAAAATCTTCTTGTGAATGTACCATCACAGTTATCTCTTTTGCCAATCGTTTCTGTAATATTCTTAAATGAGGGGCTTCTTGATGCGCTTTCACCAATTCTTCGACCTCAACTTCTGTTAGAAAAGTAAAAATCTTAATGTATTTCTGTGCGTCTTCATCGCTTGAATTTAACCAATACTGGTAAAATTTATAGGGTGAAGTTCTGTTGGCATCTAGCCAAACATTTCCTCCTTCAGATTTACCAAATTTCGAACCATCTGATTTAGTAATTAATGGACATGTAATTGCAAATCCCTTACCTCCGCCGATTCTTCTAATGAGCTCTGTCCCGGTGGTGATATTTCCCCACTGGTCACTACCACCCATTTGAATCGTGCAATTGTTAGCCTTATATAAATGCAGAAAATCATAACCTTGAACCAATTGATAGGTAAATTCTGTAAAACTCATCCCCTCTGAGGACTCTGATGAGATTCTATTCTTAACCGAATCTTTGGCCATCATATAGTTTACAGTTATGTGCTTCCCAACATCACGAATAAAATCTAGAAATGAGAATTCTTTCATCCAGTCATAATTATTTACTAATACCGCAGCATTATCTGCATTACTCTCAAAATCTAAAAAGTGCGCCAATTGATTTTTAATTGCTTCCTGATTATGGCGCAACGTTTTTTCATCTAGTAGGTTCCGTTCGTTAGATTTTCCAGAAGGGTCTCCAATCATTCCAGTAGCGCCACCTACTAATGCAACGGGTTGATGGCCGCAACGTTGGTAATGTGCTAGTAACATAATAGGGACCAAATTTCCAATATGTAATGAATCTGCGGTAGGGTCAAATCCAACGTAAGCACTACGCATTTTTTCCATTAAGTGTTCTTCTGCTCCTGGCATGGTATCATGTACCATTCCTCTCCATTGTAATTCCTCAATAAAATTCTTCATCATTTGTTTTGAAAATTTGAACAAAGATAATTTTTTAGGTCATGATGAAAAAAGAAAAAAGACTAATTTAGTCTTATGATATTAGTTACTGGAGGAACCGGCTTAGTTGGTAGTCATTTACTCTTTGAATTAACCAAAACCAACGACAAGGTTAAGGCTCTTTATAGAAGTGAGCAAAAAATTGAAAAGGTCAAACACGTCTTTTCATATTACACCGAAAACACTAAAAATCAATTTGCTAAAATACAATGGGTAAAAGGTGATATTACAGATATACCAAGCCTAAATGATGCCTTTAAAGATGTTACAGAGGTTTATCATTGTGCTGCTTTTATATCGTTTGACCTGAGGGACTATCATACATTAAGAAAAATAAATATTGAAGGTACGGCCAACATTGTTAATTTATGTTTGTCTAATGGTATAAAAAAACTATGCTACGTTAGCTCTATTGCTGCAACGGGTAAGGCCGAAAATGGTAAATTAATTACTGAAGACACTCATTGGAATCCTGAAGCATCTCATAGTGTATACGCTATTACTAAATATGGTGGTGAAATGGAGGTGTGGCGAGGCGCTCAGGAGGGGTTAGATGTAGTAATTGTTAACCCTGGAATTATAATTGGCCCAGGTTTTTGGAAAAGTGGTAGTGGAAGTCTCATAAGGTTTGTTTACAAAGGTGTAAAAAGATATACAGAGGGTGTTGGTGGTTACGTCGACATTTTTGATGTTATACATCCCATGCTCCAATTAATGGAAAGTAATATTTCCAATGAACGATTTATTTTGGTTAGTGAAAACCTATCATATAAAGATTTTTTTATTAAAGTTGCCACTCAGTTAGGTGTTAACCCCCCTACTAAAAACACATCTCAATTTATGCTAAGTATAGCTTGGCGATTGGATTGGTTAAGAGCAAGTTTGAGAAGGAAAAGGCGAAGATTAACAAAACATACTGCTAAAAGTTTACTTACAAAGTCAATGTTTAGCAATGCCAAAATTAGTAAGGCCCTCACGTATAAATTTAAATCTATTGATACATCAATTACTGAAGTGTGTCAGTATTTTTTGAAGGACGCGCATCATTAGGTTTTCTTAATGCTGTAGAATCTTGCTTTCTTTTATCAATATCTTTACGTCGATCTTCATTTAATTGTTTAACCAATGAGTCTTCAATTACTTTCTCTGCCTGAATTCTCTTTTTTACTTCCTCAAACATTTCAGCGTAAGTGTCAATATCATAGGAGTAGTACTCATTGCTTAATACAAATTGCATACTGTCTATTTGATACTTTTTGAAAATTAATTGTTCTGGAACTACACCATTTTTTTCCATTATTCGAAGCTGGGTCCCCTTTGCAGCTGTAATTACGGCCATATCATAAAGTATATTAACCATTTCATCCTTTTTTATCAGATTGTTAGGTTTTTTAGGCCGTTCAATTTTATTGTTATTGCATGACATAACGACGAAGAAAGCCACCAGAATATATATAAGATTCTTGATCATCTATTGAATGTTAATCTTTTGGCATTTTTATTTTCATTTATCTCGCCGTTGTTAAATACTAATTGCCCGTTTACAAATGTATGTGTTACACGAGATGTAAAGGTTGTTCCTTCAAAAGGTGACCATCCGCATTTATACAAAACATTTTCTTTCGTTACTGTCCACGGATTATCATTGTCTACAATTACCAAATCTGCAAAGTAACCTTCCTTAATATATCCACGTTTCTCAATATCAAACAAAATTGCAGGATTATGAGACATTTTTTCCACGGCTTTTTCAATACTAATTACTCCAGTATTAACGGCTTCCATGATCGCTACTAAAGCATGCTGAACTAATGGACCACCTGAAGGTGCTTTTGTATAAACGTTATTTTTCTCTTCTAGTGTATGTGGTGCATGATCTGTTGCCAACACATCAATTCTATCATCTAATAATGCCGCCCATAGTTGCTCTTTGTCTTCTTGGGTTTTTACTGCTGGATTCCATTTGATATGGGTGCCTTTTTCTTGGTAATCACTATCTGTAAACCATAAATGATGCGTACAAACCTCTGCGGTAATTTGTTTGTCTTTTAAAGGTACATCGTTAGTAAATAAATGTGTTTCCTTTCCAGTAGATAAGTGAAACACGTGTAACCTAGCCCCTGTTTTTTTCGCTAATTCAATTGCTTTAGAGGATGACAAATAACATGCCTCTTCACTTCTTATTATTGGATGATACTTAATTGGTATGTCTTCACCATACGTATCTAAATACTCTTGTGTATTCTTTCTAATGGTATGTTCATCTTCACAATGCACGGCAATTACCAAATCTGTGTTCGAAAAAATCTTTTCTAATGTCTCTGGGTTATCTACGAGCATATTCCCAGTTGACGAACCTAAAAATAATTTTAACGCCGCTACCTTGGTTTTATCCAATTTCATGATCTCCTCAAGATTATCATTTGTACCACCAAACATAAACGAATAATTGGCATATGATGTTTTTGAAGCGATTTCAAATTTTTCCTCTAATTTCTCAATAGTAGTTGTTTGAGGATTGGTATTGGGCATCTCAATAAATGAAGTAATCCCACCAGCAATTGCTGCTCGAGATTCTGTTTCGATATTGGCTTTATGGGTAAGTCCTGGTTCTCTAAAATGCACTTGATCATCTATTAAACCTGGTATCACAAAATTATTTGCTGCATCAACAATTTGAACTTCCTCAAGTTCAATATCAATTTTAGAGCTAATAGCTTTAATTAGTTCTCCTTCAATAAGAATTTCACCTTCTAAAATCTTGCCTTCATTAACTATTTTGGCATTTTTAATTAATGTCTTACCCATATTATTTTTTTCTGAACAAACTTTTCAATTTCATAGAAATCACTCCAAAAATGGCTTCTGAAATAATGCCTCCGCTCATTTTCGATTTTCCTTTAGTACGATCTGTGAAAATCACTGGAACCTCAACAATTTTAAATTTCTTTAAATACGCTTTAAATTTCATTTCTATTTGAAATGCGTATCCTACAAATTTTATTTTATCAAGATCTATGCTTTCTAAAACTTGGCGCTTGTAACATACAAACCCTGCTGTGGTATCAGCAATACGCATACGTGTAATTAATTGCACATATTTTGAAGCGAAATATGACAATAGTAATCTTTTCATATCCCAATTCACTACATTGATATTATTGTCTATATAACGAGATCCTATAGACATATCTGCACCATCAATTTTGCAGGCATTATATAACCTAATCAAGTCTTTAGGATTATGCGAAAAATCGGCATCCATTTCAAAAATAAAAGCATACCCCTTTTCTAGACACCATTTAAATCCATGAATATATGCCGTTCCTAATCCAGATTTTTCTTTTCTAACTTCAAGAAACAAACGCCCTTCAAACTCGTGTTGAATTTCTTTAACCTTTAAGGAAGTTAAGTCTGGAGAATTATCATCTACCACAAGCACATGAAATCCATGATCTTGACTAAGTGTAGCCTTAATTATAGCTTCTATATTTTCAATTTCGTTGTAGGTAGGTATGATGACAATAGCGTCGCTCATGAAATATGAATTTTAGCAAAAGTAAGTTTTTTACAGCATTAATTTTATAGAAATATTCTTCATATTTTAGCAATTATGCTTCGTGAAATAATTACAAACGAATGGTATACAGGATTCATTGTAGTAAGCCTCTTTATTTTGGCAATTACGAAGTATACTTATGCGACAAGATTTGGAGACTTTTTGCTACTTATAGGTAACTCAAAGTATTTGAAAATATATGCGAGGGATCAAAAATTTATTGACCAATTTGACACCTTACTATTTGTTAATCTCATTATTTCACTATCTACTTTCACCTTCTTGAGTTATAATACTCTTGTGGCTGAAGTTGCTTTTGAAATAGGCCTGTTTTTGAAACTAATTATTGGTGTTGGTGCTATTATTTTAATTAAAATTCTTATTGAACGTCTCATAGGTAGTCTTTTTGAAATTGATGGCCTCATTGACTCCTATCTTTTTCAAAAAACAAATTATAAAAACTTTATTGGTGTCCTTCTGTTGCCAATCAACGTCTTGCTAATTTTTAGTATCACACCTAACGCAACCATATTTTATGCAATATTTGCATTACTTTTTGTTATTAATTTCATTGGTTTCATTACATCAATGAAAACTCATCAAAAAACAATAATAAATAACATTTTCTATTTTATTTTGTATCTTTGCGCACTCGAAATTGCACCTTACGTGATTTTGTACAAACTATTAATTAATAGTTAACTGAGTAAAAAGACAAGTCGACCTATGAAAGTGAAAACAATTTTGGTTTCTCAGCCTGAACCTAAAGTAGAAAATTCTCCTTATTTCGACCTACAGGAAAAACAAAAAGTTAAAATTGATTTTAGACCTTTTATTCATGTAGAAGGTGTTGAAGCAAAAGAAATTAGACATCAAAAAGTTGATCTAAACAATTACACTGCAATTATTTTAACTAGTAGAAATGCTGTAGATCATTTTTTCAGGGTAGCAGAAGAAATGCGTTTTAAAGTGCCCGATACTATGAAGTACTTTTGCCAGTCAGAAGCTGTAGCATATTATCTTCAAAAGTATGTGGTGTATAGAAAGAGAAAAATTTATGTTGGTAAACGAACATTTAATGATCTTTCACCATTAATAAAAAAATATAAGGATGAGAAGTTTTTACTCCCTACTACTGACAAGGTGAAACCTTCTGTTCCTGCCATGTTGAATGATTTAGGTGTTGATTGGAAACAAGCTACGTTTTACAAAACAGTCATTAGTGATCTATCAGATCTTGCTGATGTGTACTATGATGTTTTAGTTTTCTTTAGCCCTTCTGGAATTGAATCTTTATTTCACAATTTCCCGGATTTTAAACAAAATGATACTAGAATTGCCGTTTTTGGGAACACAACCATCAAAGCGGTAAAAGATAAAGAATTGAGGGTAGATATTTCTGCACCAACTCCTGAAACTCCTTCTATGACAATGGCCTTGGAGAAGTATATTGAGGAAGTGAATAAAAAATAAACCTTATTATATCACAAAAAAAAGCGCGATTTTCATCGCGCTTTTTTTTATTTAATTAACTCTTAAAATGCATAACGCTGTGGACCTCCACGTCTAATTTCTTCGCTTGCAAACTCTTCAAACTTTTTAAAGTTTTCCCTGAATGCATTAGACAACTTAAAGGCCGTTTTGTAATAGGCATCGTCATTATTCCATGTAGCTCTAGGGCTTAATACCTCTGTTGGAACTCCTGGACACTTTCTTGGTTGTGCCACTCCAAATACTGAGTGTATATGATAATCGTCGTAATTGTATAGTCCAAGATCACCGTTAAGTACGGCATTGATCATTGCTCTGGTGTATTTTAATTTAATTCGTGAACCTACACCATAAGGGCCACCACTCCAACCTGTATTTACAAGCCATACATTTACCCCAGCCTCTTTCATCTTTTTACTTAACATTTCTGCGTATTCAGCTGGGTGCAATGGCATAAATGGTGCGCCAAAACAAGCTGAGAAACTTGGTACTGGCTCAGTAATTCCAGCCTCTGTTCCAGCAACTTTTGCTGTATACCCCGAAATAAAATGATAAGCAGCTTGAGAAGGTGTAAGTTTAGAAATTGGAGGTAATACCCCAAAGGCATCACAGGTTAAAAAGAAAATATTTTTTGGGTTTTCACCAATAGATGGTGACTGTATATTGTCTATATGATACAATGGATAACTAACTCTTGTATTTTGAGTAATGGTGGTATCTTCAAAATCAACAACACCATTGTCATCCATGATTACATTTTCAAGGATTGCTCCTTTTTTAATGGCTCGATAGATGTCTGGCTCCTTTTCTTCTGTTAAATCAATCACTTTTGCATAGCAGCCTCCTTCAAAATTAAAAACGGTGTTTTCATTGGTCCAACCATGTTCATCATCACCAATTAATTTTCTGTTAGGATCTGCCGACAAGGTGGTCTTTCCAGTTCCCGACAACCCAAAGAATATGGCTGTATCTCCTTTTTCACCAACATTGGCACTACAATGCATTGGCAAGGTGTTTTTAAATACTGGCAGTATAAAATTCAAGGCAGAAAATATACCTTTCTTTATTTCACCAGTATAGCCAGTTCCACCAACAATTGCTGTTTTTCTCGTAAAATCAATAATGGCAAAATTATGCTGTCTTGTCCCATCTATTTCTGGGTTAGCCATAAAGCCAGGTGCGTTTATGACTGTCCATTCTGGCTGAAAAGTTTCAAGTTCTTCTTCTGTTGGGCGAATAAACATATTGTACACAAACAAATTGCTCCATGGATATTCATTAATTACTCGAATACTGGTTTTGTAATTTCCATCTGCACAAGCATAACTGTCTCTTACAAAAACCTCTTTTTCGCATAGGTAATTGGTTATCTTATTATAAAGACTTTCAAATTTTTTGCTTTCAAAGGGGATATTAATATTACCCCACCAAATTTTGTCTTTTGTGATATCATCTTTCACAATAAAACGATCCATAGGCGAACGTCCAGTAAACTCACCGGTATTAATGGCGAGTGCTCCTGAAGAAGCCTCTACGCCTAATCCCTTTTCAATGGTTACTTTATGTAATTGGTCTGGTGATAATTGGTAATTAACCTTTGCATTTTTGATCCCGTAATTATCTAACGCAATCGATTTCGTAAATTGGGTGTTAGACACCATAGTTTTGTTGTTTTAGTGGGTACAAAAATATAAATATTCAAATAATGCACCTATATATTACAAACTTTATTCTGCTTTAATTTTTAAAAAATTAATCAATAAAATTCCCCATGAGATTAAGAATAATAACCCTCCTATTGGGGTGATGAAGCCAATGGTTTTAAAATTAAAAGCCGTTAAATCGTTAGTGGCTAATCCATAAATAGATCCCGAAAACAAAATTACGCCACATACTGTTGCCCAAAGCACTATTTTCTTGGTCTTGTTTGATATGTGGTTGGTGCAGCCTACAAAAAGTAAGAGTATTGCATGATACATTTGATAACGAACTCCAGTTTCAAAGGTTGCTATTTGATCTTGTGTAATCAACGCTTCTAATCCATGAGCAGCGAATGCGCCTAAAACTACCGATAAGCCACCAAACAATGTTGCAGCAACTAAAACATATTTGTTCATAACTAATTTCTTATTTTCAATTTTTATCACGAATTCATTTCTTAATTTCGTGAAAGCTATTTGCAAAATTACTAACTAAAATTACACTATGCGAAAGATCTTGATTATTGGTGCCGGAAAATCTTCATCTTACTTGATCAAGTATTTTTTAGATAAGTCTGAATCTGAAAATCTACATATAACTATAGGCGACATTTCTTCTAAGAATGCAAAGAAATTAGTTGGAAATCATCCAAACGCTGTTGCTATTTCCTTAGATGTTTTTGACAAACAATCACGATCTGAAGCCATTAGTACTTCTGATATTGTGGTCTCAATGCTTCCCGCTAGATTTCATATAGAAGTTGCCAAAGACTGTATTAAATATGGTAAAAATATGGTTACGGCATCATACATAAGTAAAGAAATGCAGGCACTTGATGAATCGGCAAAGAATAAGGGTCTTATTTTTATGAATGAAATGGGTGTTGATCCTGGGATAGATCATATGAGCGCCATGCAAGTGATTGATCGCATACGAGATAAGGGTGGCGAGATTATTCTTTTTGAATCTTTTACTGGGGGATTGGTTGCGCCGGAAAGCGATGATAATTTATGGAACTACAAGTTTACATGGAATCCTCGAAATGTTGTAGTTGCTGGACAAGGTGGAGCCGCTAAATTTTTACAGGAAGGCACCTATAAATACATTCCGTATCATCGGTTATTTAGACGAACCGAATTTTTAGAGATCGAAGGCTACGGTCGGTTTGAAGGATATGCTAACCGTGATTCGTTAAAATATCAGAAAGAGTATAGTATGCAAAACATCAAAACACTATATCGCGGAACCATGCGTCGTGTTGGGTTTAGTCGTGCATGGCAAATGTTTGTATTACTGGGCATGACAGATGACAGCTATACCATTGATGATAGTGAAAATATGAGTTATAGAGATTTTGTTAATGCTTTTTTACCCTATAGCCCTACTGACTCTGTTGAACTTAAATTTCGTCATCAATTAAAAATTGATCAAGATGATATTGTTTGGGAAAAATTAGAAGAGCTGGACATTTTTAGTGGCACAAAAATGGTAGAAATCAAAAAAGGTACCCCAGCACAAATCTTACAGAAAATTTTAATGGATAGCTGGACATTAAAAGAAGATGACAAGGATATGATTGTAATGTACCATAAGATTGGATACATTCTCAACGGAAAAAAAGAGCAAATTGATGCTACTATGGTTGTATTGGGTGAAGATCAAACTTATACGGCTATGGCCAAAACAGTAGGCTTACCAGTGGCTATTGCCACGCTCGATATATTAAATGAAAAAATTACTACTCCAGGTGTACAAATTCCAATTTCTAAGGAGGTTTACGACCCCATTTTAAGAGAATTACAAGAATACGGCATTGAGTTCAAAGAGAAAAAGGTGAAATACTTAGGTTACAATCCTTTAAACGTTTAACTTTCAATCTATATCTTTTTACTACTTTTATGTTTTATACTGAAACACTAAAAGCTAATGAAGTTTACAAATCAGAAGTTATATATTGATGGTATTGATAAAAAGATACTTAGAGCACTCATGGAAGACGCCAGAACGCCTGTATTAGAAATAGCTCGACAGGTGGGTATTTCGGGTGCAGCTATTCATCAACGTTTGCGAAAACTAGAAAAGTCTGGTTTACTATCTGGATCAAAATTTGTAATCAATCCTAAAGTTTTAGGTTATACCACTATGGCCTTTGTTGGAATTTTTTTAGACAAAGCCATGAACAACCCTGATGCTGTTAAGCAACTTAAAAAAATTCCAGAAGTTTTAGAGTGTCATTATACTACTGGCAACTGGAGTATTTTAATTAAAGTGCTATGTAAAGATAATGAGCACCTTATGCACGTGCTTAACAAAGAAATACAAAGTATTACGGGAGTTTCTAGAACTGAGACCTTTATTTCACTGGATCAACAAATTGACAGACAAATTAAAATATAAAAAAGCCTCCAGTTGGAGGCTTTTTAATTGTATATGTTACTCATCTAATCTCTTCCCAGAACTTGAAATGCCCAATATATTAAATTGGCCAATGCCCCAATTGCTGCTACTAAATAGGTTCTTGCTGCCCATTTAAGTGCATCTTCTGCACCTTTGTATTCTTCTCTAGATACCATGTGCTTATTTTCTAACCAAGCCAAAGCTCTATTACTAGCATCATATTCTACTGGAAGCGTAATAAAACTAAATAAGGTAGCAAATCCCATCATTGCTAATCCGGCTACGGCGACCCACCATCCTAGTCCTAAACCTGAAGCTGCACCTAATACTAAACCACCAATAACTAACCATTGTGACATCCCTGACGATACGCTCACAATAGGCACCAGTTGCGAACGCATTTGAAGCCATCCGTAGGCTTGCGCGTGTTGAACGGCATGCCCGCACTCGTGAGCAGCTACGGCCGCAGCGGCAGCATTACGCTCATTATATACTGCTTCACTTAAATTTACGGTTCTATCTTTTGGGTTGTAATGATCTGTTAAACGCCCAGGTGTTGATATTACCTTTACATCATAAATACCATGATCTGCCAGCATTTTCTCAGCAATCTCAGCACCGCTCATTCCATTTTGTAATCTTGTTTTCGAGTATTTTGCAAACTTGCTTTTTAATTGATTACTTACCAACCAACTTACTAAAGCAATACCTCCAATTAATATATAATATCCAAACATGTATTTCTTTTTAATGAATTATAAATATACGGCTACTAGAGCAAAAATAAGGCCAAATAAAAGTTAAGAAATTTTGTCAGTTTTCTGTTTTGAAAAGCACCGCCTTTTGCACCGTAGTGATGGGGTATGTATGTACCTTAACACCACCTTCAATTCCAGTCGTTTTCTTTTGTTCTCTATTTGAAAACGTGGTTTCGAACACCATCTTGTCTTTATAAAAAGTTTCAGTTGTCGTCAAAATATTTCCTTGAACTTCAAACATCGAATAAAGTTTATTATCAACCAAAGTAGCGTCCAACAAAATTCCGTTATTCTCATCAACTACATAGGCACCGTTTCCTTTATCAATTAAATTATAATGGCGTTCTTGTCTGTTTCCATCTGCGATGTATACCAAAACGTATTTATAATTTCCAACTGAATCGGTAGCTCGCAAATGAAACTCCATTTGAATGGTTTGTTCTCCTCTTGAATTTGTAATATGAAGATCGCCCTTATAAATCCCAAAATAATCATCTGGAAACTGCAAAATATCCTGAGCGTATATTGCTAAAGCCGAAAAAAGGCAAACCAAGGTAATTAGTATTCTCATTACTTCTTGCGATATCTTATTTTGAAATATAACAATAAAAACGAAGATACAATGGTAATGGAGTTGGCCAATATCATGGAGAGACTGTTTTTATAAATACCATAAATTAGCCAAAAGACAATGCCAATAAAAAATATTACAAACATTGGTAGTGAGAAGGAAGAAACATCTTTTGTTTTATAGGTTTTGTATACTTGCGGTAAAAACGCTGAAGTGGTTAACACAGCAGCGATGAGTCCTATTATTTCAATGTAATCTATTTTCAATTTAATAATGATTACCCGTCTAGAAGACGTTTTTCGTATTTATTATCCCACAATATTTACAATCTTACCAGGCACCACAATCACCTTTTTTGGTTCACGCCCTTGTAACTGAGCTTGGGTACGTTCATGCGCCAGCACCGCCTTTTCTATCTCTTCTTTACTCATATCTAAAGGCAGCTCCAACTTAAATCGCATCTTACCGTTAAACGAGATTGGGTACTCTTTACTGCTTTCTACCAAATGACTTGCTTCGAATTCTGGGAAGGTAATAGTTGCAATAGACTCGCTATGCCCTAATGCCTGCCATAACTCTTCAGCTATATGCGGTGCGTATGGTGATACCAAAATTAATAGTGGTTCCAATATTTCTTTAGAGGTACACTTTTGTGCAGTCAACTCATTTGTAGCAATCATAAAGGTAGATACCGAAGTATTAAAAGAGAAATTCTCGATATCTTCTTCTACCTTTTTAATTGTTTTATGTAAGGTCTTTAAGTTATCTTTTGTGGGCGCTGCATCTGTTACTTTTATACCATTATCATCATAATACAATTTCCATAATTTTTTTAAGAAACTATGCACTCCTGTTATCCCTGCAGTATTCCATGGTTTATATTGCTCTAATGGCCCTAAAAACATTTCATATAATCGTAGGCTATCTGCTCCATATTGCTCGCAAATATTATCTGGGTTTACCACATTGTACTTAGACTTAGACATTTTTTCAACATCTCGTCCAACCTTATAAGCTCCGTCTTCTAGTACAAATTCTGCATCTTTAAATTCTGGACGCCAGTTTTTAAAAGCATCAACATCCAACTCATCTGATGCATTCACAAATGCGACATCTGCATGAATTGGTTGTACATCATGATTACCTATCAAGCCTTTTGATAAAAATTTATTCTCTCCATCAACTCTATATACAAAAGCACTTGTTCCCAAAATCATCCCTTGGTTGATGAGTTTTTTAGCATACTCATCATGACCAACTAAACCTTTATCAAACATAAATTTTTGCCAGAAACGCGAGTATAATAAATGCCCTGTTGCATGTTCACTACCGCCTATATAAAGATCTACCTGTTGCCAATAATCAATAGCCTTTTGTGAGAAGATCTCATCATCATTTTGAGGATCCATATAACGGTTAAAGTACTGCGAACTTCCAGCCCATCCTGGCATGGTATTTAGCTCTAATGGAAATATACTAGTGTCATTTATTTTTTCGTTTTCTACTACTGAGTTTGTTTCAGTATCCCATGCCCAAACCGTAGCATTTCCTAACGGTGGTTCACCTGTTTCGGTCGGTAAATATTTTTCTACCTCTGGTAATTCTAACGGTAAATGCTCAAAATCGATCATTTGAGGTAGCCCATTTACATAATACACTGGAAATGGCTCTCCCCAATAACGCTGACGTGAGAACACCGCGTCTCGCAAACGATAGTTAATCTTTCCTTGGCCTTGACCAATTTGTTCTAATTCATAAATAGCGCGCTTAGTGGCCTTTTTATAATTCAATCCGTTTAAAAAATCACTATTCGCAATGATGGTATTTTCTTTGTCAGCAAAAGCTTCTTCACTAATAGCTACACCTTCAAAAATATTTGGAATTGGGATATTGAAATGTTTTGCAAAATCGTAATCACGCTGGTCTCCGCATGGTACTGCCATTACGGCTCCTGTACCATAGCTAGCCAGTACATAATCTCCAATCCATATTTGTATGGGTTCTTTAGTAAACGGATGTTCTGCATAGGCTCCCGTAAACACTCCAGAAATGGATTTAACATCTGCCATACGGTCGCGTTCACTACGCTTAGCTGTTGCAGTAACATAGGTGTCAACCTCCTCTTTTTGCTCTGGAGTTGTAATTTTTGCAACCAATTCATGCTCTGGCGCCAACGTCATAAAGCTTGCTCCAAAAATGGTATCTGGTCGTGTGGTGAAGACTTCTATTTGAGCATCATAGTCTTTTACATTAAACGTTACTGAGGCTCCAACCGATTTCCCAATCCAATTGCGCTGACTTTCTTTTAGTGAGTCTGTCCAGTCAATGGTCTCTAACCCTTGAAGTAACCGTTCTGCATACGCTGAAATACGCATACTCCACTGTGTCATTTTCTTTCGCACAACTGGATGACCTCCTCTTTCTGAAACTCCATTGACGATCTCATCATTGGCTAACACAGTTCCTAAGGCTGGGCACCAGTTTACTTCGGTTTCAGCTAAATAGGTTAGTCTATATTTTAGTAAAATTTCTTGCTGTTCTTCTAAAGAAAGATTGTTCCAATGTTCTGCTGAAAAAGTTGGTGTATCATCATCACATGCAGCATTTATTTGCGTGTTTCCTTCGGTTTCAAAAATCTTAACCAATTCAGCAATATCTTCGGCTTTATCTGATTCGTTGTTATACCATGAATTAAATAATTGAATAAAAATCCACTGAGTCCACTTATAATATTTTGGATCACTTGTACGAACTTCTCTAGACCAATCAAAAGAAAACCCTATTTGATCTAATTGTCTGCGATAGGTTTTTATATTCTCTTCTGTGGTAATTGCTGGGTGTTGACCGGTTTGAATAGCATACTGCTCTGCCGGAAGACCGAAACTATCATATCCTTGCGGATGTAATACATTAAAACCTTTATGACGTTTATATCTTGCATAAATATCTGAAGCAATATACCCTAGTGGGTGCCCTACGTGTAATCCTGCACCACTCGGATAAGGAAACATGTCTAACACATAGTATTTTGGTTTGGCCGAATTATTCTCTGCCTTAAAGGTTTGGTTGTCTGCCCAATACTTTTGCCACTTGGCCTCAATTTCATTGAAATTGTACTTCATTATCATCTCTTTTAAGAAGTTGCAAATTTAAGGTTTATCTCTTAACTGTAAAACGATTAACCCCATTAATGAATGGTAGTTTTTATAAGAATTGCTAAATCATAAACTAATTAAGTTTACTTTTGAACAATAATCAACCAAAAACAAAGCTGTTTCATTGAAAGGCAACATTCTAAGAGCACATTTGGCTTTGCTAGGAGCCAATATTATTTACGGTGCAAATTATATCATTGCTAAAGGTATTATGCCAGAAAAAATAGGCCCGTCGGCATTTGTATTTATGCGGCTACTTTTTGGAGGACTGTTGTTTTGGATACTCAAGGCTTTTATTAAAGAGTCTATTGCCAAAAAAGATTTTCCAAGAATTATACTTTGTGGATTTTTAGGAGCGGCGGCAAATCAATTACTGTTTTTTAATGGGTTGAATCTTACCTCACCAATTGATGCGTCAATAATAATTACGGCAACTCCTGTAATAGTATTATTGTTGAGTGTAGTGATGTTAAAAGAAAAGGTAACAACCAACAAATTAATTGGAATCACCATTGGAGCTATTGGTGCGGTTCTGTTAATTTGGCACAGCAATACCGGTGTTGGCACCAGTTCATTGCTAGGTAATGTTTTTGTATTCTTAAATGCCAGCGCCTATGGATTATATCTTGTAATTGTAAAACCATTACTCGCTAAATATCATTCGACTACAATTATTAGTTGGGTGTTTTTGTTTGGATTTTTCTTTATGCTCCCTTTTGGACTACCTGAAATATTAGTTACAGACTTTACTGGTTTTGATACTAACACCTATCTGGTAATTGCCTTTGTAGTGATCTTTACAACCTTCTTCGCATACCTGTTTAATATCTATGCATTAAACTATGTTTCACCAGCCGTGAACTCGAGCTATATTTATTTACAACCTGCTGTAAGTTTTATTATGGTGAGTTTATACGCCCTCGTTCTTTCTCAAGACACGTATGCCCAAGATATTAATGCTACAAAAATTATTAGTTGTTTGTTAGTAATTTTAGGAGTGTATTTAATAAGTAAATCTCCAAAAAATATTACATCTTAACTCTAACAGCTTCTTCCATTGGCAACAAACAATGATAGGTAAATCTGTTTACAGGTGTTGAAACATGTAGTTGTTTCCCTTGAGCCACTATATACCCATTAAAATTTTTTAATTCACTAGGTTTTCCAGCCATAAAGTCCCGTTGCATTGAAGCTGTTGTGTTATAATCCATTTTATCAACAATCGCCATAGCCATTTCAACATGTTCATTTGTTAGTGCTACTCCTTTTGCATTGGCAATAGCCATAATTTCATTTGCCGTTTGATAAAGCATTTGCCTAATGTTTTCATCCTCTCGCATTACTCCAAAAGTCGATCTTGTTATGGCGCCCATTCCACTAACGGTTGCGATAAAAAGGAACTTTTTCCAAATATCTAAATGTATATCATCAGACCATGTGTTTTTGAAACCAGCCTTATCAAATACTTGTTTTAACGCCAACAACCTATCAGATTTTGTGTTGTCATACTCACCAAAAATTATTTCGGGTTCGTAACCAAAGTGTGTAATCACTCCTGGTGAAGCTATCTTACTCACTATTTTACACAATCCGGCTAAGACATTTTTTTGAGGTAAAATAGCTCTTAACCTATCTGCATTATCGGCACCATTCTGCAAGGGCAATACCATTGTTTTATCCTCAAGTATATTTTTAAGCTGTCTCGCTATAGGTTCTATTTGCCAAGATTTTACTGCCAGAATTATTAAATCAGGACTTTCTAGATCATTGTAATTATTAGTTGCTTTTGGGTGAACTACAAAATCTCCGTATATACTATTTACTTTGAGTCCGTTTAATTTTATCGCTTCTAAGGTTTTTCCTCGAACCAAAAAAGTGATATCGAAACCTGCTTTGGCAAGCAATCCTCCAAAATATCCTCCTACTCCTCCCGCACCTATTACAACAATGTTCATATGTTTTAGTTATTATAATTACAGATTAAAGATACTTTTATATTTTTACGCTAACAAGAACCATTTCATGAGCTCTACTTTTGAAAAACACCAAAAACGTCGTTTAATTTCTTCATATTTTTCGGTAGTAATAAGTATTGCCTTAGTACTATTTTTATTAGGATTGCTAGGAATGTTAGTATTGAACGCCAAAACCATTTCAGACAATTTCAAGGAGCGGGTTGTCATGACAATATATCTCAATGATTCTGCGAAGGAAGTGGAAATTAATCAACTTGAAAAGAGTTTAGCACTAGCCTCCTACGTTAAAGAAACCAATTACGTCCCAAAAGAAGAAGCAGCCGATTTTATGAAGGGTGAATATGGAGAAGATTTTTTGGACGATGTTGGTTATAATCCATTACAAAACTCAATTGAAGTAAATCTTAGAGCCGACTTTGTTACAGCTCAACGATTGGATAGTATATCACAGGCTGTTCTCACTAAAAAGTTTGTTGATGATGCACGATACGATAAAGATTTGGTTTCTATGATGAATAGCAATGTAAAGCGCATTAGTCTGTGGGTGCTTATTATTAGTGCTATTTTTACGTTAATTGCAGTCCTTCTTATAAATAGCTCCATAAGGTTGGCCGTTTATTCTAAACGTTTCATTATTAAAACCATGCAAATGGTTGGTGCCACAAAGCGATTTATTAGACGTCCTTTTGTTTTAAGAAGTATACGGTTGGGAATTGTTGGTGCCATACTTGCCCTTATTGGAATGGCTATTGTTTTGTTTTATGTTGATAAAACATTTCCCGAACTGGAATTACTTGCCAATCAAATTATGCTCATAGGGTTATTTATTGGCGTTTTTGTTTTAGGGATAGTGATCACATGGATTAGTACTTATTTTGCAACGCAGCGCTTCTTAAACCTAAAGACAGATCAATTATACTACTAAACGTTTCTGTTAACGAAAAAAAACAATAAAGAAGGTTGGTTAACGTTTAAACCTAAATCGTCTACATGAAAAAGTTAACACAATTTATTGTTCCCTTTTTTGCCCTTGTCTTTTTTCTACTATTATACTCGTGTATTATCCAGAATCCTAAGTCGGGAGATTGCGAAATTGTTTCAACAACTGTAAGTGAAATTATTAAAGGTTCGTCTTATGATATTGTCTTTGTTTCTTATAGTGGTGACCGATATTATATTAATCGCGGATTAGAGCGTGGATTAAATTTACAAGATCTTAACGCTTCAGTTTTAAATAAAACTGTTACTTTGCATCTAGCTAAAGTGCTTGGAGGTACAATTACCTCTGACCATATTGCACAGTTAGCCATTGATGACACTATTATTTTTACAGAGATTGATTAAATATGGGTGAAAAAAAACGTAAAGAGGAAGCAAATAGCGGCTTTATTTTTGGTAAAAAAAATTACAAGTTTATGTTTATTGGCATTGCCTTTATCGCCTTAGGGTTTATACTTATGGCAGGAGGTGGCAGTGATGATCCCAACGTTTTTAATCCAGAGATTTTTAACGCTACGCGTATTCGATTAGCGCCAACATTAGTGGTTATTGGATTTGTTATTCAGATCTATGCAATTTTAGTGAATCCAGATAAGGATAAATCTTAAAAGCAGTTAACGCGTGGAAATTATTGACGCAATTTTATTAGGAATTGTTCAAGGTCTTACCGAATTTCTTCCTGTTTCTTCTAGTGGTCATTTAGAACTGGGTAAAGCAATATTGGGCGACCATATGATGCCACAAGAGAGCCTTTTATTTACTGTGGTCCTTCACTTTGCCACAGCTCTAAGTACAATTGTCGTGTTTAGAAAAGATATTTTTGAAATATTAAAGGGTGTGTTTAGTTTTAAATGGAATGACGACACAAAGTTTGTTGCAAAAATTGCACTATCAATGATCCCTGCTGCCATTATTGGGTATTCCTACGAATCTGAATTTGCTGAACTTTTTGGAGGTAACATAAAACTTGTTGGTTTCATGCTTATTGTAACTGCCTTACTACTTTATTTGGCCGATAAGGCAAAAATGAATGATAAGAAGGTTTCATTTAAAGATGCCCTCGTTATTGGTTTTGCACAGGCTATTGCTATGTTACCTGGAATATCTAGATCTGGCGCTACCATATCGACCTCAGTCTTATTAAAGAATGATAAGACCAGAGCCGCACGTTTTTCTTTTTTAATGGTCGTTCCATTAATCTTGGGTAAAATAGTAAAAGATGTATTTAGTGGCGAACTCAGTTTTCAGAGCGATAATATTACGGCCCTTTCCTTTGGCTTTATTGCCGCGTTTATTTCTGGTTTACTAGCATGCACATGGATGATTTCTCTCGTTAAGAAAAGCAAGCTTTCTTATTTTTCTATTTATTGCACCATTGTTGGTTTAATTGCCATAGGTGTTTCTTTCTTTAGTTAGTTTATGCATACTTTAGAAGATTTTCAAAACGGACAAATTTTACTTATCGACAAACCTCTAGAATGGTCGTCATTTCAGGTGGTCAATAAAATTAGATGGCATATACGAAAATCCTTTAATATTAAAAAAATCAAGGTTGGTCATGCTGGAACATTAGATCCATTAGCGACTGGTTTGCTTATTATTTGCACGGGGAAAATGACCAAGCAAATTGATTCATATCAAGCTCAAATAAAGGAATATACCGGGACCATACAACTAGGTGCAACAACACCTTCATATGACCTCGAAACTCAAGTGAATGCAACTTTCTCAACAGATCATATTACTGAAAACCTAATCCATGCAGCTACAAAACAATTTGTTGGTGAGATCGATCAATTTCCTCCTGTATTCTCGGCAATAAAGAAAGATGGGAAACGCTTATACGAATTTGCGCGAGCAGGTAAGGAAGTTGAAATTAAACCACGTAGTATTAAAATTTCTTCATTCGAAATCACTAAAATCGATGGTATGTCTGTTGATTTTAGAGTTGTTTGTAGCAAAGGAACATATATAAGGTCTTTGGCTCACGATTTTGGAAAAGCCTTAAAATCTGGAGGGCATCTTACCGCTTTACGACGTACCAAAATTGGGGATTTCGAAGTTGAAAATAGTATGACAATTGATGCTTTCATTAACAGTTTAACCAAATAATATTCACTCAAACAATTTGGTGAATCACCTAGTTTAAACTATTTTCAGCTTATAAACGTATATAACTAGACCCTAAGTCGTATAAATTTTGCTTAGTTCTAATACATATAAAGCTTTAATTGCTACCTCGCTAGTACTTACCGTGGTAGTATATCTTGGTTTTACTATTCACATAAAAAAGAAATCTGAATTAGTAGCTGAAACCTATTATGAGGTTGAACCTGAAACTCTTGTTGAGGATGAACAAGAAGATTTGGAGGAAATATTAAAAAGCTTAGACAATTTGATGTCCACTCCTGCCACTAATAAAGCCTTCAATGAGACTCGAGATTATGAAAATGAAGAAGTAAGCGATCAAGAATTTGAGGAGCAGATGGAAGCCATTAAAAACAGAACCTCAATAGAAGAACTTAGGGCTTCTCAGGAAAACAGTTATTTAACTGCTGCTAAGGGTGGTGCTAACCAAGATAATTCGTCTGAGTTTGGGAATATCAATGACATTGTAAATAAACGATTAGAAACGCAAAAGGAAGCTAGTTCTGGCGCCGTTAACAAAAATAGTTCTGTAAGTTACTCTTTGGTAGACAGAATGCATACATTTTTACCTACACCAATATACCTGTGTGAATCTGGTGGAAAGATTATAGTTAATATTACGGTTAATCATGAAGGTAATGTAACCGATGCCTATATAAATTCGTCTTCATCTTCTGAAAATGGCTGTTTAATTGATCATGCACTCGAATATGCCAAGGCCTCAAAATTTAATAGAGATCCAAAAAAAGCTTCTCAAATAGGTACAATTACTTTTTTATTTCAAGGAAAAAATTAAAGGTTCATTTTCATAAATTAGTATCTTATAATATTATTTGTTCTTATGACCAAACAAAGATGCGACTGGTGCAAGGGTGATCGGCTATATGAAGACTATCACGACAATGAATGGGGTGTACCTATTTACGATGACGAAACTCTTTTTGAGTTTTTAATTTTAGAAACTTTTCAAGCCGGATTAAGTTGGATTACTGTTCTAAAAAAACGAGAAAATTTTAGAATAGCATTTGATGATTTTATGTATCAATCAATCGCCAAATATGAGCAACCTAAAATCGACATTTTACTACAAGACGCAGGAATAATTAGAAACCGATTAAAAATAAATGCTACAATTACCAATGCACAAGCTTTTATGAAAATTCAAGACGAGTTTGGTAGTTTTAGTAACTACATATGGGCATTTGTTAATGAAACTCCCATTAGAAACAACTTTAAATCATTGCAACAAATTCCTGCCAATACTCCATTAAGTGATCTAATTAGTAAAGACCTAAAAAAGCGAGGGTTTAAGTTTGTAGGGACCACGGTAGTTTATGCATTTATGCAAGCTATTGGAATGGTTAATGACCATATTACCTCTTGTTACAGATACAACCAAGTTTAGTGGTAATAAAAATCTAGATCCTGTTGCTTATACGGAATGTTATCTAACATGTGCTGTATGGCTTCTATTCTAGCCTTACCCTTTCGGTTTGCTTTTATGATAATCCAAGGAGCAACTTCTGTGTTTGTTTTCTCAAACATTACAGCTTTGTATTTGGTGTACTCATCCCAAAGGGATTGAGCGCGTTGATCTACTTTACTAAATTTCCATTTCTTTACTGGACTCTTTTTAATCTCGGCAAACCTTTTTGCCTGTTCTGCTTTTGAAATAGAAAAATAAAACTTGATTAATCTAATACCCGATTCAACAATCATTCGCTCAAAATCATTTACTTGATTCATGAAGATGTTATATTCTTCTTCAGTACAGAAACCATTAACTGGTTCTACCACTGCTCTATTGTACCAACTTCTATCAAAAAATACAATTTTACCTTTTCTAGGTAAGTTATTTATATAGCGTTGAAAATACCATTCTCCTTTTTCTTCTTCTGTAGGCTTTGGTAATGCTACCACTTTAAACTCTCTTGGGTTTAAATGCTGTGTAATTCTTCTAATTGCCCCACCTTTTCCAGCGGCATCTCTCCCTTCAAAGATAATTACGATTTTCTCATCATGCTCTACCGCCCAATGTTGCAAATGAATTAGCTCAATTTGTAGTTTTTTTAATCTACTCTCAAAATTAACCGTACGCAGCGCTTTTGAAACACTATTGTTTTCATCAAGCAGAAACTGCTTAATTCCTCGCTTGCTATTTAAACTTTTTATTGCTTTATCTGATAGTATCATTTAATCCATTTGTTTTATCATTCGATGATAGCGTTGTACAATATTTGGGTCTGGTAATATTGATGCTCCAGAATTTCCTTTTCCTTCGTAATCAAACTTAGAAAGTACATGTCTAATACTTTCTAACCTCGCTTCTTTTTTTTCATTAGTTTTTATGATTGTCCACGGGCTAAATGTAGTATGTGTTTTACTAAACATTTGCTCTTTATAAAAAGTATAATCATCCCATCTACGCTGCCCTTCACGATCTACTTCACTAAATTTCCAACGTTTCAAAGGGTTTTCTAATCGAGCTTCAAATCTCTTTAACTGCTCTTCTTTTGAAATAGAAAACCAAAACTTTATAATTTCTACTCCATCTTCATATAACATGTGCTCAAACTCTGGTACCTGAACCATAAACTTATTGTATTCTTGATGTGAGCAAAACCCCATAACAGGTTCAACTACTGCTCTGTTATACCAGCTACGGTCAAAGAATACTATTTCTCCAGGATTGGGAAGTTCTTTAATATATCTTCTAAAATACCACTGCCCTTTTTCAACATCGGTAGGTTTAGTAAGTGCTACGATTCTCATTGAACGAGGATTAAGATGTTCTGTAAATCTTCTTATAGCACCTCCCTTTCCAGCAGCATCACGTCCCTCAAAAATTATACAAACACGTTTTTTATGTTTGGCAACCCATCTTTGAAGATCAACCAACTCACCTTGGAGTTTCAACAATTCTTGTTCATATTGAATAGCGTAAATTATCTCCTGATATCTATCAGGTGTTAATTTTTGTTTTAGAATTGCTTTAAACTCTTCTTTATTATTTGAAGCAAAAAAATCTTCTCGTGTTAGCATTAAATCGCACTTTTAGGGTTTCTAATTTCATCATAATAAGATTGAAAAAGAATGATAAATATCACTTTAAAAACTTAAGAAATTCCTCTCTGGGAATTTCTTCTGCTCCTAGACTTTCCAGGTATTGGGTGTATATCTGGCAATCTATTAGTTTATAATGGTTTTGATTTACTAAGGTAATAAATCCTATTTTACTGGCATTATGTATTAACGAAAACATGCTTTCTCCACAAAATACTCCATTTTTAAGGTCGATCCCGTAAAGACCACCTACGAGTTCATCATCCCTCCAAACTTCAACAGATTTTGCCCACCCTTGGTCATGAAGTTTACAATAAGAATTAATCATTTCTCTAGTTATCCAAGTACTTGATTGCCCTTTTCTCTTAACCGTAGCGCATTGTTCAATAACTTTAGTAAATGCCTTATTGATGGTTACCTTAAATTCATTCTTTAAAAGTAACTTCTTGGTGTTTTTTGAAATCTTTAAGTTATTTGGAAATAACACAAACCTTGGGTCTGGTGACCACCATAATATAGGCTGTCCTTCTTCATACCAAGGAAAAATACCATTGCTATATGCATGTACCAAACGTGGTGCAGACAAGTCTCCACCAATAGCTAAGAGACCATCCCTGTTTGCCATTGAAACTTCTGGAAACGCAATCTTCTTGGTTAAAATGTACATGATTGAAAAATACTATAAATAAAGGCAAAAAGAAAGCCTTGATATTAACCAAGGCTTTTAAATCTCTAATTCTTAAAACGGTAGATCATCGTAATCATCTTCTTTTAAACTTTCTGCTGGTTCAAAGGCATCCATAGGCGGTACAGGTGGTGCCTCACTAGGGGCATCTTGCTGTAAGCTCTCTATTCTCCAACCCTGTATAGAGTTAAAATATTTGGTTTCTCCTTGTGGATTCACCCACTCTCTCCCTCTAAGGTTTATGCTTATTTTAACTTGTTGACCAACCTGATAATTGTTAAGTAAATCTGTTTTATCTTGAACAAACTCAATCATAATATGCTGCGGATATTGTTCTTCTGTAGTAACGACAACTTCTCTCTTTCTAAATCCATTGTTACCAAATGTTTGTGTTTCCCCAATCAATTTAATTCTTCCTTGTACTTCCATTCTTTTATTTCTATTTATTTTTTTAACTCAATAATAACTTCCAAGCACTTTCAACATCGCCAAAGCTAAGATAATTTTGTGCTATTTTATGTTTTTCTCTATGAGAGGTCTCCCTTACGTTAGGATATCTTTCACTAACATCTACTAAGAAACTTTCTATTTCTTGTTGCGTTGGTAATGCTTCCACATTACCCAACATCCCAAGATCGTTCCCCGTTAATATCATACTGTTTTTAACATGCTCTGGCATTGCATCTACACCAATACCAAGGCTTGATAATGGTTTAGGGATTTCAAAAAATCCTTTATTTGCTCTTGTATAATAGCTTCCACCAGCTCTTGCCACCACATCCAATTTTTCTTGGTTAATGGTATCATCATCATTTAATACCTCATTTGAAATATGCAGTTTAACAACTTCGCATATTATTAAATTTCCTGCTCCGCCTTCTGTACCCAATTTAATAACATCATTTATTTTGCATTCAAACTGAACGGGAGATTCTGCAACTCTAAAAGGTTTTACAAGATCAGACTTTAGCATGGTTAACCCAGCTTTTTCAAACTCGTTCACACCCTCTGGATATTCTGTACTACTCAACGACATTTGATGAACTATATCAAAATTCACCACATTAATTACCACTTCCTTTACGGTTTCGGCGTTTTGTAATGTATGCTTTGTTGTATTATTTCTCACCCTTCTAGCCGGTGAAAATATGAGTATAGGCGGATTGGCACTAAAAACATTAAAAAAACTGAAAGGCGATAAATTGGGGTTACCATTAGCATCAATTGTACTCGCAAATGCAATTGGTCTTGGAGCAACCGAACTCAATAAATATCCATGCAATTTTCCTACAGAAATGTCTTTAGGTTCAATAGAAATCATCTTGTAATTTTAGTTGAACAAAGTTAATAATCTCTATAGGAACTAAAAACCGATTTACTAACATCTAGGACAATAATATTAACATAATTGCATTATATTTAGAATTACAAATCAACACTCTTCTTTTTTTGAGTAATAGGAATATTTTACGCTGGATTATTATTGTTGCCTCTTTTGCAATTATTTCACTTATTCTTTGGAATACGTATGATTTCTTTCAAAAATTTAAGGCTGAAGAGCGAATAAAAATGCAAACTTGGGCCTTTTCTCAAAGTGACTTTCTAGGGAACATTAATGACCTTGATGCCGATGTTAATCCAGTTACCACGCATATACTTACTGATACAACCTTTACCACCAATCCAATGATGATGGTTACACCTGAAGGTGAATTCTCTACCATTAAAAATATTGATACTATTGGAATCAATGACGTGAATACCTATTTGAACAAGCTTAGAATTAGGTTTGAGAAAGAAAACAACCCAATTGCTGTTACCTACAAAGACTCTGATTATGGCACCATAGTTTATGGGAATTCATCTTTGTTGAACAAATTAAAATATTATCCGCTAGCATTAATTCTAATCATTGTTTTATTTGCAGCAGTGGTCTTTTTCTTTTACCGAAGTTCCAGGGTGGCCACTCAAAATAAATTATGGTCTGGTATGGCTAAAGAAACTGCTCACCAAATTGGCACCCCTTTGTCTTCTTTAATTGGCTGGGTTGAATTATTGAAAATGGAAGGTGTCGATGCAGAACATACCAATGAAATAGAAAAGGATATTTCTAGATTACAAACTATTACTGAGCGTTTTAGCAAAATTGGATCGGTTCCAACGCTCGAAAACTCATTCTTGGTTAAAGAAACAAAAGATTCTTTTGAGTACTTAAAGTCGCGTTCTTCTAAATTGGTGAACTTCTCTTTTGAAGCTCCTGAAAATGAAATTACGGTAAAGCTAAATAAACAACTCTATAGTTGGACCATTGAAAATCTAGTTAAAAATGCTATTGATGCCATGAAGGGCAAGGGGCAATTAACGGTAAAGATAATGGCCAATGAAAAATACGCCCACGTTCAGGTTATTGATACAGGAAAAGGGATTGCCAAACCCCAATTTAAGAAAATATTTGAGCCTGGTTTTACAAGTAAAAAACGCGGTTGGGGACTCGGGCTATCACTTGCAAAACGCATAGTTGAAGATTACCATGACGGTAAAATAAAAGTGGTACAATCTGAAATTGGAAAAGGCACTACGATTCAAATCTCACTAAAACAATTATAGGTTAGCGTTAATGGCCTTAGCAATAGATTGAAATGCTGAGCTATCTAGTTGCACTTTATTAATAAATCGAGCATCATCCATTGAGTTTAAGGGTATTAAATGTACATGTACATGAGGAACTTCTAAACCAATAACCGAAATTCCTACGCGTTTACACTCGATGGTCTTCTCTATGGCCAAAGCAACTTTTCGTGAAAAGCTCATTAAACCATTATAGGTCTCTTCGTCAAGATCGAAGATTTTATCAACTTCTTTTTTTGGGATGCAAAGTGTATGCCCCTTGGCATTTGGATTGATATCTAAAAACGCCAAAAAATCTTTAGTTTCGGCTACTTTATAACATGGAATCTCGCCATTTATTATTTTGGTAAAAATACTTGCCATTAGTCTCTTGTAATATCAAGTATATCAAATTTCATAGTTCCATTAGGCACCTGGATTTCTGCGACATCGCCAACCGATTTACCTAATAATCCTTTACCAATTGGTGAATTAACCGATATTTTCCCTGAAGCTAAATCAGCTTCACGATCTGCAACTAAGGTATAGGACATTTCCATACCATTGGTCTGATTTTTAATTTTTACTGTTGATAGCACTAGCACCTTTGAAGTGTCTAATTGTGATTCATCAATCAATCGTGCATTCGATAAGGTTTCCTCAAGTTTTGCGATTTTCATTTCTAACAATCCTTGGGCTTCTTTAGCTGCATCATATTCTGCATTCTCACTTAAGTCTCCTTTATCCCGTGCATCTGCAATGGCCTGTGAAGCCTTTGGACGCTCAATATCTTTTAAGTGATTTAATTCTTCTCTTAATTTTTTTAATCCCTCTTCAGTGTAATACGATACGTTACTCATAATACTTCATATTAATTAAAAAAGTGTTTACAGCTAGTCTATAAACACAAAAAATCTCGTCCACACGAGATTGTAATACAAATATACAAAATATTAGATTAATTACGTTTTTATTGTAAATTACAGCGCAATAATTCTACTATGAAAAAGACTTTATTTACGTTCTTCCTACTTATCACTTTGAGTTGCAGCAAAAGCAATATTAATGATAGTAATTGCAGGTTTTTGCTAAACATTGGTGTAAATGAAATTGTTAACATGAGCTTACCACAATTTAGCCAGCTGCAATTTGTAAGCAATTCTGTATATGTACCAAATGCTGGTAATGGTGGAATTATTGTTACCAATTCTGGTACAGGTTTTTTGGCCTGGGATGCCAGTGATCCCAACCTATCGCCTTCTAGTTGTTCGCGTTTAGAAATTAATGGCTTAGAAGCTACTTCTAGTTGCACGACTCCAAATACCTACAGTTTAATAACAGGGCAGCCCTTAAACGATAGTAGTTTGCGATGTGGACTAAAAGCCTATCGTGTTGAGCAAAACGGCAATGATCTTATTATCACCAATTAGAAGACTGTCTAAAAAATAATA